>CAMCSO010000068.1 GCA_945877545.1 Bifidobacterium breve | reverse complement strand
TTCAGCACTCCGCGAAGCTTCGAGTGCTTCGGCAACCTCCTCCGCAATCTCGTCACGGTACGTCGAGTAGTAGTCGAGGGCCGCCTGCACTCGGGCGGACGGAAGGCAGAGCGCCTCTGCAGCTGCCTCGATCGCCAAGTCGCCGCGCTCCTCGGACTCCTTAATGTAGGTCACGACCTCCCAGACATCAGGGCCCATGGCCAGGGCTGCACGTCGCCCGGTGGGTCCGTCCTTGAAGACGATCCCGGGGTGCTCCGCCATACGCAGACCCTCGTCGATGAGCAGCTGAGCAAGGCCCGACGGCGTCGCCCCAGGAATGCCCCGGGCTCGCTTGCGAAGCCGATCGAGGAGATCGTCGTTGAACCGAATGGACAAAGGCGCACTCATGTAGCGAATTGTAGTGAAGTCGCTACAGCACGGTCCCGTTTTCGCGCCTGATCGGCTGCAGCTATTCGTCGTCGTCGGCCCGCAGGTCGATGATGCTCACCGACGATCCGGCGCGTACCTCGGTGACCGTCTCGGGGATGACGATGATGCAGTTCGCTCGGGAGAGCCCGCCGATGACATGTGAGCCCTGACCACCGACAGGTGCGACCTCAAGGCGATCACCCCCGGTGAGCGTGCCACGGGCGAACTGCCGCTTCCCGCTTGGTGAGGTGATCGACTCGGTGATCGTCGCGGTTCGTTCAGGACGCAGCAGGGCGGCATGCCCGAGCATCTTGCGGATCGCCGGCCGCACGAAAGCCTCGAATGACACGTAGGTACTCACGGGATTACCGGGAAGGGTGATGATCGGGACCCCGTCAACACGGCCGAAACCCTGCGGCATACCGGGGTTCATCGCGACCTTGAGGAATTCGACTCCCCCTCGGGCGGTGAGCACCTCCTTCACCGTGTCGTATGCGCCCATGCTCACCCCGCCGCTCGTGATGATGAGATCGGCATTCGCGGCATGCTGCTCCAGGGCGGCCGTGAACTCGTCGAAACTGTCGTTCACCGGGCCGATGCGGGTCACCGCTGCACCCGCCTCGGCAGCCGCAGCGGCGAGCAGGTAACTGTTACAGTCGACGACTTGACCGAATGCAACTGCGTCGCCCGGAGCAACGAGTTCGCTGCCGGTCGACATCACCACGACCCTCGGCCGGGGCCGGGTTTTTATGGCCGACAGGTCGCACGACGCGATGAGGGCGAGATTTCGAGTGGTGACGATGCTGCCGCGTGGCACCGCTAGGGAGCCATGGGGGAGATCCTCCCCGGCCAGACGAATGTATGCCCCGGGAGTTGGGGTCGCCCGAATGGTGACGGTCGATGCTCCACCGTCGGTCTCCTCGATGGGTACAACGCAGTCAGCTCCGGCGGGCACCGGCGCGCCAGTCATGATGCGGGCGGCGCACCCGGGTGTGATCGTCACGCCGATACCGGCGCCGGCGGCCAGGTCGTCGACGACGGTCAGCACGACTTCGCCCGCCCCGCCGACGAAGTCTGATGAGCGCACGGCGTAGCCGTCCATCGAGGAATTGTCGAACCCTGGCATCGGCCGGCTCGTGACAATGTCCTCGGTTACGACCAGTCCCAGCGAGTTCAGCAGGGGGGTTGTCGTGGGCGGCAGAGGAGAGATGCCTGCTAGCATCCGGGCACGGTAGTCGTCGACGCTGATCACCCGATGGACCTTACTCCGCAGGTTGCACAATGGCTCGCGCCGATGCTTTTCCTCTCGATATGAACTTGAACTTCCCGCCACGTTGGAACCGCAGAAGGACGAGCCATGATGCATCGAATCGTGGGCGCAGCCCTCGGAGTCGCACTCCTTCTCCCGGTGAGCGCGTGTGGTGGTGGAGGAGGCTCCAGCAGTGGTTCCGTGACCTCGGGCGTGACGACCCTTGAGGCCGGGGTGCTCAAGGTATGCCTCTACCCCGGCTTCTCACCGTTCGCAATCAAGGGGGACGACGGTTGGTCGGGCTGGGACCCCGATTACCTCGCGGCCTTCGCCAAGGATCAAGGGCTACAGTTCGAAGCCGTTGAGGTGGCTACCTTCAACGACATCTGGATGCGACCCGGCAATGATGAATGCGATGTCGCGGGCACGGGCATCTCGGTGACCGAAGCGCGAACCCAGCAGACTGGATCGGCGATCGACTGGACCGACAACTATTACAGCGTCGCCCGCTCGCTCGCCGTTCGCAAGGGAACGACAATCACATCGGTTGAGGACCTTGCAGGCCAGACGGTTGTGACAACGAAGGGTGCCACGGCCGACATCGACCTCCTCGCGAGAATCGCTGCCGCGGGCTTGACTGATGTGAAGGTGGAGTACGTCAATGACGAGGCGGTGGGCACGAGGCGCGTGGCTGATGGCGGTCCAGGCGGCCCGATCGGTTTTGCCGCTGGTGTTGGGAGCATTGACACGCTCGCGGCGTCAATTCCGGGGATCGAGGCGACGTGGATCCACTGCATGATGCTTCCCGACGGGACAGTGACCTCAGAACCCTTTGCCTTCACCGTGCGTTCGGCTTCCACCGGGGTTGCCGAAGCCCTCAATACGTTCATCGCAGCGCCCACGTCTTCATACGGAGGCGGCCCGGGCTCGGGCCTCGACTGCCCGAAGTAGGAGCCTCCCGCGGTCACCCATGTGAATCGACGTCGTTGGGATGAGTCGGTGTTCAGCTAGATTGCCCCTGTAAGGCCATCCTTGCATCGCCCCACCGACTGGCTCGACCACCGACGAGGACCCCGTGAGCGATCTCATCGATACCACGCAGATGTACCTGCGTACGATCGTCGAACTCGAGGAGGAGGGCATCGTTCCGATGCGCGCCCGCATCGCTGAACGCCTGAGCCAAAGTGGCCCGACCGTCTCACAGACGGTGGCCCGCATGGAGCGCGACGGCCTGCTGGTGGTTTCGGGTGATCGTCATCTCGAACTCACCGCCCTTGGTCGAGAGGCGGGCACCCGGGTCATGCGCAAGCACCGTCTCGCGGAGTGCATGCTCGTGACCCTGCTCGGCATGGAGTGGGAGGACGTTCACGTCGAGGCCTGCCGCTGGGAGCACGTGATGAGCGATGCCGTCGAGCGTCGTCTCCTCGAGGTCCTCGGGAATCCGACAGTCTCGCCTTACGGGAACCCGATTCCTGGCCTTGACGAACTCGTGCCTGATCTCGTCGCACCGGCCGGCGGTCCGCTCATTTCCGTTGCGGCTGTTGCCGGCAGCGACGTTCGAACGGTGGTCCTGCGCCGGATCGCCGAACCCCTCCAGACCGATGGTGAGGCAATGCTCACCCTGCGCCGGGTCGGGGCGAATCCGGGGTCGAGCATTCAGGTGCAGCGCGCCGTCGAGGGCATCCTCATTGGCAGTGGTGGGGAGTACGCCGAGGTGTCGCTGGAGACTGCCGGGCACCTGCTCGTCGATGCGACGCCTATAGACGCGACGACCTGAGCGGCGCCCCGCCCTGGCAAGTCAACCCCGTCGGTAGATGCTGTCGGGAACATCCCACCACTGCCCGCCAGCGAACACCATCCACCCGCCATGGGTCGCGGAGTTGGCGATCGTTCGTTCGCAGACAAAGCCGCCGCGTTGATCGTTGGGCCATTGCGCCCAGTTACCTGCCCATCCAGGAGGGCACGGCATCGCTGCTGATGTCCTCGCGAATGACTGGACCCACGGACTCACCGCAAAGCCGCCGGCGCTCGACGGAGCCGCGAGGGCGCCACGCATGACTACGGTTTGGCCGGAAGTGAGGTAGTAGCCGAGGGCAACGAAGCCGTCGTCGTCTGCCTGAACGACTCTCCAGGTGGCATGGATGATTGGAACGGGTTTCCACGTGATGGCATCGGCGCTGTAGGCGGAGAGCCCCTCGGTCCAACCAGAGGCGCCGGTGCCGAAGCCGACGGCCATGAATCCGTCGGGGCCCGCGGTGACGCTTGTCCAGGTTGTGCCGCTGTGGGCCCGTTGCAACGGAAAACTGGCGCCGGTCCAGGTGCGGCCGTCACTACTGGTGGAGATCCCTCCGGAGGCTGACATTGCGACGAACTTTCCGAGGCCGAATTCCACGTCAGACCATTGCGAGTTCGCATTTTTCACCCAGTCCCAGGTGACGGCATCCTCGGATGTGACGATATTTCGTTCAACGGATCCTGCTCCAACGGCGACCCAGACGCCATTGCCGTAGGCCACTTCGTCGATCGTGAATCCATAGGGAAGGGTTTGCGTGGTCCAAGTGACCCCCCGGTCCTTGGAAATCACATAGGTCTGAGCGGTGGTAGCCGAAAACACGACCCAGATCCCCTCCCCGTACGCCGCTCCGGTCCATGCCGTTGATGTGGCGCTCGTGAAGGCGAGTGTCCAGGCGAGGCCATCGGGGCTGGTGAGGATGTTTCCGGTGAGGTCTGCAGCCACCCACATGTTGTCGGCTTGGGTGATCGAGGTGAAGGTGGCGGTCGCGACCGCGCTCGGCAGGGTCGGAATGCTCCAGTTGACCCCGTCGTTCTTTGACGTGACCAACTTGCCCTTCGCGCCGACGGCGACCCAGGTGCCGCTCATGTCTGTGCCGAGATCGGCCCAGATCGAATCAACGGTGATGTAGCTGTAGCCCCAGATGACTGGCTCGGACTCGACAGCCTGGGCGCTTTGACCGATCGATGCATACGAGGCAGTGGCGGCGGCGAGGAACAGGGCGCCGGCTGCAAGCAGGCGTGGCTTACCAATGTTCACTCGGGTCCCTTTCGGTGGCGCGCCAACGATCAGCGCCACGATTCAACGCCATAGTAGGCGAACTCCTACGAATTCGGGTAGCGCATGGACGTGAGCCGTGGGTCAGGGGCCTCTTATCGGCGCGGCGTTCCAAAATCCGGGCGCAGTGGGAAGCCGCTGACCCCCCGCGCCGCCAACCGGACACCCAATGTCTGGTGCAACTGAATGGTGTTGAGTTCGAAACCCATCCGCGACGCGGCCATGTAGAGCCGCCACACGCGCGCGGTGCCGAGCCCAGCCTCCTCGACGGCTTCATCCCAGTGATCCTCGAGGTTTTGGCACCAGTGCTTGAGGGTGAGGGCATAGTGCTCGCGCAGATTCTCCTCGTGACGGATCTCGAAGCCAGCGTCATTCATGGTGCTCATGATGTGACCGGGGCCGGAGAGTTCGCCATCGGGGAACACGTAGCGGTTGATGAACGAGTCCCGGTAGTGACTTGGCTCGGCATCACTTGGCCGGGTGATCGTGTGGTTGAGCATCCGACCCTCGGGCTTGAGCCTGCTGTAGGAAAAGGCGAAGTAGGACGGATAGTTCTCGCGGCCGATGTGCTCGGTAAGGCCGATCGATGAGATGGCGTCGAAGTCGGTTTCCGGCAGATCCCGGTAGTCGCTGAACCGGATTTGGGCCCGCCCAGCGAGCCCCTGCGCCTCGATGGCCTCCTGTCCCCACTCGGCCTGGCGTTCTGAGAGTGTGACGCCGATGGCGTGCACGCCGTAGTGCTTCACCGCATGAAGCACCATCCCACCCCAGCCGCAACCGATGTCCAGCAGCGTCATGCCGGGCTGAAGGCCAAGCTTTCGACAAACGAGATCGAACTTCTCTTCCTGAGCGGTCTCGAGCGAGGCGTCAGCGTTCGGGAACACCGCGCAGGTGTAGGCCATCGACGGGCCCAGGACGAGGCGGTAAAAGCGGTTCGATACGTCATAGTGGTGGTGGATCGCCTCGGCATCACGACCCTTCGAGTGGCGGGAGCCGGTGAGTCGTTGCTCCTGCGGCGGCGGGGTCGGACGCTTAAGCGCTGCGGGCAGGAAACTTCCGAGGAGGCGAAGCCATTCACCGATGCCGATATGGGGCTTCGCTGCCGGGTACAGGCGCATCATCGCTTCGTAGGGATCACCGACGATCTCGAGGTCGCCGGCCACGTAGGCCCGAGCGAGGCCGAGTTGGGACGGCGCACCAGCGAGGTACTCCACGGCACGCGGGGTGCGAATGTCAAGGACCACGCTTGCATCTGGTGGCCCCGCGACTGACCCGTCGAAGGCCTTGAAGCCCACGCCCCTCTCCTCGGGCACGACCATCGTGAACACCTCTGCCAGCTTCATTGCCGATCCACCACCTTCTCGTAAAGTCCGAGCAGCCTGCCGCCTGGGTCGTACCGCTCCTTGAGTGCGGGGTACGCCTCCCCGCCATAGATCGACCAGAACGTCGCCCGGTCGTAGAACGCTGTGGAGTAGAGGGATTTTCGACCATCGAGGTCAGTGACGACCGCTTCGACACGCCGGTTGACGCTCCCGGCTTCAGGGCTGACGCCCTCGGGCAGGGGCACGGTTGACCAGAATCCGACGTTGACGTAGGTGACCGCCGGGTCGAACTCGTAGAGCGGCCAGCGAGCGGTCGGGTCGCGCTGCTTGAGCGGGCAGATCCAGATCGGCTCGATGCCGACCTCGCGGTGGAAGAAGTCGAGGAAGGCGTCAAGCTGGTCGACGGGGACCTCGATATCCTGAACTACGGGTTCGCGCTGCGGCTGCCGGCGCAGTCGCGCAAGCTTCCCCGAGACGTCATGGCGCCGGTCGAAGGCAACGAACTTCCAGTAGACGTCGCTCCTAAGCCGATGCTTGGGCCATAGCCGGCGGATGAATGGCCGCTGGGCGCCGAAGGCCCGTGAGCACCAGAACCAGTCGGTATCCCAGCGCCACAGGTAGTCGTGGATGGTGAGGCAGTCGCGGGTCTTCGCTTGGATCGATCGGTAGTAGATGTCCATTCCGGTGTAGTCGCTCACCGATAGGCCGGTCGGCACCTCATCGACCATGAAGCCGAGGGTGAGGTACTGCTCGCTGGGTGAGAACACCGTGCCATCGATGAAATCGATGGTTTGGCCCTCGAATGACGGTGTCTCGACGAATTGCGCGATGGCCGCGGCCATGGCAGCGGCGGAGGGGTACGGGACATGACGGATCTCGACGAACGGCCGGACCGGCTCAAGTTCAATCTCGAGGCGCAGGGCGTAGCCGAGGGAGCCGTAGGAGTTGGGGAAGCCGTAGAAGAGGTCGCGGCCAGGGTCGTCATCATCGCCGGTGACGGTGAGAATCTCGCCGGCCCCGGTGAGAATGTCCATCGAGATCACCGACTCGTGCGGTGTGCCCTGCCTGAAACTCGCACTCTCGATACCGAGGCCGGTGACGGCGCCACCGAGGGTGATGGTGCGCAGTTGCGGCACGCACATCGGGGCGAGGCCATGGGCGAGGGTGGCATCGACGAGGTGCTCGTAGGTGGTCATCCCGAGGACCTGGGCGGTGCGACGAATCGGATCGACCTCAAGCACTCCGTCGAAGGCGTTGACATCAAGCCCGGGATTCGTGAGGGCCGCCCGCGGCCGAAACAGGTTCGAGGTCCGCTTCTGCAGCCGGATGGGAGCCCCTGCGGGGATAGCGGAGAACTCCCGGCTCACCTTGGCCGCGAGCATCCCATACCGTTCACGCCAGTCTTGGCTGACGCCGGTCGCTGCCTTCTGCACGGCGCAAGGTTAGCCCGAAGGGGCCCCTGATGCCTCGAAAACCGGACGAATACTCCATCATATGAACGTGACCACTGACCCGAATTCCTTTCCCCCGAGTCCCGCTGGCGTCTTCGCCGAAAGCCAGCCGATTGTGAAGAGGCGAACCCCGGGCTGGGTCCCGGTGATCGTCGGGGTTTTTGCATTCGTCATCGTTCTTGCCGGGTTCGGGCTGGCCGCAGGCGACTGGTTCTCACGGAACTCCGAGATGAACCTGCTTGTCACCCGAATCGAGGCGTCCGAGTCGTCGATGCAGCAGACCCAGGATGAGCTTTCGTTGATCTTCAAGGAATACCCCAACGTCGAGACTCTCACCGAACCCGAGAAGGAAGAGTTCGCCAGCAAACTGAAGGCGGCGGCCGCTGCGGGCAACGAGCGGGTCGCAGCAGCGGGCGCTGGAGTCCTCGAGGTTGTCATCATGCCGTGGCATGGCCACATTGCCGCAGGAAAGCAGGCGTACATCATCCACAATCAGACGTGGCAGGACTACCTGAGCGCATCCGCGAAGGACCCTGCCGAACTCCTCGTGGACCAGCCCAAGATCGATTCGACGTTCATGGCATCGGAGCCGCTGTTGAAAAGGGCTGTGCCCGAGCCCCCGCTGTTCGACCTTGCCGAGCGGGTTGATCGCATCTTCATCGAGGGCCAGCCCCAACCCGATGGTCCGACCCAGGAGGCGTCCCTACGGGGCGACCGCTGACTTCTCGCTCATCGGGTCATCAACCACTGAATCCTCGCCTGGCCGGCCCAGCTTGCTCGGCCACCAGATCCGGGCACCGATGTCGTAGGCCAAGGCAGGCACGAGCGTTGATCGGATGACGAACGTGTCGAGCAGGACCCCGACCGCCACCGCGAACCCAAGTTCGCGCAGGAAGACGAGCGGCAGCACGCCAAGGACGAGGAAGGTCGCGGCGAGCACAATGCCGGCCGAGGTGATGACCCCACCGGTCACGGTGAGGCCCCGAAGGATGCCGGGCCGGGTGCCGAGCTTGATGGATTCCTCGCGAACCCTGGTCATGAGGAAGATGTTGTAGTCGACCCCGAGTGCGACGAGGAAGACGAATGCAAAGAGCGGGAATGACGTGTCGGCGCCTGCGAACCCGAACACATTGTCGAAGAAGATTGCGCATACGCCGAGTGTCGCGAAGAAGGACAGCAGCACCGTGGTGATGAGGAGCACGGGCGCGAGAATTGAGCGAAGCAGCAACATCAGGACGATGAAGATCACGATGAGGACGACCGGGATGATGAGGTTGCGGTCCCGAATCGAGGCATTGTCGATGTCGAGTGATGCGGCCGTCTGCCCTCCGACGAGGGCATCGGCGCCCTCGACTGCATGGACGTTCGTGCGCAACTCGTTGACGACCTGCTCAGCTTCAGGGCTGTCGGCGGCGTCGGCCAGCGTCACGAGAATCTGGGCCCGCCCATCGACGATCTTCGTTGGCGCAGTAGATGCGGCCGGATCCTGCTGCGGGAGGCCGGTGAACCGCACAGCGGCGGCGACCCCTGGGGTGGCGGTCACGGTACTGAGGACATCCGCGAGGGCGGCCTCGTTCGTCATGACGACTGCCGGGGTGCCGAGGCCTCCCGCGAAGTGAGCGGCGAGCTGTTCCTGGCCGACAACCGAGTCGGTCTCGTTGACGAAGGCCTGAGTCGTGGTGATGCCCTCGGCCTTGAGCGTGGTTGCGAAGCCGGCGAAGACGAGCATGACGATTGCGGTGACAACCCAGGTGAGCCGCGGACGACGTCCGACTCCGCCTGCGACCTTGGACCAAGCGCCGGAGAGCCGCTCGTCGGTGTCGTCATCCCGCGGGACCTTCGGCCAGAACGCCCAGCGGCCGGCGGGGATTCGCTTGCGCGAGAAGGGGCCCCAGTTCGGACTCGTGATCCGAAGGATGCCGAAGATGATCCAGCCGATGATGGTGACGCCCGCGAGCAGCCCGCCAACCGCGGCGAAGGGTCCGACCTCAAGATCGGTGAAGAAGCTGAGGACGAGGCCAATGATGGTGGGGACGAGGAAGGCGAGGATGGGCAGGACGACGCTCGGGATGATGAGGAGCGCCGGCAGGAATGTGAGCATGACCACGAGGGCGGCGATGATGCCGGTCGCGCCGACAGGCCCGGTTGACCTGTTGGAGTTGAGCTCGCTCAGGAGCAGGCACATGAGGCCGATCACGACGGTTGCCGCGCTCGCGACGATGGGTTCAACAACGCCGCGCAGCGCTGCACGCATGGCCTGTATGTGCGTTGGAAAATGATGGAGTTCTTCGCGATATCTCGCGACAAGTAGTAGGGCGTAGTCCGTGCCAGCGCCGAAGACGAGCACGGTGAGGATCCCCTGGCTCTGGCCGTTGAGAACGACGATGTCGTTCTTCGCGAGGAAGTAGACCGCCGCACTAGCAGCGGCGAGTGCCATGCCAGCCGCGAGGAGGGGGATGAGCCATAGGAAGGGGCTGCGGTAGACGAGGATGAGGATGAGGGCGACGACGACCGCAGTAGCGCCGAGCAGCGTGCTGTCGATTGCGCCGAATACCTTGATGAGGTCCGCGAGAATGCCTGCTGGGCCAGTCACATTGATGCGCAGGTCGGTGACCTGCTCGGCGGCCCCGCGCACTGACTCGGTGATGCCGGCGATCGCGAGTTCGCCATTCGCGAGGTTCTCGCTCGACTTGTCGCCGTCGAGTGAGACGTTGATGAGGACGGCCTTGCCGTCCTGCGAGGGGATCGGGATGATCGACCCCGGCTGGAGGTAGTCGGTGATCGTCGTGCCCGACTCGACCTCGATCGAGGGGATCTCCCCGGCGAAGGTTGCCGCCTCCGCGAGGTCACCGGACGTGAGCGCGGCGCCGTCGGGCCGGGTGATGACGACAAGAAGTGGGAAGGCGTTGTCATCGCTGAAGAGTGCCTGCTCGTTGGCCACGAGGGTTGACTCGGCTGACGCGGGCAGGAACGACGCATTGTCGTTCGTCTGGACCTCATTCAGCTTGCCGGCGAGGGGCCCGGCGACGCTCCCGAAGACCAGCCATAGGACGGCGACACCGATCGCAATCCAGACAGCCTTTCGACCGGGGGTGGGGGAGTTCGTGCGTTCGCGGTTCCCGTTGGGCGTCGAGGTCATGCCGATACCGTGCCAGATGGGCTTGCGGCTGCCAAGCACCACCGCCGCGATGGCCATGGCACGGGTCGGCTCGACCCGTTCGGATAGCCTCGGCCACGTGTTCAAGGAGACCCTGCTCAGCCTGGTAAATCGGATGTCGCAGGATTGGTGTCGCGGTGAGTGACACGCTGTCCTGGTTCGCGGTCTCAGCGGCGCTTGCGATCGGGGTCGCCCTGTTCACTAGGCAGCGCGGCTGGGGCATGGCCCTGCCGGTGCTCGCTGCAGGGGCGATCACCGGGCTCCTGCCATTCGCTCCGAGTGCGCCGCTCAATCCCGAGCTAGCCCTCGTCGCAGTGCTCGCCCCACTCGTTTTCGGCGAGGCGCTCGGCTCCTCGTACCTAGACATCCGGCGCGTTCGACGTCCGGTGCTCATCCTCGCGATCGGTCTCGTCCTCGCGACGACAGCGGCGATCGGGTTGACGGTCGCCGCCATTTCCGCCATTCCGCTCGCACTCGCACTGGCCCTCGGTGCCATCCTCGCGCCGACGGATGCCGTCGCGGTGAGCGCGGTGGCCCGTCGCGCGTCATTGCCCCGAAGGCTCGTCTCGGTCCTCGAGGGCGAGAGCCTGGTGAATGACGGCACCGGGCTCACCGTCCTGCGTGTCGCCCTCGTCGCGGCCGTGGCCGGCAGCGTCACCGTCATGGAGGTGAGCGCGACCTTCGTCCTCGCGGTCGTCGGCGGAATCGCCGTCGGGCTGATCGGCGGGTGGGGGATGAGCTGGGTGACGTCACGGAGCAGGGATGCTGTCGCGGCGAACAGCCTTACCCTCATCGCCCCGGTCGTGCTGTATCTCGCGGCCGAAGAGATCGAGGGCTCCGGGATCCTCGCAGTGGTCGCAGCGGCGCTCTACCTCGCCCATGCCCAGACCTCCGACGCTGGCAGCGCGGCACGTCTCCAGAGCGCAACTCTGTGGCGTCACCTCACCTTCGCCCTTCAGGCCATGGCCTTCTTCCTCGTTGGACTGGAACTCGTGGCGACCCTCCTGCAACTCGACCGCGGGCAACTCGAGCTCGTCGGGCTGCTCGTCGTCGTCGTGACGGTCGTCCTCGTCCTGACGAGAGTCATCTTTATCTACGTGATGATCCGGATCGAAGGCCTGCGAAGGGGCGAACGCCAGAACATGCGGCTGGCGATGCTCGCCGCATGGGCGGGAGCTAGGGGTCCGGTCTCGGGCATGGCGGCGTTCTCGATACCGCTAGTCCTCGCAGACGGGTCGGGCCTGCCCTATCGCGAGGAGTTGCTCGCAACCACATTCGTCATCATCCTCGTGACACTCCTCCTCTCCCAGACGCTCGCACCCCTCGCTCGCCGGCTGGGCGTGCAGGCGCCCGACGACACCGATCAGTTCAGGCGCATCGACGCAACCCTCTCCCGCGCGGCTTTGCGCCGACTCGACGCCATTGAGGAGGAGGCTGCGTTGCGCGGCCGGCCCATCCCAAGTGACGTTGTCGGTCTATTGCGCGGCGTCGTCGATCAGCGACTGCTGTCGTTGCAGGTTGAAACAGGCGTCGATGCCCCCGATGTCCTAGCGCTCCAGAGGGAACTGCGAAGTCTCATGATTCGCGCGGAGCAGGAGGAGCTCCTGCGGATTCGCGACGAGGAGGGCCTCCCCGATTCGATGGTGCG
>CAMCSO010000067.1 GCA_945877545.1 Bifidobacterium breve | reverse complement strand
GTCGGGTGGTGGAGATCGTGAGCGTCCAACGGGTGAACGGTCTCGTCCGTCGTTCGAGCGTCCCCGTGGGGATGCGCAACGTGGGGATCGGCCGGCCAGTGATCGTGCGGCGCGTCCAACATCGGATCGTCCGCGGTCGGGTGGTGGCTCGGATCGCCCCAGGTCGGGTGGTGGAGATCGTGAGCGTCCAACGGGTGAACGGTCTCGTCCGTCGTTCGACCGTCCTCGTGGGGATGCGCAACGTGGGGATCGGCCGGCCAGTGATCGTGGGGCACGCCCCGCATCGGATCGTCCGCGTTCCGCTGGGGATCCTGGGCGCGCGACCGGTGAACGGTCTCGTTCGTCGTTCGACCGTCCTCGTGGGGATGCGCCACGTGGGGACCGCCCAGCCAGTGATCGTGGGGCACGCCCGACCACGGATCGACCCCGCTTGGGTGGAGGTTCGGATCGTCCGCGGTCCACGTCCGCAGGTTACGCCGATCGCGAGGTCGATCGCCCGCGGGTGGAGCGTCCGCGCGACCCCTTGATCCCTGATGACGTCGTTCCGGAAGAATTGGACAAGGGTGTCCTACTGGAGTTGCGAACCCTGCCCGAAGGCTTGGCAGAGATCGTGGCTAGGCATTTGGTCGCGGCGGATCGCTGCATGGTGAACGGCGACATCACGACCGCGCGTGCCCATATCGAGGCTGCAAGACGGCGAGCTGGTCGAGTGTCCGCGATACGCGAGGCGGCCGCAATTGCTGCCTACGCAGACGGGGATTTCTCGGTTGCGCTCGCGGAACTGCGTGCGGTGAGACGGATGTCTGGCGGGATTATGTATGCACCGATGATCGCCGATTGCGAGCGTGGCCTGGGTCGTCCTCAGAAGGCTCTCGATTACATCAGGGCGATCAATGCCCCAAGCATGGATACCGATACGCGTATCGAGTTGCTGCTCGTGACAGCAGGGGCTCGAGCTGATCTGGGTCAGGTCGAGGCCGCGGTCGTGACCTTGCAGGTGCCGGAGTTGACCCGGCTACCTCCGGGTACCACGAGGGCACGCCTTCAATACGCGTACTCGGACCTTCTTGCTCGAGCAGGTCGATCGTCGGAGGCGTGGGAGTGGATGGAACGCGCAGCGGGTTCCGATTTGGATGGAGCGACTGACGCGGCTGAACGCTGTGAGGAAATCGCCGGCATCAGTTTCATCGAGGAGGTTGGGGACCTTCCGGAGGTCGATCCATCCAACGACTAATGCCCATGACGTTCGCGCCGATACTCGAGAGCGCCTCGTATTTCTCGACGAGGGCAGGATCTGAGTAGAACGCGGAATGCTGAGCCCGATCGCGCTCTTGAACGAGAGCGATGGCGTGGTCGAGATCCTCTGTCTCACCCCGGGCTCGTTCGACTGATTCTACCCAGTAGTGAAGTTGCGCTTCGGATTCATCGAGAGTGCTGGCGACGTTGGTCACGGGGCCGTAGTGGCTGAAGAGGAGTCTGTTTGCGTTGAGTTGTTTCATGCGCTGAAGCGAGTCCAGAGTGAGTTCGAGGTCGAAATCTGGCGGAGGAGTTGAAGGCCGGACCTCAGCGGTCTCAGGGATGTACACGCCGGCGGCGTCACCCGTGTAGAGATCCCCGGTGAGGGAATCGACCAGCCCCACGTGATGCGAGGCGTGACCGGGATTGTGGAATGTCGTCAGGGATCGCCCGTCCCCGAGATCGATGAGCCCGGTATCTCCAAGGACGGAGATGCGGTCGACGGGAGTTGGCAGGAGATCGCCGAACAACCGGTCCATCACCTCCCCGAACACTCGGTGGGCGCTTGCGACGAGTTTGGCCGGATCTGCGAGGTGCCGGGCGCCTTTCTCGTGGACGGCTACCTGCGCCCGCGGAAACAATCTCGCAAGGTCTCCGACGCCACCGGCATGATCGAGGTGGATGTGAGTCACAACGATCGTGGCAAGATTCTCGGGGGCGATGCCCAGGGCGGCCAACTGTGCCATGACGATGGGCGCAGATCGGGCCGTTCCAGTCTCGATGAGGCAGGGCTTGCTCCCCCTGATGAGGTAACTCGCAGTGATTCCTTGATAGCCACCCATGCGGGTATCGATCATGAACACGTCGTTACCGAGGTCTGTCACGTCTGAGTTCTGCAATTGCGATTTGTCTCCGGTGTTATCCACACGGACATTCTTTCGGTGGGTTGTCATGCACAGCAACCCCCTTGCGGGTCTGCGCCTCGAAGATTGGCGGCGGAGGATGGCCCTCCGAGACTGATAAGGAGGACCATGCGTACCAGTGAAACCGGTGAGAAGCTATCGGTGAACGACGTGAGGATCGTGGGCCGACTCGGCGCCAAGGTGTCAACGAAATGGCTTCCCAGCGGCGACGAAATCACGGTCTTCTCGATCATTATCGATCGCCCGACGCGGGAGGTGAGGGGATCCACTCAAATCGACACGATTGCATGCATTACGTCCAAGGCGCAGTTGGCAGGCAGACTTCACGGATGGGAACCAGGACGCTGGGTTGAAGCGGAGGGTGTACTGCGACGCAGATTCTGGCGGGCGGGTGGTGGGCTTGGAAGCGCGATGGAGGTTGATGTCCGTCGGATGAAATCGGTGTGAGGTGGCGCTCGACATGAAAGAATGGGGGGTGACCATTTCTGCCGATCAACGATCGGATTCCATAGGACCAGCAGGTGACCCCTACGACTGGTTTCAACGGGCGGGGGAGTTGCTAGCCAGCGGGAATCCCGATGCTGCGGCGCAGTTGCTCGAACGGGTCCTAGATGCCGAGCCTAGATCGCAGGCAGCACTTGAGTCCCTTGGGAGGGCACGATTCGATGCTCGTCGTTACGACGAGGCAGCAGAGGCATTCGGCGTACTCGTTGAATGTGCTCCAGACAACGACTACGCGCACTTCGGATTGGGACTTTGTCATTGGCATAGGCAGCATTTCGAGGAGGCGAGGGACCACCTTGCGCTGGCTTTCGTGATGCGGCCAAGCAGGTCTGAGTACGGCAGGGCGCTAAGCCAGGTGAAGGCAACGCTCCTGGCACGCGCTCGAGGCGACCTTCCGCTAAAGGGACCGGTGCTGTCATGAGCGATGAAGTGGTAAACCTTGAGCATGATGTGCTCCTCTTCGACCTCGATGGAGTGGTGTACGTAGGGCCCAACGCGGTGCCCGGAGCGGTTGATGCCATTTTGGCCGCAGTCTCGCGGGGTGTGCGTTGTTGCTTCGTGACGAACAACGCTTCACGAACGGCAGAGGAGGTGGCCCACCATCTGCGCGACCTTGGGATCCCTGCGTCAGCGGACGATGTGGTGACCTCACCTCAGGCGGGTGCGAGTCTGGTCGCGGAGCGGGTGGCCACAGGAGCGGTCCTCGCTGTGGGCGGACGTGGCGTCTGGGAGGCCTTGCGCGAGCGGGGATTCACACCGGTGTCGACGTTCGACGATGCCACAGTTGCGGTGATGCAGGGCTATGGACCAGATGTCGGCTGGCGCGATCTTGCGGAGGCGACGTTCGCGATCAGGGCGGGGCTGCCGTGGATCGCCACCAATCTGGATTTGACCTTTCCAACCCCCCGTGGAATGGCGCCCGGTAACGGCTCACTAGTGGCCGCAGTAGCAACTGCTGTCGGTCGACGGCCGGATGCTGTTGCCGGGAAACCGGAGCCCGCTCTCCTCCTTGAGGCAATTCGGCGAACTGGGGCTGTCCGTCCACTCATGATCGGAGACCGACTCGACACCGATATTGCAGCGGGCGGACGCCTTGGCATCCCCACCCTCCTGGTCATGACCGGGGTCTGTGACGAGGCCGGACTGGCGTCGGCTGAAGGCGATGAGGTGCCCACGTATGTCGCGAAACATCTAGGCTGCATTGAGTATGGAGGGGCTTTGCCATTGCACGACCCCGGACGATGGCAGCGGGTAACGGAGGGGCGGTAACGTGGTGTCCATGTTTGATGACGTGCGCGGGTATCTGCAGTTGGCAACCGGTTTGACGGAGGTGACTGCGAACAAGGCCAAGGAAGTGGCTATGTCCCTCGTCGGAAGGGGGTTCACCTTGTCGACCAAGGCCCCGGACGTTGTGGGGCAGGTCCAGGAACTTGCTGATGACCTCGTTGCGACGAGTAAGAACAATCGCGAGTTGCTTGTCTCGATGATCCGGTCTGAGGTCGATAGGGCCGTCGGGCGAATGGGATTTGTGCGTGAGGATGAACTGGCGGCCTTGCGCCGACACGTCCAGAGGCTGGAGCAGCAGCTCGATGAGCTGCGCGGATGGCCCCCGCCGACCGATGACACGGTGGGGGATGCCGGCGATCGTCCAACGGGTGGGTCAAATGAAGGTGGCGGGTCGGTTTCGAACTCGGATTCGCGCTCGCAGCAGGCAAAGGAAGCCAAAGGTGCGCCGGACTCTCCGCCCGAAGGTGATGATGGTCCTGCCCGTGTGGTCCGCAAAAAGAAGAAGGTGGTCGTCGAGCCAGGCGAGCCTCCCGCTGATGCTGGATGAGCGAGGCCAGCTACCCCGACGAGACGAGAGCCGAAATCCAGACTCCTGTGCCGCTAGGTGTGGAAGGCGAGTTGATCCTTCCGTTATTCGAGCCTACCGGGGACCCAACCGTGGATGCTGCACTCGAGCGGCTTCGCGAACTAGACGATCTCGATGCGAGCGAACACGTTGCAATATTCGAATCGGTACATCGGCAGTTGCATCAGCGGTTGTCCGACCTGAACGCCGGCTCGTAGAACGCGCACAATGCAGGTGACGCGTCGGCGCCTTGATGCCGAACTCACTCGGCGCGGCCTCGCCCGATCACGTGAGCAGGCACGTGAACTCATTGCTGCTGGGGCTGTTCAGGTGCGAGGTGTGGCTGCGACGAAGCCGGCGACCCAGGTCGAGACATCGGCGCCCATCACGGTGGATGCAGGAGGACCGGGTTACGTCTCCAGGGGTGCACTCAAATTGATCGGTGCGCTCGATGCTTTTGAGTCGGCTCCGCTCTCAGTCGCCGGTCGCTGGATCCTCGATGCGGGAGCGTCCACCGGTGGATTCACCCAGGTTCTCCTCGAGCGCGGTGCCGAGCGCGTGCTGGCCGTCGATGTGGGGTACGGACAACTGGCGTGGATTCTGCGAGTCGATCCGAGGGTTGACCTCCTCGAGCGCACCAATGTACGGACCCTCACAGTTGAGTCAGTGCCCTATCTCGCGAGCATGGTGGTGGCTGATCTGTCCTTCATCTCACTGCGTACGGTCCTTCCCTCCCTTGTTGCGGTTACTGCTCCGAAGTGTGATTACCTGCTGATGGTGAAGCCGCAGTTCGAGGTAGGACGCGAGCATGTTGGCGATGGGGTCGTGAGAGATCCCCTGCTCCGCCGGTCGAGCGTGGAGACCGTGGTGCGGTGTGCTATCGGACTCAGTCTCACACTTCGTGGCGTGGTGGCGAGTCCGCTTCCCGGACCGAGTGGCAATGTTGAGTACTTCATTTGGCTTGAACGGGGTGGAACGCATGCCGGGGTCGTTGATTCGGGCGCGACCATTGAATTGGCAGTCAGGGAGGGGCCATCGTGAAGAGCGCCACGAAGCGAGTTCTCCTCGTCATCAATCCGCGCAAGGATGCTGTGCGTTGGATGGCGGTGGAGGTGGCGCAGGCCCTAGCCTCGCAGGGTATCTCCGTCGCAATGGGTCAGGATGATGTCGAATACTGGGGCGATGAGGCGTTGCCCGTCGCTGATATCGTGCCTGCGGATGAGCACGCCTCTGATGGCTGCGATGTCGTTGTCGTGCTGGGCGGAGATGGCACGATTCTTCGAGGAGCCGAGCGCGCCCGTGCGTCCGGTGTGCCAATCATTGGTGTGAATCTTGGGCACGTGGGCTTTTTGGCGGAGGCAGACTCCGAGGACGTGGCAGACGTCGTCGTTGCCGTCGGGGCGAGCAACTGGCACGTCGAGGAGAGGCTGGCGCTCGACATCCGGGTTACGCAGCCGGGCCTGCCTTCGAGTTCAACGTGGGCGCTCAACGAATTGAGCATGGAGAAGATCGCTCGGCAGCGGATGATCGACGTCGTCGTGGAGGTCGACGGCAGGCCACTCTCGCGCTGGGGCTGCGACGGAGTGGTGGCATCAACGCCGACAGGTTCGACCGCCTACGCGTTCTCCGCGGGCGGGCCCGTTGTTTGGCCCGAGGTTTCAGCGCTCCTCGTCGTGCCACTCAGTGCGCATGCACTGTTCTCCCGCCCGCTCGTCATCTCCCCGACGAGCGTTGTTGCGTTCGAATTGCAGGCGGGGTCGGATGCCGTGCTGTGCGCCGACGGCCGACGGACCATTGATGTGACTGGTGGGGCGCGTGTCGAGGTGAGGGCCTCAGCGCAGCCAGTCAGGCTTGCACGCCTCATTGACGCGCCATTCACCGATCGCCTCGTCGCCAAGTTTGCCCTGCCGGTGGAGGGCTGGCGCGGCGGAGCTCGGAGTAGGGGTCCCGCATCGTGATGATCGTGCGGGCTTGGCCCAAGGTAGGTCGGCGATGATCGAACGACTCCAGATCCGGGGACTTGGGGTGATCGCTGATGCCACGATTCCCTTCTCGACTGGCCTCACGGTCATCACCGGTGAGACGGGCGCAGGGAAAACCATGGTCCTCAGCGGATTCGCGCTTCTCGCTGGTGGCAAGGCTGATGTTGCGATGGTTCGCACTGGCAACGAACAGGCTTGGGTGGACGGCGAGTGGTCGGTTACGCCTGACTCAAGTGCTGTCCAGCGTGTGACGGATGCCGGCGCGGAGGTGGAAGTCGAGGATGGACGTGCTCGGCTACTCCTTGCCCGTACGGTGGCGAGTGAAGGGCGAAGCCGGGCCTTTGCAGGTGGGCGGGCTGTTCCGGCGGTCGTTCTGCAGGAGGTTTCATCCTCGCTCGTCGCCGTGCATGGCCAGTCCGAGCAGATGCGTCTGCGCCACGCCGACACTCAACGGACCCTCCTTGATCGATTCGGTGGGGTGCCGTGCCTCGAGGCCCTCGCCGGATACCGTGCTGCATTTGGTGAGTGGCGAGCGACCGTTGAGCGTATTGCGATGCTGACCGACCAGCGAGAGGCGATGGAGCGCGAGGCTGTCCTGCTTCGACTGGGCATCGCGGAGATCGAAGCGGTTGCACCCACCCCGGGTGAGGATGTTGAACTCGACCGACAGGCGGCACGTCTCAGCCATGCGGGGACCTTGCTGCTCGATGTTCTCGCTGCGCACGATGCGCTCGTCGGGGAGGACGGAGAGACGTCCAATCAGGACCTCGTCTCGGTGCTGTCGCGAGCCCTGCTCGCGCTTGAACGTGCTGCAGAGGTCGACTCCAATTTGTTGCCGATCCTTGAGCGGCTCGACGAGATCGGCAGCCTCGCCTCGGACGCCGCCGTTGAGCTCGCTACCTACGCCACCGATATCGAGGCAGATCCCTCGCGGCAGGCATGGGTGGAGGAGCGTCGCCATGAACTCGGCTCCCTTCGCCGCCGATACGGCTCCACGATCGACGATGTCATTGCATGGCATGCAGCCGCCTGTGCCAGCGTGGCCGAGGTCGACCTCGGTGACGATCGCATGCGGCAGCTCACCGGTTCAGAGGTCGAGTTGCGTGCCGCAGTTGTAGGTGCGGCGTTGGTGCTCAGCCGCTTGAGAGCTACGGCTGGATTGGCGTTGTCGGCTCAGGTAACGTCCGAACTTCATGCTCTCGCCATGCCCGACTCAGCGCTTGAAGTGAGGGTCACGAGTCGCGAGAGGATTGACGAGTTTTCCACTCACGGTGCTGACGATGTAGAGATCCTCCTTCGTCCGCACAGCGGGGCTGACTTTCGCCCCCTGAGCAAAGGCGCATCGGGGGGTGAACTGTCGCGGGTCATGCTCGCATTGGAAGTGGTGCTCGCTGGGGCTGATCCGGTGCCGACATTCATCTTCGATGAGGTCGATGCCGGGATCGGTGGCCGTGCCGCTGTTGAGGTGGGGCGGCGACTGGCCCGTCTTTCGCGAACTGCCCAGGTCATCGTCGTCACTCACCTGCCTCAGGTAGCGGCGTTCGCTGACCAGCATGTCGTCGTCTCGAAGGGTGCGGACGGAATAGTGACGTCCTCCAGCGTCACCGTGGCCCTCGGACGAGATCGGGTATCCGAGCTCGTGCGAATGCTTTCTGGCCTCGACGAGTCCGAGGCCGGGGCTGCACATGCCGAGGAGTTGCTTGCGGTGGCAGAACTCGAGCGGGCCGCAGGGCGGTAGGCACGCGAGGGCCCGCGGGCCACTGAGGCGAGCGGAACTTGGTGGCGGTGTTGCGTCGGTGCGTCCGAGTCTTATTCGGCGAACGCTGATAGTCTGAACTTCCGTGAGTGCCACCAAGCAAACCAAGCATGTATTTGTAACCGGAGGGGTCGCATCCTCGTTGGGCAAGGGGCTCACGGCCTCAAGTCTCGGAAATCTTCTGACCGCACGCGGATTGCGCGTGACGATGCAGAAGCTCGACCCGTATCTCAACGTTGACCCGGGAACAATGAACCCGTTTCAGCACGGCGAGGTGTTTGTCACTGATGACGGTTCAGAGACTGATCTCGACATCGGCCATTACGAGCGGTTCCTCGACACCGACCTCCATGGCTCGGCGAACGTGACGACGGGTCAGGTCTACTCAACCGTGATCGCGAAGGAGCGACGTGGGGAGTATCTTGGCGACACGGTGCAGGTCATCCCTCACATCACTAACGAGATCAAGTCACGCATCCGGAGAATGGCCGGCCCCGAGGTGGACGTGGTCATCACCGAAGTGGGAGGCACGGTCGGGGATATCGAATCGCTGCCTTTCCTCGAGGCCGTTCGTCAGGTGCGACACGAGGTTGGCCGGCAGAATGTGTTTTTCCTGCATGTGTCACTCCTCCCGTACATCGGACCATCTGGAGAGCTGAAGACGAAGCCGACTCAGCACTCGGTTGCCGCCTTGCGGAGCATTGGAATTCAGCCGGACGCGATCGTTCTGCGGGCGGATCGGCCGGTGCCGTCCGGCATCAAGCGGAAGATCTCGCTCATGTGCGATGTCGATGAGGCTGCCGTCGTGGCGGCCGTCGATGCGCCTAGCATCTACGACATTCCAAAGGTCCTGCATTCAGAGGGTCTCGATGCCTACGTCATCCGCCGCCTTGATCTTCCGTTCCGCGATGTCGATTGGACGAGTTGGGATGACTTGCTGAGGCGAGTGCACACTCCCGAACACGAGGTAACGATCGGACTCGTGGGCAAGTACATCGACCTGCCGGACGCTTACCTGTCGGTTACTGAAGCGATCCGCTCCGGTGGATTTCACCACAACTCTCGGGTGAACATCCGCTGGATTGCCAGTGATGACTGCGCGACCCCCGAGGGGGCACGAAAGGCTCTCGCTGATCTCGACGGAGTGTGCGTGCCGGGTGGATTTGGCGTCCGCGGCATCGAGGGCAAACTCGGCGCTCTCCAGTACTCGCGTGAGCACGGCATTCCCGTCCTTGGTCTTTGTCTTGGATTGCAATGCATGGTTATTGAGTATGCGCGAAATGTCGCAGGACTCCAGGGCGCGAACTCGATGGAGTTCGACGAAACAACTCAGCACCCGGTGGTGTCGACGATGGCCGATCAGCGTGACGTTCTCACCGGTGATCGAGACATGGGTGGCACGATGCGACTGGGCCTCTACCCGGCCAAACTCCTCGAGGGCTCCCTCGTGGCAGCGGCGTATGGCATGCCCTATGTCGATGAGCGTCATCGTCACCGTTTCGAGGTGGCCAACGCGTACCGGCCGCCACTAGAGGAGGCTGGACTCGTCTTCTCCGGCACTTCGCCAGATGGACGGCTAGTGGAATTCGTTGAATTGCCGGCCGATGTTCACCCGTTCTACGTGGGCACCCAGGCTCATCCCGAATTGCGATCGCGCCCGACACGGGCACACCCGCTCTTCAAGGGACTTGTTGGCGCGGCACTTGAACATGCACGGCGCCGACAACCGGCCTTGCAGTCGCGGTGAGTACCGTCGAGGGTGATGAGGAGTGGGTAGGCGAGATTGTCGACACGGTGGAGCCCAGGCCCATCGTGGAATCCATAGAGCGGTTCGAGGGACGCATCTGGTCGATTCGGTCCGACACCGTCGACTTTGCGGGGCACCGTGCGGTTCGAGATGTTCAGCAGCATCTGGGCGCGGTAGCCGTCATCGCGATTGATGCTCAAGACAGAGTGCTCCTTATCAGGCAATACCGGCATCCTGTGGCGATGACGCTGTTCGAACCACCCGCTGGCCTGCTTGATGTTGCGGGGGAGACGCCGCATGCGACAGCAGTGCGCGAACTCGCTGAGGAATCCGGGTACGAGGCCGCGACGTGGCACGTGCTCGTCGATTTCCTCACCTCACCGGGCGGATCGAGTGAGGTTATTCGGGTGTATCTCGCGCGCAATCTCCGTGAAATTGACGAGGGTCGTCCGCATACCGGCGAAGCCGAGGAAGCACATCTTCCCCGGGCCTGGGTGGATCTCGATGAGGCCAAGGATCTCGTGCTGGCTGGTCGGGTCGGGAGCCCGACCGCGGTGTGCGGAATCCTCGCCGCATGGGCGTCGAGGTTAGGCGGCTGGGCCTCGATTCGTCCGGTCGACGAGGCGTGGCCTGCCCGCGACACTGTTGTGTTGCATGAGCGGGTGAACCCAACGCGGTCACCGTTGAGCACGTGATCGAACGACTGAGGCAGTCGGGCAGTTGGGTGATCGTGAAGCGTGGCGGCTGAGCGTTCAAGTTCTGGCCAGTGCTGCCTCTACGATCAGGCAAGGCCCCGGAGCGGGGTAGCGTCCTTGAACGGACGTCTGAAGGAGGCAGTAGTGAAGGTCGGGATTCCGCGAGAGATCAAGAACCACGAGTACCGAGTGGCGATCACGCCGGCTGGAGTGTTTGAACTCGTGAGAAACGGCCATTCGGTGCTTATCGAGACCGATGCGGGCCAAGGGTCATCGATTCCCAATGAGGATTATGTCGCGGCAGGTGCGTCCATCGCGGCGGAGGCTGACGAGGTCTGGGCCGCAGCAGACCTGATACTTAAGGTCAAGGAGCCGATCGCGGCCGAGTATCACCGGATGCGATCAGGACAGGTCATCTTCACCTACCTCCACCTTGCTGCCGGACTGGAATGCACCAATGCCCTCGTGAAATCGGGTGCAACAGCGATCGCCTATGAGACGGTTGAACTCGCCGACCACTCACTGCCGCTCCTGGCCCCCATGTCAGAGGTCGCTGGACGCTTGGCCCCGCAGGTCGGATCGCATTCGCTCATGCGGGCCAATGGAGGGCGGGGCATTCTCATGGGGGGGGTATCGGGTGTGCACGCTGCCAAGGTCGTCGTTCTCGGCGCCGGAGTGGCGGGCATGAATGCGGCAGTGATCGCACTGGGCATGCAGGCGGAGGTTCAACTCCTCGATCGCAACATCGCTCGACTCCGACAGATGGATGCGATCTATCAAGGCCACATGCAGACGGTTGCCTCAAACACGTTCGAGGTTGAGCGGGCCGTGCTCGACGCTGACATGGTCATCGGTGCCGTCCTAGTGCCGGGCGCGAAGGCCCCTAAACTCGTGAGCAACGACCTGGTGTCCCGAATGAAGCCGGGCTCGGTCCTTGTGGACATCGCCATCGATCAGGGTGGGTGCTTTGAGGACTCCCGCCCGACCACGCACGCAGACCCGACCTACACGGTCCACAACTCGGTCTTCTACTGCGTCGCGAACATGCCAGGCGCCGTCCCGCACACATCCACCTACGCTCTCACGAACGTCACCCTCCCCTATGCGGTCGAACTCGCGAACAAGGGCTGGAAGCAGGCGCTACGCGACGACGATGCCTTGGCCCGAGGGCTCAATGTTCATGACGGGCAGATCACCTATGCAGCGGTCGCTGAGTCATTCGGTATGCCCCTGCTTCCACTGAGCGAGGTCCTCGCCTGAGCGAGTTACTCGGCGATGTGATCGAGGGGTACCTCGACCATGTCATCATCGAACGAGGCTTGTCGCAGAACACCGTCTCGGCGTATCGGCGCGATCTTCGGCGGTACGCCGATTGGTGTCAAAAGAGGCGGATCGCTCGCGTGAGCGACGTCACGGAGAATGACGTTGCTGACTTCTCCGCCTCGCTGCGCCGGCCCCAGGAATCGTGGGGCCCCCTGACCGCATCCAGCGCGGCTCGCGTGGTGGTCGCCGTTCGTGGATTCCACCGCTTCGCCGCGGCCGAGGGTTTCACCGTCGTGGACCCGAGCACGAACATACAGCCTGCGAGCATCGGACGACGTCTGCCAAAGGCGCTCAACTACTCGGATGTGGAGCGACTTCTCGCCGCCTGCGGTGACCTCGAGTCAGCGGTGGGCCTTCGTGACCGTGCCCTCCTTGAACTCCTATACGGAACCGGCGCCCGGGTAACAGA
>CAMCSO010000066.1 GCA_945877545.1 Bifidobacterium breve | reverse complement strand
GAGCCAGGTATCCCTGAGTCATTCAAGGTGCTTGTCAAGGAAATGCAGTCGTTGTGCCTCAACGTCGAGGTGCTGTCGAGTGAGGGTGTCTCGATCGAGATGCGCGACTCTGACGAGGACGTGTTCCGCGCTGCCGAGGAACTCGGCATCGACCTGTCTCGCCGCGAGCCGAGCAGCGTCGACGAACTCTAAGGCAGCGAGGCGTCGCTGCACCGAGCACTCAGCCCCAATGACGATCGAAACGAACGAAGGACACCCAAAGTGCTAGACGTCAACTTCTTCGATGAACTGCGAATCGGCCTTGCCAGCGCGGAGGACATCCGTACCTGGTCATACGGCGAGGTAAAGAAGCCCGAGACGATCAACTACCGCACACTCAAGCCGGAGAAGGATGGCTTGTTCTGCGAGAAGATCTTCGGACCGACCCGTGACTGGGAGTGCTACTGCGGCAAGTACAAGCGGGTGCGCTTCAAGGGCATCATCTGTGAGCGGTGTGGCGTTGAGGTCACGCGCGCCAAGGTCCGTCGTGAGCGGATGGGGCATATCGAGCTCGCGGCGCCCGTCACCCACATCTGGTACTTCAAGGGTGTCCCGAGTCGCCTGGGCTACCTGCTCGACCTCGCTCCGAAGGATCTCGAGAAGGTCATCTACTTCGCCGCTTACATGATCACGATGGTCGATGTCGAGGCCCGTCATGAGGCATTGCCATCCCTCGAGGCCCAACTAGGCGTTGAGAAGAAGCAGATCGCGAATCGTCGCGATGCCGACATCGAGGCGCGCGCCAAGAAGCTCGAGACCGATCTCGCCGAGCTCGAGGCAGAGGGCGCGAAGTCTGATGTTCGACGCAAGGTCCGCGAGTCGGGCGAGCGCGAGATGGCTGGGCTGCGCCGCAGGGCCGACACCGATATCGAGAGACTCGATCGAGTCTTTGACCGCTTCCGCACCCTCAAGGTCCAAGATCTTGAGGGCGACGAGATGCTGTTCCGCGAGATGCGCGATCGCTACGGCCGCTGGTTCGACGGCGGGATGGGTGCGGCCGCAATCCAAAAGCGGCTCATCTCATTCGATCTTGCAGCCGAGTCCGAAATCCTCAAGGAGATCGTCGCGACCGGGAAGGGCCAGAAGAAGACCAGGGCCCTGAAGAGGCTCAAGGTCGTGACGGCATTCCTCAACACGACAAACACCCCCAAGGGCATGGTTCTCGACGCCGTCCCGGTTATCCCTCCGGACCTGCGTCCCATGGTTCAGCTTGATGGTGGCCGTTTCGCAACGTCCGATCTCAATGACCTGTACCGGCGCGTCATCAATCGCAATAACCGTTTGAAGCGTCTACTCGATCTCGGAGCACCTGAGATCATCGTGAACAATGAGAAGCGCATGCTTCAAGAGGCCGTTGACGCACTGTTCGACAATGGCCGCCGGGGCCGCCCCGTCACTGGGCCGGGTAACCGCGCACTGAAGTCGCTTTCCGACATGCTCAAAGGCAAGCAGGGCCGATTCCGCCAAAACCTGCTCGGCAAGCGCGTCGACTACTCAGGTCGTTCGGTCATCGTCGTTGGGCCCCAGTTGAAGCTGCACCAGTGCGGCCTGCCCAAGCAGATGGCCCTCGAGCTCTTCAAGCCGTTCGTCATGAAGCGGCTCGTCGACCTTAACCATGCGCAGAACATCAAGAGTGCCAAGCGCATGGTCGAGCGTTCGCGTCCCGTGGTGTGGGATGTCCTCGAGGAGGTCATCACTGAGCATCCAGTGCTGCTCAACCGGGCGCCGACCCTGCACCGCCTCGGTATTCAGGCTTTCGAGCCACAGCTCATTGAAGGCAAGGCCATCCAGATTCACCCGCTCGTTTGCACGGCATTTAACGCCGACTTCGACGGTGACCAGATGGCTGTCCACCTGCCCTTGTCGGCGGAGGCTCAGGCTGAGGCACGCATTCTCATGCTGTCGAGCAACAACATCCTGTCGCCAGCGAACGGTCGGCCAATCACGACCCCGACACAGGACATGGTGCTCGGGATCTACTCCCTCACGATGAACGAGCCGGGTGCCATCGGCGAGGGCCGGGCGTTCTCGTCAATCGCTGAGGCAATGATGGCCTTTGACGCCAAGGTGCTGTCGCGCCAGTCGGACATCACGATCCGCCTCTCCGAGGGCCTGCCGCCTGAGGGCTTTGAGGCGCCGGAGGGTTGGGAGCCGGGTCAGCCGTTCCTCCTCAAGACGACACTGGGGCGGGCAATCTTCAACGATGCCCTTCCGGTGGACTACCCGTTCGTCAATGCGCAGGTCGATAAGAAGGTGCTTGGCCAGACGGTGAACCAGCTCGCGGAGCTGTATCCGAAGGTCGAAGTGGCGGAGACCCTCGACAAGCTCAAGGCCCTCGGCTTCTACTGGGCAACTCGATCCGGGGTCACCATTTCGATCTCCGACGTCATCAGCCCGCCGCGCAAGGCCGAGCTGCTCGGTGTCGCGGTGGAGAAGGCCGAGATGGTCGAGAAGCAATACGCGCGAGGTCTCATCACCGACTCCGAGCGGCGCCAGGAGCTCATTGAAATCTGGACGAGGGCGACCGACGAGGTGGCCAAGGCCATGCAGGAGAACTTTCCCCGGACGAACCCGGTTCACATGATGGTGGATTCGGGGGCCCGCGGTAACTTCATGCAGGTTCGTCAGATCGCTGGAATGCGCGGGTTGGTGGCGAATCCGAAGGGCGAGATCATCCCGCGTCCGATCAAGTCCAACTTCCGTGAGGGCCTGTCGGTCCTTGAGTACTTCATCTCGACGCACGGTGCCCGCAAGGGCCTCGCGGACACTGCGCTGCGTACGGCTGACTCGGGGTATTTGACCCGTCGTCTCGTTGACGTCTCGCAGGACGTCATCATCCGCGAGGTCGACTGCTTCACCGAGCGTGGCACCGAGATCGCGATCGGCGAACTAGTTGATGGCACGATGCGGTCGCTCGACAATATCGACACGGCGGTGGCGACCCGCGTGCTTTCCCGGGATGTCGAAGTCGATGGCACGGTCATTGCCCTCGCCGGTGAGGCACTCACAGCACCCCGTCTTGATGAGCTCGTGGGACTTGGCGCCACCAGCGTCCGGACGCGATCGGTGCTCACCTGCGAGAGCAAGGTCGGCACGTGTGCGATGTGCTACGGCCAGTCGATGGCAACCGGCAAGCTCGTCGATGTCGGCGAGGCGATCGGCATCATCGCGGCGCAGTCCATTGGTGAGCCGGGTACCCAGCTGACCATGCGTACCTTCCACACGGGTGGCGTGGCGGGCGAGGACATCACACACGGCCTGCCTCGCATCGTGGAGTTGTTCGAGGCACGCACCCCCAAGGGCGTTGCGCCGATCAGTGAGTTCAGCGGCCGGATCCGGATCGACGACTCGGAGAAGACCCGCAAGATCATCATCACCCCCGATGATGGCTCGGAGGAGATTGCTCATCAGGTCTCGAAGCGTGCACGTCTCCTCGTCGAGGATGGCGGACACGTCACGGTCGGGCAGCAGCTCATCGTTGGGGCCGTCGATCCCAAGCAGGTGCTCCGCATTCTTAGTCAGCGCGCGGTTCAACTGCACCTCGTCGAGCAGGTGCAGTTGGTGTACCGCTCGCAGGGCGTATCGATTCATGACAAGCACATTGAGGTCATCGTTCGTCAGATGCTCAAGCGAGTGACGATCATTGATGACGGAGACTCCGGGTTCCTCACAGGCGACGTGATCGAGCGACACACATTCGAGAACGTCAATCGTCGCGTCGTCGCTGAGGGTGGCACTCCGGCAGCGGGACGTCCGGAACTCATGGGAATCACGAAGGCGTCGCTTGCGACGGAGTCGTGGCTCTCAGCAGCCTCCTTCCAGGAGACGACCCGGGTGCTTACCGATGCGGCCATCCATGCCAAGAGCGATCCGCTACTCGGGCTCAAGGAGAACGTCATTCTCGGAAAGCTCATCCCTGCAGGGACGGGTATGCCGATCTACCGGAACATCAAGGTGGAGCCAACCGAGGAGGCTCGTGCAGCGATGTACGCGAGCTTCTCGGGGTACGACGACATCGACTACACGACGTTCGCGGCGACTTCGGGTGCCGCGGTGCCCTTGGAGGAGTTCGACTTCCGGGGATACAACGCCTGAGCGACAGCGCACGAAGAAGGGGTCGGACATGGTGTCCGACCCCTTCTTCGTTCTCGTACCTCAGTCGTTACGGTTTCTAAGTGCGTCTGCCCGTTCCTTGAGTCGTTGGAAGTACTCCGTTTCCGTGATCTCCTCGACGGCCTTCGCGACCTTTCCGTGGTCCACGACGACCGTTAGTCGGGCGACCTGCTCTCGCAATTTGCGCTCACGTTCGATGATCTCTTCGCCCATCCGCCTGAAGGTTCTGGCGAGCTCACCGACCTCGTCCTTTCGCGCAGCGGCGGCATTGAGAGATGCGGGATCGAAGGTGCCATCTGAGAGCGCAAGCGCAGCCCCGGTGATGGACTCCACGGGGCGGACGATGCGCCGACTGAGGAGGAGGCCACCGCTGAGGCCGATGATGAGGACGAGGATGCTCAGCAACGCCTGCTGGAGTGCGAGCTGTCGACCGGGGGCAGTCAGCTCTGAGCGGGGCGCGGCCGACACGAGGAGCCATTTGAGGGGATCGAAGCTCGATACGGTCATGACCCCTTCCTCGATTCCGCCACCGTTGAGGCTTGCCTCGTAGCTGCGTTCCACGATGCTTGCGTCACTCGGAGCAGGGGACGCCAGCAGGGAGGTAATCAATGCCTCACCGGACGGGGTCGAAGTCAGGGAGGTGAGATCGGATCCCGC
Organism: Bifidobacterium breve; assembly: GCA_945877545.1. Lineage (GTDB taxonomy): Bacteria > Actinomycetota > Actinomycetes > S36-B12 > S36-B12 > WLND01. Next base: position 7,663 of record CAMCSO010000066.1, on the reverse strand, counting down.
GGGAGTCACGACGACATCGCCGGCGTCGTCGAGGATGAAGAAGGTGCTGTTGCTCGTGAAGGTGACGAGCCCGAAGGCCTCGGCCAGTTGGCTCTCGACCGCCTCCTGCTTGACGGCCACCTCGGCTTCAATGTCGTCGACGTAGACGCCGGTCCCGATGATCCAATTCCAGGGTTTGTAGTTGAAGACGTAGCCAATTTTGTCGGCGGGTACGTTCTCGCCAAGTCGAACCCATCGGTATTCAGTAAAGCCGCTGCCCTGATTAAGAGCGACGTCCCTCGCGTCGCGAACAATGTAACGCCCGTCGGCGTCCTGGAGGTCGATGAGGTTCCGGCCCTCGAATTTCGGATCCGGGTGCGCCAACGCGGTCATGTTCTCGTCATACGTGAAGAAGTAGTCGTTGTTTCCGAATCGAATTGACTTGAGCATGGCCAGAGCGGCCTTCTGTGCTTCAGATGTTGTTAGCTCCCGCCGATCGACGGAGGCCCTGAGCTCGTCGAGTGAAGCGATGACTGGAGTGGACACGTCGATGAGTGCCTGACGCCGCCCTTCGAGAGCCGTGGAGCGAAAGTCGAGAATGCTCTGGTATTCAGCGGAAATTAGGGAGTTCACCGCGGCATGTACGTTCCCCATGGACTGGAGTGTCTGGTCGTACATGGCGTCCTGAACTGACCGAACGGCAAATGTTGTGGTGACGACCGCAGAGAGAGCCAACAGGACGGCGATAAGAATCGCGAGGCGATAGCTCAACTTCGACCAGCGTGACTGGCGGATCGGCGTTCGTTCGTCGGATGGATCGGACGTAGGACTTGTCGTTCGTGCGTCGGGCGGGACGCTCACTGAGCCGAGCCCTGCGTGCTAACTTTCGCAGTCATAATCAATCACGATATACGATGGTTATGTCTTGTTCGCTTGCTCAAGCGCCTATCGTGAACCCCGATACTAAGGATCTCCATGACGACCGTAATTTCCATCCACTCATTCCGAGGTGGCACGGGCAAGAGCAACACCGCGTCCAACGTAGCCGGCCAACTTGTGTCAATGGGCTATCGCGTGGGAGTCGTTGATACCGACATCCAGAGCCCGGGGATTCACGTGCTCTTCGGCTTTTCCGATGATCTCGACAACACCCTCAATGACTACCTGTGGGGCAAGCTTGGGATCAGGGAGGTGGCTCATGATGTGACCTCGGTGATCGCAGCGACAACGACGGTTGCGCCGGGAGGCACCCTCTACCTCGTCCCCTCCAGCATGAAGGCTGGTGATATCGCCCGTGTCCTACGCGAGGGGTACGACGTGGGCAAACTCAATGACGGATTCCGGGATCTCGCCAAGGAACTCCAGTTGGACTACCTGCTGATTGATACCCATCCGGGCCTGAACGAGGAGACCCTCCTGTCCATCACCATCAGCGATGTGCTGTTGCTCATCCTGCGTCCGGATCGTCAGGACTTCCAGGGCACAGCGGTCACGGTCGATGTTGCTCGCAAGCTCGGGGTCCCGGCGCTCTACCTCGTCGTCAACAAGGTTCCCACCGGCGTTGACCTAGAGGATCTGCGATCTCAGATGACGGCCGCATACGCCGCCGAGACGGCGGCGATTCTTCCGCTGTCCGAAGAGGTCGTGCAGAACGCTTCTGCTGGCCTCTTTTCGCTCACCACGCCTGATCATCCGTGGTCGGAGCAGATCCGGTTGATCGCGGCGCGCCTTACCGCCTAGGAGTTCAGGCCGGTCCGCCAACCCTAGGCGATGCATCGAATGTGCCCTGGGTCGGCGGAGTGGCTACAGATCGGCGAGCCTGTTGAGAATGTCGGATGCGCCGGTTTTGGTGGCCCGCTTGTGAACCGCCCGGTATCGCCCTGATTCCTCAACGAGGGCGCCGTCGCGGGTGAGTAGTGCTAGCGCAGAATCGATTGAGGGATCGTCGAGGTCGACGAGGAGACTACGAAGTTCATCGATAGTGCTCGGCCCGGAACGCAGGATGGCTGACACTACTCGGCGTTCGGTTGGTGACCGATCGAGCAGGCCCGCCATGCCGGCGGAAATAGCCTCACGTGAAAGACTTCGGACGACAGTGTCCTCGATTGCAATGGCGGTTTCGGCGCGCACCTCACCAGTGGTGAGTCGAAGATCGCCGCAGTGATTGCCAGGGCCGATGACGGCGACACGTCTGGACCTGCCACCGGAATCGCTCGCAATGATCTCGATCTTTCCGGAGACGGTGAAGATGATGCGGTCGGCGGGTGCCCCCTCGCGATACAGGATGTTGCCCTCCGGGTAACGTTCCGTGACGAGTCGCGTCAGCAGTGCACCCTTGGATGCGTCGTCGATCCCGAGCACGCTGAGGTCGACGTCGATGGATGCTAGGCGAGCGGACCACAGTTGTGAGTAATTGGCATTGCTCACAAGCAGGTTTTCGTGGGTGTCGGCCTGCACTTCGGTCCCGGTAGCGAAGATGATGAGATCCATTGCGGACGCGACCTCAGCCGTTCGCACGGTGACGATGACAGCCGGGAGTCGCGACGCGCGAAGGGCCTCGGTGACCGGTAGTGCGGTGTCGGTATCTGCGAGTGCGAGTACCGGACCGATGGCAAGCAGGCGAGGCTGCTTGGCCAAGGCCATGGCGATCGCCAAGCGCTGGCGTTCGTCTATGGTCAGGTGGTTGCCGGTGGGACCGAGGGGTCGGGTGAGGTCATCGGGATTCGAGATGAGGTAACCGACATTGACTCGATCCAGCAACTGTAGGACGGCATTCTCGTCCAACCCTGGTGCCGCTGCCTGGAAGTGCTCAAGGATCGATGCATTGAATGCCAACGGCTCCTGGGGCACATGGATGGTCTCGGTATTGATCCCGTCGGAGATCTGATCAAGGGCGGCGTCTGCATCGATGCCCGGCGGGGTAACGATGCCCACGAGGCAATTGTCGGGGAGATTCATGACGCCCCCCTTCAGCCCCATACCGTTCAAGGCGGGCTGCGAATCATCTGCACCGTCGTCGACCAGGATTTCATCGATGCGCCGGCTGCTCGCCATTGCAAAGTGCACCTCACGGACCCAAGGGGGTTGGGCCTCAAGGCCCTTCACCACGCCTTCGACGTACAGGAGCGATGCCGCGACGGATGCGAGTCCGTCGCCGCCGACCGCGAGTCCGAAGAGCACGACAGCCACGAGTCCGGCCAGCCCGGCGGCGTGAGCGCCGGTGATGAGCGTCGTCACCGCGATGCCCTGATGGTGCGAGGCGTCGCCGAGTTTGCGCGATCGAAGTGCGAAGCGCGATTCGATCCAGGGGTGAAGGCGCAGGCCCACGATGGTGTGGGGCGAGGTCAGTGCCTCGTCAACGCTCTCACCCACGCGGCCAACTGAATCGAGGTAATCGAGGTCTGCGGCCGCGAGGGACTTGGCCATCCGCATGCGCAAGCCGACGAACGCCAACGCCGCAACGGTCATGACGATGCCGGCTGGCCATTCGAGCATTGTGAGCAGACTGAGACTGATGATGATTCGAAGAATTCCGGGAATGCCCTCGACTATGGTCTTCTCGAAGGCGTCGCCTACGTGGTCGATATCGAGGGTGTGGCGGGCTACGAGCGAGGCACGGTTGAGCCCATCGAGGCGCCGACTCCGCTCATTGACCAGGCGATTGAACACGCGTATCCGCAACAGGTTACTGGAGTTGATGGCAAGGAGGTGACTGCTCATGTGCGTAACGTGGCTGATGCCGAGCTGGACCACGATCAGGGCAAGCAGCGTACTGATTACCACCGGATTCCAGACCGCGTCATGAAGGAGCTTCTCCACGGTGAGCGGTATGAGCGCCTGACAGGCGAGCACGACGGCCAGACCAAGGGATGTCAGGAACAGTCGGGCCCTGAACGGCCGCAGATACGGCCAGTACCAGCGGCCCATCGAGGTAAACGTCCGCTTGCTCTGGCCCTCATGGGACTCCCGGGGCCGCGAATGTGAAGCTGTCATGTGCCTTCCAGATGCTCTGAGCAGTTATGGGGCGGTGCGGCGCAATATTGTGGACTTGGATCATACGCGGTGCGCGGAAGTTGGTGAGGCTTCAATTAATGGGACCCGATGGGCAAGGTGGCCTCAAGACAATCTAGAAATCACCGAAATCGCGCATCGACGTTCGCCCTAGGACCGGTGGGGACTCCATTCCCTCAGTCGGGCGAAGGGAGACGGGGTGATCTGCGAGGGCGATGATTGGGGCGGAAACGAGCGCTGCTGCGAACGCGGTGTCGGAACGAAACCTTGAGTTAAACGCCTCCTCATCAATCGTTGGCATGTCGTTCCTTCGGTCGGAATTGGGAATGAAACATGAGCAGACGAAAAGAAGCCTAGGCGAGCCATGAGTGGATGACTACCGTGAAAACACGGTGGCCACGTATTGCCAGCATTGCCATACTGGCCCCGTGGAGAACATGCGGGTCCTCATCGTTGAAGACGAGCCGCTCTATCGCGAACTGCTCGCTGTCGGTGTCGTCTCCCGAATCCCTGCGACGACGGTGATCGGCAGTTTCGGGACGGCTGAGGAGGCCCTTGCCGCTGCGCCCGAACTGGCCCCCGACATTCTTCTCACGGACATTGACCTAGGTGCCGGGATGAACGGCGTCAACCTCGGCATTGCGATGCGCAGGGAGACGGATGTCCGTGGAGTCGTGCTGCTCTCGAATCTGGCGCTGCCAACGGTCCTCAGCACCCTGCCGGCCGACGTTCGTGGCGGGTGGTCCTACCTGCTGAAGACGAGCGTGTCCGACGTCGGGCAGGTTGGACGGGCGATGGAGAGCGCGGCGGTAGGGGAGGTGCTCGTCGATGATCAACTCGTGGCACTGCTCGTCTCCAAGCCGAACACTCCAATGGACAGACTGACCCCCCGACAATTTGAGGTTCTTGGGGGGGTGGCGAGGGGTTGGTCGAACCGGCGGATAGCCGCCGAGCATCGGATCACCACCCGCTCTGTTGAGTCGATCATCTCGAACATCATCACGAATCTTGGACTGAGGGAAAGCGAGGATGGTCTCAATCCGCGGGTGAGTAGCGTGCTCATGTACCTACAACATGCCGCGATTGATCTCTACTCGGGGGAGAACACAGACCGTGCGGGCGAGCGCTAGCGAGCAGTCCCTGATCGAGGTCGGCACCCACGTCAGGCGACCTTCGCTCCGCTGGACTGCAACCGGGATTGTGGCATTGGCAGCGATCGCCGGGGTGGTCCTCGGGGCCCGCAATGGCGTTGCCACGGTGGTTACGGTGCCCGGATCACTGCTGGCGGGGATAGGCGCAGCAGGTGTCGCAATCCTCGTCCTGCACTTGCTCTCCTTGGTCATCGAGCCTGCGACCCGACGTGTGCAACTCGTCGTGCAGTACTGCACGGGGATCGCCCCGGCCCTGTGGGTTCTTCTCTTGCTCAGTAGTGAAGGAGGACTCAGTCCCGACGCGACCTCGGGGGTCATGCCCTCCCTCTTGGCGGTGTTTGGTGTTCTTACCGGGATAGTTGCGGTGGCAGCGAATGCTAGTGATCGCTCTCGCGAGGCGAACGTGGCGAGAGCGACCCTCGAGGAAGCCCTCGCGACGACCTCTCGACTCAACCTCCTCCTCGCGGACGCTGAGCGCGAGCGATTCGCCGGCTACGAAGACGTCATCAGGAATCGGGTCAGTCGACCCTTGGCTGCCACCCGGGCGTGGGCAGCGCAAATGCCGAATGATTCGCTCGCGGACTGGATCGATCACTTCCAGGCGACTGTTATGCGACCGCTCGCGCACCTGATGCACCCGGTAAGTGTTCGGGTGGGTCTCATCCCCGCGATTGCAGCACTCGGTCGCTCATTTGCCGTGAGTGCCAGCGCGGAACTCACCGACCTCGACTCACGGGGCGAACTCCTTGACAAGAATGTCCGACTGCAGGTGTTCAGGTGGGTGAGGCACCTGTCTGCCAATGACGACGCGGATCAAGGTGCCCAAACATCGGTAGTGATCTCGCTGTCCGTCCGTGAGGATCATCTTCATCTTGCCGCTCACGGTGTGCGTTGGTCCCGTGATCTGGACCCGATTCAGAAGGTCGCCGGCCTGACTCTGCTCCCGGTTTCGGCGGATGGCGAGTTGCTCCTTGCTGCCCCCTTGATCGGAACTGCTGCCTCCGTTGACCTCCACCAAGGCGTTCCACGCGACCCTCGCACCCGTGTGCCACGAAATAATTGGCTGCTGCTCACCCGGCCGCCGGTGATGGACGTGCGACTTGTCCTACTCGTCGGAATCGTGACGCTGCCATTTTCGTTCGCGATCCTTCGGACCGCCGACACTCCGGCCCGCCTTCTCACGGCAGTCCTCAGCGTCTTCGTACCCGTCGTTCTTTCGGTCCCGCTCACGCGCGTCTGGGTGACTCCTGGCACGCCTCGGGGAACATTCACGGCCATCGGATTATGGAGCGTGCTGGGGCTCGCCGCGGGCTTGACGAACATTGCAATCGTGTCCGTCATCACCCCAGAGTCGGTGACGGGTTTGACCGTGCCGGTTCGCCTAGCCGGCGGGCTGCTTCGGTACTCGCTCGTGGGCCTGCTCATCGTCACGGCACGCGGCCTCTCGGCTCAAGCGACGTCGGATGCGATCGCACTGCGTGTCCGACTCGCTGCCGCCAATGCAGACCGAGCGGGCGTGCTCGATATGGCGGACGAGACCGACAGGTTCCTCTCGGAAACCCTCCATCGCACGGTGCAGGGCCGCCTGGCGGCGATCTCCCTGCTCCTGCGACTATCTCGACGTGAGGAGGCGCTGAACGAACTGGGGACCCTGTGTGAGGTGACACTCCCGAGCGTCGAGGAGCGACTGCTCACGGACGCTCACTCAAATGTGGCATTGTCACCGATCCTGAGTTCAGGAGCGCTGGGCATCCGTGTGGATGACAGCATTGACTGGGCAGCCTTCGAAGAGTCTGCACCGTCGCTTGCGCCGATCATCCGTTTGGTCATCGAGGAGTGTGCAATTAATGCACGCCGACATGGGCGTGGCAGCACCATGGTGGTTGCGATGAGCAACAACGCAGGTCGACTGACCCTCACCTGCGAGGACAACGGTCAGGGACCAGCCGGTGAGATCACCAGGGGTCTCGGATCGAAGTTGTTCGATGAGATCTGCGCCGAGCATCAGGGGGAGTGGTCCCTTGCTCGGTATGGTCGTAAGACTCGGTTCTCAATGTCCGTCGCGTCTAGGAGCGATGTCAAGCGTAATGTAATCCCATGAGTGATTCGAGCCCATTGGCTAGCGACGCATCGGAATCCACCCCGACAGATGATGTCCCCGTTCCGCAAACGACGACCTCGACATGGCCGGTCGGCTATTCGATGGGCGCTCAGGTTGCCGCCGCGCAGGCAATCCAGGTGACGCCCGAGTCCCCGCGACCCTCGGTCGCTGCCCAGGATCCGCAGACCTCGAGCAGTGCCATCGTCGCTCTCGTGCTCGCTATTGCGTCTTGGGTCGTGTGCCCACTCATTCTTGCCATCATTGCACTGGTATTCGCGTCGAAGGCCGATCGGGAGATCGCATCAGCGGGTGGAGCAATGCAAGGCGGAGGCCTCAGCACGGCCGCGAAGATCCTCTCGTGGATCAACATCGGCATCTATGTGGCCATTCTCGTTGTGATGGCGATCATCCTCCTCATCGT
>CAMCSO010000065.1 GCA_945877545.1 Bifidobacterium breve | reverse complement strand
CGCGGCGCCCACAGAAACGAGCGCAGGCGCCAGGAGGTCTTCGGAAGGTCTCCATCAGCGAAACGGCGGCCAGCCTCGAATATCGACACCTGGTAGCCCTTTTCGGTCAGCCGCAGGGCAGACACAGAGCCGCCGCAGCCCGATCCGATGAACGCGACGTCAACGTCCGACATGCTTCCTCCTGCGGTGCGCTGGTCTATTTGAGGCCCAAGCGTTTCAGGGCGCCAACGGCTCGCACAAGTGTCTCGCCCCAGCGCTCATCCGACCACCCGAACGGGGCACCGAATCCAAGAAACCGCTGATGGGCGACCGTCTGCGGCTCCGTGTACTTCAGGAGTCCCTCATCGCCATGCCTTCGGCCCATGCCGGAGTCCCCCATCCCCCCCATGGGAGCGCGAGTGCTCCCCCATGCTGCCGCATACCCCTCGGTCACGTTCACCGTGCCTGCGCGCAGTTGGGCGGCGATCCGGCGACCCTGCCGATGATCACGCGTCACCACCGATGCGTTCAGCCCATAAGGCGACGCATTCGTAGCAGCGATCGCCTCCTCGTCGGACGCCACCTTGTACAGCGCGACGACCGGGCCGAAGGTCTCCTCGTCGCAGAGGGCCATATCTATGGTCACGTTCTCTAGGACTGTTGGCTCGACGTAGTAGGGCCCGATGTCACGGCGGTGCTGGCCGCCGATCAGCACCCGCGCGCCGCGGGTCGTCGCGTCAGAAATGTGACTGAGCACGCGTTCAACCTGCACGGCCGAGATAAGCGAGCCCATGTCGGCTCCCCACCCGACACCGGCCTTCATCGCCAATGCCTCGATACGCCGAACGAATGCCGCCGTAAATTCCTCGTACACGCGCTCGTGCACGTAGATCCGCTCCATCGAGATGCACAGCTGCCCCGAATTGGAGAAGCAGGCACGTACGGCAATCTCCGACGCCCGCTCGGTGTCGGCGTCAGCTCGTACGATCATCGCATTTTTGCCACCTAGTTCCATCGAGTGACCGATGAGTCGCTCACCGCAGCGGCGGGCCACCTCACGTCCGACTCGCGTCGACCCCGTGAACATGACGTAGTCGACCTCCTCGATAACAAGGGGGCCGACGACGGGACCCTCGCCCGTCACGACCGGGATGAGATCCGCCGGTAGACCCGCCTCGATGAGGAGATCGACGGCCCACAGGGCGGTGAGGGTGGTCTGGACGTCGGGCTTGAGGATCACGGCATTACCGGCGAGCAGCGCCGGGATGGCGTCGCTCACCGCCAGGGTGAGCGGATAGTTCCAGGGCGCGAGCACACCGACGAGCCCGCGCGGATGGTGCAGTTCCTGCACCCCGACCATGAGCGGGAAGACGCCGCGGTGACGAGTCGGGCGCAGGAGCCTGCGGGCATCACGCGCGTAGTGCCGCGCGGTGACGAGGACGTCGAGGAGCTCCTCCAGTGCATCGCGACGCGCCTTGCCCGTCTCGAGTTGCACGATGTCGAGCGCGGTGTCGCGGCGCTTCCGGACGAGATCATGGAAGGCGAGGACGATGTGGCCGCGCTCGCGCACCGACCGTGCGGCCCATTCAACCTGCGCCCGACGGGCGCCCTCAGCGGCGCGCAGTACCTCGGGCGCACCGGACAGCGGAAGGGTGTAGAGCGGCTCCCCGGTGAACGGAGCGAGGATGACCTTCGTGAGGGGTGCGTCGCTGAGTACCGCGCGGCCGAGCAGTCGCTCAATGACCGCGGGTTCGATCGACGTGGCCTCGTCGGTCACGCAGTGACCACCATCTCGACCCGCTGGAACTCCTTGACGTCGCTGTAGCCGGTCGTTGCCATGGCCTTGCGCAGCGCCCCAACGATGTTGAGCGTGCCCTCCGCGTTGTCCGAGGGACCGTGGAGCACCTGCGCGAAGGCACCGACCTGCGGCAGTAGGTTGCGCTGACCGCGAGGCAGGTGCGGATGCCATGCCTCCGCGCCCCAGTGTGCCCCGGCCCCCGGAGCATCGGTCGCCCGGGCCAGCACCGAGCCGAGCATCGCGGCGTCGGCTCCGCAGGCGAAGGCCTTCACGATGTCGCCGCTGCGCCCCATCGCGCCATCGGCGATGACGTGGACATAGCGGCCACCCGACTCGTCGAGGTAGTCGCGTCGAGCGGCCGCGACATCGCTGACGGCGCTCGCCATCGGCACCCTGACCCCGAGGACATCGGCGGTCGTGTGCGCTGAGCCGCCGCCGAAGCCGACGAGCACGCCGGCCGCACCAGTTCGCATGAGATGAAGGGCTGCTTGGTAGGTCGCGCAGCCTCCGACGATGACAGGAGCATCGAGCCGGTGGATGAACTCCTTGAGGTTGAGAGGGACGCCATCACCGCTCACATGCTCAGCAGAGACCGTGGTGCCCCGAATGACGATCATGTCGGCGCCCGCGGCAGCGGCGGCTGGTGCGAGGGACGCGGTGCCCTGCGGGCTCACCGCTGCCACGACCGTGACGCCGGAGGCCTTGAGGTCTGCGATGCGCTGCGCGACGAGGTCGAGGTCGACTGGCTGCGTCGAGTAGATCTCCTGCATCCGCGAGGTGACCCGAGCACCGTCGAGGCCGGCAATCTCACGCAGGAGAGGCTCCGGATCCTCGTAGCGGCCCCAGACTCCCTCGAGGTTGAGGGCGGCCGGCATGCCGAGGGCACCGAGTGCGCAAACGCTCGCCGGCGACACGACGGAGTCCATCGGGGCCGCAATGAACGGGAGGTCGAAGTGGTAGGCGTCGATGGTCCAGGCGGTCGACACCTCCTGGGGATCGCGGGTTCGACGGCTCGGGGCGATCGCGACCTCGTCGAGTGAGTAGGCGCGGCGAGCTCGCTTCTGGCCGCCGATCTGGATATCGGTCATCGGGTTCCTATCGACTTGAGTAGTTGGGGGCCTCGATGACCATCTGGACGTCGTGTGGGTGGCTCTCTCGTAGGCCTGCCGCGGTGATGCGGACGAAGGAGCCCTTTTCGTGCAGCTCGGCGATGGTCGCGGCTCCCGAGTAGCCCATTGACGCCCGCAGGCCACCAACGAGTTGATGCGCGACATTGCTGAGGGGCCCTCGGTATGCGACCACTCCCTCGATGCCCTCGGGGACCAGTTTGTCATCGCTCAGGACATCGTCCTGGAAGTAGCGGTCCTTGCTGTAGGAGCGGGCCTCACCGCGGGATTGCATCGCGCCGAGCGAGCCCATGCCGCGGTAGGACTTGAATTGCTTGCCTCCAACGAACACGACATCACCCGGTGCCTCCTCGGTCCCGGCGAGCAGCGACCCGAGCATGACGGTATCGGCGCCGGCGACGATTGCCTTCGCGATGTCACCTGAGTATTGAAGGCCCCCGTCTCCAATGACCGGGACTCCGGCTGGCCCTGCCGCGAGCCAGGCCTCGTAGATGGCCGAGATCTGCGGGACTCCGACGCCGGCAACCACGCGGGTCGTGCAGATGGAGCCAGGTCCAACCCCCACCTTGATGCCATCGGCCCCGGCATCGACGAGCGCCTGTGCACCCGCCCTCGTCGCGACGTTGCCGCCGACGATGTCGATTGACGTCTCGAGTTTGAGTACCCGCACCATGTCGATGACGGCCCGGGAATGTCCGTGCGCCGTATCGACGATAAGGAAGTCGACTCCTGCATCGACGAGCGCGTGCGCACGCGTGCGGGCATCCTCGCCAACTCCCACGGCAGCACCAACAACGAGGCGGCCGCTGGAATCCTTCGTGGCGTGTGGGTACTTGTCTGCTTTGACGAAATCCTTCACCGTGAAGAGCCCGCGCAGGCGGCCTTCCTCGTCGATGAGGGGAAGCTTTTCAACCTTGCGGGTCGCGAGGAGCGCTAGGGCATCATTCGGGTCAATCCCAACTCGGGCCGTTACCAGGGGCATTCGGGTCATGACAGCCGACGCAGGCTTTCCCATGTCGTCCTCGAATCGCATGTCGCGATTGGTGACAATGCCAACGAGGATTCCGTCGGTATCGACCACCGGGACTCCCGAGATTCGGTAGCGACCGCAGAGTCGGTCGACGTGCTCGAGGGTGTCGGTCGGCAGGCAGGTCACCGGGTGTGTCACCATTCCGGCCTCGGAGCGCTTGACTAGGTCGACCTGCGCCGCCTGCTCGTCGATCGGCAGGTTGCGATGGAGCACCCCAACCCCGCCCTGGCGCGCCATGGCGATGGCCATTCTCGCCTCGGTCACGGTGTCCATTGCGCTTGAAACCAGGGGCATGCGCAGGGTGATATTTCGAGTAACCCGTGAGGTGGTATCCACCTCACTCGGGACGACATCGGACTCCGCTGGGAGCAGGAGCACATCGTCATAGGTGAGTCCTAGATAGCCGAACTTCGATCGCGCATGTCCTGCTGCAGTGGCATCGTCTGCAGCGGAATCATCCCCGGTGGCGAGGGGATCGTCTTGCCTGCCGATGGCCAACGCGGGCTCCGATGTCTTGTGCTACTGGGTCGCCTAAGGCTACTCGCCAGCAGCGCGCGCGATTCGCGCGACCGCATCACCAAGGCTCGTGACGCGATCCACCCCACGGGGCAGATCACCGCACCACCCGGGGCCGCCAACAAGGACACTCGGAGCAGGGCGGAAGTGGGGCAAGGTCGCGACTTCCGTCGGATCACCGGTGACACTGGTCTGGGACCAGATGAACACCGCTGCCGGACCGATGCGCTGCACGGCTTGAACAAGTGAGCTAGCGGGCATTGGCTCGTTCAGTAGACGGACGGAGATCTGGCGCTCAGCAAGCCCGGCGGCTACGGCCCACAGCGGCAATGAATGCTGCTCACGGTCGGCGGCAGCAAGGATCACCGCACGCGCATTGAGAGGGTCCTTAAGCCGGTGCATCACCTCTGACAGCGATGAGATGACTGCGCCGGTGAGCGTGTGCTCAATCTCGATGCCCTTTCCCGTCGAACTCCAACGCTCCCCCACGCCGGCAAGTACCGGCACGAGGAGTTCATTCCACGTCGGAATGACCCCTTCTAGCTCAATCGATGCATCGATGATCGCTGAGCAGGTCGGACCATCGAGTGCCAGTGCTGCCCGGGCCAACCCGCGCGAAGTTGCCGACGCGCCCGGTAGCGCGATGACGTTCCCACCACCTGGCCTGACGGTGTTCTCGGGAACCGCGATGACCTTCGCGGCTGCGGGGCGTCGGATGAGCTCGGTGACCGAGGCCATGTTCACCGCATTTTGCTCGGATGCTTCGTCGTCTGAAGCGAGGATCTCCGCGTTGAGCGCGTCCCGGGCCGCGTCAAGGGGGGACACCCCTGCGATCACGAGTCGGCGCATGTGCTCGAGGCGGATCATATCCTGGGCCGAATAGCGGCGATGGGATCCCGCCTCATGGCCGGAAGGGCCGAGCCCGTACCGGCGGTCCCATGTTCGCAGCGTGGCTGGAGCAACCCCTAAGCGGCGTGCCACGGCCGAAACCGTGAGGCCTGGGCCGACGCGAGCGGAAGACATACCCCTCATTGTGAGTGCCACGGTCCCGAATCGCATCTCGTCGAACCGTCGGTGAGGCAGATTCTCCAGCGTGCCCCCTGTTGACCAACGCATGAAACGTTTTGTAGAGTGTTCGAAGCGGTTCATAAAGAACGGCACGCACGATGACTCAGGAGGTCCACCATGGCCGACGTCTCCCGCCTTCCCGGCCCTAACGCAGACTTCTGGGACTGGCAGTTGCAGGGGGCCTGCCGTGGCGAGGACCCCAATGCCTTCTTCCATCCGGAGGGCGAGCGTGGAGCGGCGCGTGAGGGCCGTGCCGAGCAGGCGAAACGCATCTGCCGGGCCTGCCCAGTGCTCGACGAGTGCGCAACCCATGCACTTGCAGCAAGAGAGCCGTACGGAGTCTGGGGCGGCATGTCCGAGGAGGATCGCGAGGCCATCTACCGGCGCAAGCAGGCAGTGGCCAGCGCAAAATCAAACCAAGGTGTCCTAGCAAGCTAAGAAAGCGTCACCCCACCCCCACCCCCTACCCCGTCATTTCAACCAGAATCCGGTTGAAATGGCGGGGTTATTGGTCATTTGACTGGGTTTTTCGTCATTTGATCCCGGTTGTATCGCTGGGCGCTCCGGCGCGGTCCAAGATCGACCTCACATGTCGCGAATGCCAGAACATAGTCTCCTTCTATCGTGAATTAATCGACGCCTCACGAACGGGTATGGGGTGCCCGGGTCCACAGACAGACGTTGGCGCACATGCCTCGCGCCCAATTCCCAAATTTTTGCGTCGTCAGCCACGTTCGCCCTTCGCGCTCGCCATGCCACCCGGGTTCAAATGACTCACAACCAGTCTGACAAAGAGGGGTCGAGCCGGATTCTGGATGAAATGACCGGGGGTGGGGGGTGGCAAAAAAGAAGACCGCGCCGGGAGCATCCTCCCGGCGCGGTCTTTAGTTGTTGCTAGTGCGAGTGTCCGTGCCCGTGGCCATTGCCACCGGCAGCCGGCTCCTCTTCCTTCTTTTCAACGACGAGGACCTCGGTGGTGAGGAGCATCGCCGCGATTGACGCCGCGTTTTGAAGGGCTGACCGCGTAACCTTGACCGGGTCGATCACACCGGCAGCGATCATGTCGACGTACTCGCCCGTAGCCGCGTTCAGGCCGTGACCGAGCGGGAGCTCAGCAACCTTCGACACGACCACGTAGCCGCGCTCGCCGGCGTTCTCAGCGATCCAGCGCAGCGGCTCAACTGCCGAGCGCCGAACGATGCCGACGCCGGTTGCCTGATCTCCTGTGAGGCCGAGATCGGAGGTCAGCACAGCAGCTGCTTGGACGAGTGCCGCGCCGCCACCGGCGACGATGCCCTCTTCGATGGCCGCTCGAGTCGCAGAGACGGCATCCTCGATGCGGTGCTTCTTCTCCTTGAGCTCAACCTCGGTGTGAGCGCCGACCTTGATGACGACAACACCACCGCTGAGCTTGGCGAGACGCTCCTGGAGCTTCTCCTTATCCCAGTCGGAGTCAGTACGCTCGATCTCGTTCTTGATCTGCGCAACGCGATCGGTGACCGCAGAGCGCTCGCCACCGCCATCGACGATAGTCGTGTTGTCTTTCGTCACGACGATGCGGCGGGCTGAGCCGAGCACCTCGAGGCCAACCTGATCGAGCTTGAGGCCGACCTCGGCCGAAACAACCTGAGCTCCGGTGAGGACAGCAATGTCCTCGAGCACGGCCTTGCGACGATCGCCGAATGCCGGGGCCTTGACGGCGACAGAGGAGAAGGTGCCGCGGATGCGGTTCACGACGAGCGTGGAGAGCGCCTCGCCATCGACATCCTCGGCAATGATGAGGAGCGGCTTGCTCGCCTGCACGACCTTCTCGAGCAGCGGGAGCAGCTCCTGAACGGAACTGATCTTGCCCTGCACAAGCAGAACGCGACCATCCTCAAGGACGGCCTCCATGCGCTCCTGATCGGTCACGAAGTAGGGCGAGATGTAGCCCTTGTCGAACTGCATGCCCTCGGTGAACTCAAGTTCCATCGCCGTGGTGCTCGACTCCTCGACGGAGATGACGCCGTCCTTGCCGACCTTGTCGAAGGCGTCAGCGATGAGCGAGCCGATCTCGGAATCCTGCGAGGAAATGGTCGCCACCTGGGCGATCTCCTCCTTGCCGGCAACCGGACGCGCCACGCGGTGCAGCTCGTCGATCATCGCGGTCACGGCCTTGTCGATGCCGCGCTTGATGTCCATCGGTGACGCACCCGCAGCAACCTGCTTAAGGCCTTCGCGAACCATGGCCTGCGCTAGGACGGTAGCGGTCGTGGTGCCGTCGCCTGCGACATCGTTCGTCTTGGTAGCGACCTCTTTGGCGAGCTGAGCCCCAAGATTCTCGTACGGGTCCTCGAGCTCGATCTCACGGGCGATCGTTACGCCATCATTCGTGATGGTCGGCGCGCCCCACTTCTTGTTGATGACGACGTTGCGGCCTTTCGGGCCCAGAGTCACCTTGACAGCGTCTGCGAGGGCATTGACACCGCGCTCGAGGCTGTGCCGTGCGTCCTCATCGAATTCCAGGATCTTGGACATGAGTTCGTTCTCCCAACAGGTTCGTGAATCGTTCGACGGCCGCCGGCACGAAGACTCGCCCGTGACCGGGGTTCAGGACATGAATGGCCCGTCGTGTGGCCGCCCACCGAGGTGCGCGGCTCTCACGACGGGCCAGTCAACGAGTTGGAACGGGGTACTACTTCTCGACGACTGCGAGAACGTCGCGAGCGGAGAGAAGGAGGTACTCCTCGCCGTTGTACTTCACCTCGGTGCCGCCGTACTTGCTGTAGATGACGACGTCACCGACCTTGATATCAATGGGAATACGAAGAACGTTGTCCTCGTTCATGCGGCCCGGGCCAACGGCCAGAACCTTGCCCTCCTGGGGCTTCTCCTTGGCGGTGTCCGGGATGACCAAGCCCGAAGCAGTGGTCTGCTCGGCTTCGAGGGTCTGAACCAGGATGCGGTCTTCGAGTGGCTTGATGGTGACCGACACGTGTGTCGTCCTTTCGAGTGAGTCTGCGCCCCCTGCGATCGCACAGCCGAGGGCTTCGTCAGTTAGCAGTCCCCGGTAGGGAGTGCCAGAACAAAATGTACGCAGCGGTTAGCACTCCGTCAAGTTGAGTGCCAGCAGGACGTCACTGCGGACGCGTCAGCCGCCCTGCGCGAGACAATATGGGTGTGACTGAACTCGGCATCGTCCAATGGCTCACCGGGCCATCGGCGGTGCCGGTGATCACGCGGGCCCAGCACCTGAGCTCGCCCGCACCAGGCGGATCCGGCACCCTCGCCACCGCTGCCGCCATGCGCAGTGCGTTCCCCGATCTCTCTTCCGAGCAATGTGCCGCGGCCCTGACCCAGGCCAGCCTGCGGACCCTCGCTTCAGAGAGGTACGGGATAGAAGGGGCAAGATTCCTCACTCGCGACGGCCTCGAGCAAGCCACCCGCCCGGTCATCGCATGCCGCCGCGCCGGGATTATTGCCGCCTCGGGCTGCGCCCAGGTGGTCGACCTCACTGGCGGGTTAGGGTTTGACGCAGGCGCATTCGTGTCCGCCGGGCTCGACGTGACTGTCGTCGAGCGGTCCCCCCAGACCGCCTGCCTGCTCGCTGCCAACGTTCCGGCGGCCAGACTCGTCCTCGGTGATGCCACGGATGCGAGCATCCTCGCCGAAGCGACACACGGTCTCGGCCCTGGTGACGTCATCTTCATCGACCCGGCTAGGCGCGATCCCTCCGGACGCCGAACATCCGACGGCTCGCGCGCCCAGTCCGAGCGCGATCCCGAGCGATGGTCGCCTCCGTGGTCATTCGTCATCTCCCTCGCCCGTCAGCACAGAATCTGCGTCAAAACCACCCCAAGCTTCCCGCCCGAGAACGTCCCAACCGGATGGCATGGTGAGTGGACAAGCCTGGCCGGGAATTCGATCGAGGCGTGTCTATGGTCCTGGCGGGTATTCGACGCCCCGCGGCGCGCCGTGCGGATCGTTAGCGCGACGAGCGACGTCGCCGAGTTCGAGGGCACCGGCACGGTGAGCGGCAGGAACGTCGAAGACGTGGGCGGCTGGCTGCACGAGGTCGATCCGTCGATCGTCAAGGCGGGGCTACTCGATGACATCGCCGCGGTGTTCGGCGCCTGGCACCTTGACCCGGGATCCACCTGGCTTAGCAGCGACCATCCCGTGACGTCGCCATTCATTCGCAATTTCGCGGTCATCGAGGCACTCCCAAGCGACCGGAAGTCCCTCCGCTTGGCCCTGCGTGAACGCGGGGTAGGAGCCCTCACCATCAAGGGCAGGTCGACCGGAATCGATCCAGAAGCCTTACGCAAAAGCCTGGCTCTTGACGGCCCGAACACAGCGACCATCGTGATCGCGGTGAGTCAGCGGCGTCGCGTCACGCTCCTCGTAGCGCCTCACTGATCGCCCGAATCCCGTCAGCCTCCGTTCCGCAGCAACCACCGATCCAGGTTGCGCCGTGGTCGCGCCACTCGCGGGCGCAGCGAACGATGTCCTCGTGCGTGACGCCGAGCCAGTGGCCCGACAGTGAGTCCCAGGTACCGCCAGCATTCGGGTAGACGATGATCGGCAGGCTGGTGGCGGCCGTGATCCGGTCGATAAGGCCGTTGACATGCGCGGGCGCCGTGCAGTTGATACCAACCCGCTCAACACCGGGGATCGACTCGGCTGCAGCCACGGCCTCCTCGATCGTCTGGCCCGCGCATACATGTCCCTCGTCCATCGCCGCGAACGTGATCCACGCCGGGAACCCGCCGAAATCTTCAAGCGCGACAGCGATAGCTTCGGCCTCACGGACATCAGGGATCGTCTCGATCGCGAGGATGTCGGGCGCCGCGGCAATGAGGAACTCGATTCGCTCACGGTGAAAGTCGGCGAGCTCGCGCTCGGTCAGGCCGTAATTACCTCGGTACTCTCGGCCATCATGACTAATCGCTCCATACGGACCGACGCTCGCGGCGACGATCGTGTCGGTGCCCTCTGCTGCCCGCCGTGCGATCTCGACGCTGAGGCTGAGGGCTCGATCTGCTTCGGCGGCAGTATGTCCAGCCTCAATGAATCCTTGGCGCGAGACCTGATAGCTGCCGGTGATGACGACGTCCGCGCCGGCCGTGATGAAGGCACGATGCGCAGCCTCGACGGCGGCCGTGTTCTCCTGGAGCGCCCGCGCAGTCCACAGCGGGCCGTTGATGTCGCACCCCATCGACTCCAACTGCGTTGAAAGGCCTCCGTCGACGACCACGATTTTCCGTGCTGAGCTCATCTCACATCACCATTCCGACTCACGTCACTGTTCCGTTATTGATCACGACGGTGGAGATCGGTAGGACGGACCGCGTTGCAAATTCGAGATCCGACGGCACCGCGCCCTGACGCACAAGTTTGGCACCAAGCACAGCAATCATCGCACCATTGTCGGTGCACAGGCCCGGCCTCGGTACCCGCAGGATGATGTCGGCCGCTGCGCACCGCTCTGCCGCCACCGCCCGGAGTCGACTGTTGGCCGCGACCCCGCCGCCAAGGACGAGGTGCTCGGACCCGTGGTCAAGACATGCGGCGACCGCCTTGCGCGTGAGAACGTCGACGACCGCCTCTTGGAATGATGCGGCGACATCAGGGACGCTCACCGGGTTACCGGCCGCCTGCTGGGCCTTCACCCAGCGGGCGACGGCTGTCTTGAGTCCGGAGAACGAGAAGTCGTAGCGGTGCTCAGTCATGTCATGGGAGGCGGTGAGTCCCCGTGGAAAGGCGATGGCCCCGCGATCACCCTCCCGAGCGGCCGAATCGATCCACGGCCCGCCGGGGAACGGGAGTCCGAGGAGACGGGCCACCTTGTCGAATGCCTCGCCCGCGGCGTCATCGAGGGTCGCACCGAGGGGCGTGATGTCGGCCGCGTCATCGTGAACGAGGAGCAGCGAAGAGTGCCCCCCGGACACCAGCAGTCCCACTGCGACTGGCGGCAGGGGTCCGTGCTCAAGCTCATCGACCACGACATGGCCCGCTAGGTGATTGACCGCGTACACCGGCTTGCCGAGTCCGAGCGCGAGCGCCTTGGCCGATGCGGTGCCGACGAGGAGTGCGCCCACCAGTCCCGGGCCCGCCGTCACCGCGATGGCGTCAAGATCAGCGAGCTCGATTCGAGCCTCGGCGCAGGCTCGCTCGATGGTCGGGATCATGGCCTCGAGGTGGGCCCGGCTCGCGACCTCGGGGACGACCCCGCCGAAGCGGGCGTGCTCCTCGACACTCGATGCGACCGCGTCGGCGAGGAGGGTCGAGCCTCGAACAATGCCGACCCCGGTTTCGTCGCAGGAGGTCACAATGCCGAGGACGAGGGGCTCGTTCACGTCGTGCTCTCGGTTATCGGGCGCAGTCGCATGATGACCGCGTCGATCCCGCGCTCGTAATAGTCACGCCGCAGGCTGATGCGCTCGAACCCGAAACGCTCGTACATCGCGATCGCCGAGGGGTTGTCGGAGCGGACCTCGAGCAGCATCTGTCGGCACCGAGCCGCCGACGCTGCGTCGATGAGCGAGCGCAGCATGGTTGCGCCGATACCTCGACCCTGATCAAGCGGGGACACCGCAATGGTCTGGACATCGGAGTCCGGCGCGAGAAGGAAGGCGCCTGCATAGCCGACGATGCGGTCGCCATCGACGGCGACGACATAGCTGCGGGTCGGCTGGGCGAGTTCTGACCAGAACTGCTCGATGCTCCAAGGGTCGACCGTGAACAGCTCGGTCTCAAGTCGGTGCACAGGCTCGATGTCGGGCCAGCGCATCGGTCGCACGCTCACCGAATTCATGACCCGCACGCCGGCATGGCATCGGGGCGCCGCACATACAGCGGGAAGGGGGCGAGGAGTCGCTGTCCGGTGAGCTCACCAGCCATGGCGCCATCGTCGGTCCCATGGGGTGAGAGTGTCCGGACGGGAGGGCCGGGCGTCTCGCCTGACGAAAGCAACCGGTTCGCCAGGGCGCCGAGGACCCCTGCGCGCACCTGCTGCTCACCAGCCCGCGCGCCGATCCA
>CAMCSO010000064.1 GCA_945877545.1 Bifidobacterium breve | reverse complement strand
GAACTGCCCGGCTCCCCGGCAACCCGGTCAAGCACCACTACATCGCCAACGGCGACCTTTTCCTGCCGGCCGCCAGCGCGCACAATCGCGTACACCACGTACTCCTACCTGTCGATTACTCATTCGCGAACGGACTGGAACGCAGCCTGCGGGACACGATTGAGTTGACGCCCAACTCGGGCATCGACCACCTAGCCTACGGACACGCGTGGTGCAGGGTCAAACCGACTCCGGTTTGACCCTGTCTGACCGCTCATCATCATCGCGGTCGTCACCCTCGTCATCTTCATTTTCATCATTTTCATCGTCATCTTCATTTTCATCGTCATCGTCTTCATCGTCTTCATCATCTTCGTCGTCTTCATCATCTTCGTCGTCTTCATCGTCTTCGTCGTCTTCATCGTCTTCGTCGTCTTCATCGTCTTCATCTTCGTCGTCTTTGTCATGATCGTCTTCATCATCATGATCATCAGTCTCGTCCAGATCCTCGTGAGCCAGGTCGTCGTCAATGACCACCTCATCGACGAGTTCCTCGTCCGGAAGTTCGTCGTCAACGACTGCAAGCGCCTCGGTCGCAGCGAGAGCACGCGCGGCGACGTCAGCCGGATCGACAGCATTCGCCGGTCGCCGATTCCGGGGGGACTCAACATGCTCGGAGTCCACCGGGTGCAGCGACACCTTGATGCCACGGCCCCCGCACACCTCGCACTGGGTGGAGAAGGACTCGATAAGGCCGGAGCTGATCCGCTTGCGGGTCATCTGCACGAGACCGAGTGAGGTCACTTCGGCCACCTGATGCTTCGTCCGGTCCCGGCCAAGGCACTCCACGAGGCGCCGGAGCACGAGGTCTCGGTTGCTCTCGAGGACCATGTCGATGAAGTCAACGACGATGATCCCGCCGATATCCCGCAGTCGAAGCTGGCGGACGATCTCCTCAGCCGCCTCGAGGTTATTGCGGGTGACCGTCTGCTCGAGATTGCCGCCCTGGCCGGTGAACTTGCCTGTGTTCACGTCGACAACGGTCATCGCCTCGGTGCGGTCGATGACAAGCGAGCCACCCGAGGGGAGATACACCTTGCGGTCGAGTGCCTTTGCCAACTGCTCGTCGACGCGGTGGAGTGCGAAAACATCGCCCGTGCCGACATGACGGTGGAGTCGCTCTGCGAGATCCGGCGCCACCGAGGTCACATACTCGGTCACGGTCTGCCAAGCGGTATCACCGGACACTACGAGCGACGCAACGTCCTCGTTAAAGATGTCACGGACGACCTTTATCGCGAGATCCGGCTCTCCATAAAGGAGGGTCGGCGGTGAGGCCGACTGCACCTTGGTACTGATGTCCTCCCACTGTGCCTGCAGCCGTGCGATGTCCTGCTCGAGTGCATCCTCGGGCGCGCCCTCCGAGGCGGTCCGGACGATAACTCCAGCATTCTCCGGCATGACTCGCTTGAGAATGCCCTTGAGCCGGGATCGCTCGGTATCTGGGAGTTTCCGGCTGATGCCGGTCATCGAGCCGTCCGGCACGTAGACGAGGAATCGGCCTGGGAGCGAGATCTGACTCGTGAGGCGGGCGCCCTTTTGCCCAACCGGGTCCTTCGTGACCTGAACCAGGACGGGGTCACCTGACTTGAGCGCAAATTCAATGCGCTTGGGCTGGCCCTCCATGCCTGCCACATCCCAGTTGACCTCACCGGCGTACAGGACGGCATTGCGGCCACGACCGATATCGACGAAGGCTGCCTCCATGCTCGGAAGCACGTTCTGCACGCGCCCGAGGTAGACATTGCCGACGAGTGAGCCGGAGGATCCGCGAGTGACGTAGTGCTCGACGAGCACGCCATCCTCGAGTACCGCTATCTGCGTGCGATCACCGGACTGGCGGACGACCATCTCGCGGTTTACCGACTCCCGGCGGGCGAGGAACTCGGCCTCAGTGAGGATTGGAGCCCTGCGGCGTCCGGCCTCACGACCCTCACGACGCCGCTGCTTCTTCGCCTCAAGACGGGTTGACCCTCGCAGCGAGCCAACATCGTCGGAGCCCTTCGCAGCCCGGTTCCGGGTCCGCGGCTCGCGAACCTTGACCACCGTGTTCGGGGGGTCATCGGCCGAGGGCTCAAGATCGTCATTGCCACGCCGGCGCCGCCGCCGACGCCTGCGGCCCGCTGATTCGTCACCCTCATCTTCGCCTGACTCCGAGTCGTCGCCAGATTCCTCACCGGCATCGTCGGACTCCTCATCGCCCGACTCAGACCCCTCACCACGGCGACGGCTGCGACCCCGTCCGCCCCTTCGGCGCCTGCGACGCCTGCTCTCGTCATCGCCCTCATCTTCGGAGGCCTCATCGGTCCCGTCCGCTACTTGCTCAGGCTGATCGTCGGAAGAGGGGGAATCCGCCTTCGCCGCACCCCCGGAACGGCGGCGCGACCGTGCCTGGGGGGCACGAGTGTCGTCGTCGTCAGCATCGGATGGGGCATCGACACCGGAGACGACGGGGGCTTGGAAGAGCGGAGCGACAAACGCCGCCGCGGTTGCCTTGGCCGGACGCCGGCGGCGTGTGTCCGTCGGTGTCTCGGAGGCCTCCGCGAGTTCCTCGACGATCACGGCATTCGTAGCGATCGGGGTCACTGTGCGTCGTGACGGCCTCTTGGATGCCTGCTTCACTGGCGGTTGGGTGGCGTCGCCACCTAGGTCGCCTGCTGGTTCCCCGTCTGATACCGGAGCCGGCTGCTTCTTGGCCGCCGTCTTGCGAGAGGCCTTCTTCACCGGCTCATCAGCGGCCGCGGCCGCCGGTTCTGGTGCCTTCTCGGACACCACCACGGCGGGCGGGCCAGCCGGGCGGCTCGCCGCACGGCGCCTCGGGGGCGGCGGACTCACCGCGGGGTCGCTGGCATTGGATTCAGGGCTGGTGTTCATTTCGTCGACCATCAGGTCGACCTCCTTCATCGGCTCAGTCCACCGGACGACCGGGGTGCTGCTGAGCCCTACGGGTGTGCCTGACCGGCGGCCACGCACACAAAGCCTTGGTGTCCTCGCCTCGCACCGTTAGGCGGAGCGGTCGGGGGCGAAGGGATCGCCCACGGTCGCAGTCACTGGGTTGAGCGGCCCCTGTGCCAGCCGGGTCACCCTAGGGGGCACTGGCGGCACAAGGTCGGCCACTCGCCGCAGTGCGGCAAGAACGTCGTCGGGTCGAACGGACGGTGTGACGTGCCGAACGACTGCCGTGAGTATGGCACAGTCGGCCGCCACGGACGTCAACGGCGCGTCATGCGCGCCAACTGCGCTCATCGTCACGACCGCCACCCGAGCGTCGAATCGACGCAACCCCGACTTTGTCAGTCGCTCCACCTCGATTGTTGCCGCTGCGAGGAGCGCCTCGACGCATCCGGCTAGCACCTCAAGGCTGACCCCTGGCACCTCGAACTGCCACGAACTCGCCTCGAGTCGCTGAACGAAATCCGAGGTGCGGGCCTGCACGACCTCGACGACGTCAAGTCCCTGTGGCAGTGCCTCATCGAGTGCCGTGCGCATGCGATCCGGATCACACTCCACGGTGACACCAATCTCGACATACTCCGCCTCGCTCGCCACGCCGGTAGGAGCGGAATTGGCATACGAGATCTTCGGATGGGGCGAGAATCCAGCGCTGTAGGCCATCGGGACCTGTGCCCGGCGAAGCGCCCGTTCAAGAGCCCGCTGGAAGTCGCGATGGCTGGAGAACCTCAGCCGGCCGCGTTTGGCATAGTGAATACGCAAACGCTGGACGGTGGGCGCGACATCACGCTCCGGCGGCCGACGGGCCACCCGGGTTACGCCAGGACCGGCGGGCGCGCCGGCATTGCTGGCATCGGCAGGTTGGTGATTCCGGTCGGACCGACCTGGATCTCAGTCTCCATTTGGTCGCAGACCCCGCAGTCGAAGCATGGGGTCCAGCGGCAGTCCTCGACCGCTACCTCATCGAGCGATGCCTGCCAATCCTCCCAGAGCCACTCGGCATCGAGGCCGGAGTCGAGGTGATCCCAGGGCAGCACCTCTGCACGCTCGCGCTCACGGATCGTGAACCAGTCGACGTCGACCGATGCGCCCTCGAAGGCCTTTGACGCAGCAAGCATCCAGCGCTCGTAGGAGAAGTGCTCGCTCCAGCCGTCGAACCTCGCACCATCGCGCCATGCCTGGAGGATGACCTTCCCGACTCGTCGGTCACCGCGCGACAAAAGCCCCTCGACGATGCCGGGTTTGCCATCGTGGTACCGAAGGCCAATTGCCTTGCCGTACTGACGATCGGCCCTGATGGCGTCGCGAAGCTTGAACAGCCGCGCATCGGTCGACTCATGATCGAGCTGCGCAGCCCACTGAAACGGGGTGTGGGGCTTGGGAACAAATCCACCGATCGAAACCGTGCACCTGATGTCATTTCGGCCGGTCGCCGAACGGCCGGCCTTGATCACCTCGCGTGCGAGGGTCGCAATCTGGAGGATGTCTTCATCGGTCTCGGTCGGCAAGCCGCACATGAAATACAGCTTGACTGACCGCCAACCGGCCGCATAGGCCGTTGTGACCGTGCGGATGAGATCCTCCTCGTTCACCATCTTGTTGATGACCCGGCGCATCCGCTCGCTGCCGCCCTCAGGCGCAAAGGTGAGGCCGCTGCGCCGCCCATTGCGGGAGAGTTCATTAGCGAGGTCGACATTGAATGCATCGACCCTCGTGCTCGGCAGCGACAGTGAGGTCTGCGTGTCCTCATATCGGTCGGCGAGGTTGCGGGCGATGTCAGCGATCTCGGAGTGGTCGGCGCTCGAGAGCGAAAGCAGCCCCACCTCCTCGTAGCCGGTCTTCTGGAGCCCCGCCTCCACCATCGCGGCGATGCCGGTGATGCTTCGTTCACGCACAGGCCTGGTGATCATCCCGGCCTGGCAGAACCGGCATCCACGCGTGCAACCCCGGAAAATCTCGACGCTCATTCGCTCATGCACAGTCTCGGCCAGGGGAACAAGTGGGGCCTTGGGGTACGGCCACGCATCGAGGTCCATGAGCGTGTGCTTGCGGACCCGCCAGGGAACATCGGGGCGATTCGGCGCGACCCGCTGGATGCGTCCGTCATCCAGATACGTCACATCGTAGAACGCAGGCACATAGATGACGCCGGTGCGAGCGAGGTCGAGCAGCAGACCCTCACGACCGCCGGGGCGACCGCCTTGCTTCCAGGCGCGCACGATGTCAGTGATGAGGAGCACCGCCTCCTCGCCATCGCCGAGGACGGCTGCGTCGATAATGTCGGCAATCGGCTCGGGATTGAATGCCGCGTGTCCGCCGGCCACGATGATCGGATGGGTCTCGTCACGATCAACCGCGAGGAGCGGCAGGCCCGCGAGATCGATGGCGGTGAGCATGTTCGTGTAGCCGAGTTCGGTCGAGAACGACAGCCCGAACACATCGAAGTCGCCTACCGCTCGGTGGCCATCAACGGTGAACTGCGGCACCGAGTGCTCGCGCATGAGGGCCTCGAGGTCGGGCCACACGGCATACGTACGCTCCGCGAGGACGTCGTCACGCTCGTTGAGTACCTCGTAGAGAATCTGGACCCCCTGATTAGGGGCGCCCACCTCGTAGGCATCTGGGTACATGATCGCCCAGCGCACCGTGGTCGACTCCCACTCCTTGAGGGTGGCGTTCAACTCTCCGCCCACATACTGGATCGGCTTGGAGACGAGTGGCAGGAGGAGTTCAAGGCGGTCATAGACCGAGGCGCCCGATTGGGCCGGCAGGGTGCGCGTCATGCCACGAGTCTAACCGCGCTTGCATATTCCACCCGTTGATGTTGTCGCAGGTCTGGCGAGGGTTATCTCAGGGTGCGGCGCCCATGCAGGCGCACGTTCTCGAGGAGTCCGATGCCGACCCAACTGGCCATCATCGCCGTCCCCCCAGCCGAGACGAAGGGCAGCGGGATTCCGGTGATCGGCATGATCCCTAGGCTCATCCCCACGTTTTCGAACATTTGGAAGGCGAGCCACGCCACGACACCGGTCGCGACGAGCCGGCCGTAGAGGTCATCGGCCCGCAGGGCAATAAGGACCCCGCGAACGAGGATCACACCGAGCAGGATGAGGAGCACCATTGCGCCAATAAAACCAAGCTCCTCCCCCACGACGGTGAAGATGAAGTCGCTCTCATTCACCGGGACGAAGCTGCCCTGCGTCTGCGGTCCCTCGAACAGCCCATACCCGGTCATGCCGCCGCCGCCGATGGCGATGCGCGCCTGATTTGCGTTGTAGGCCGTCGAACCGGTGTCAGCATGGGGGTTCATGAACGACGTTAGGCGGGCGACCTGATATGACTTCAGCAGGCCCAATTGAATGACGAGCATGATGCTCACAACCGCCGCACTGATGAGCCCGACAACCCATCTCGTGCGCGCACCCGAAACCGCGATGATGGACAGCACCACGGATCCAAGGATGAGGACGGTGCCTGTATCGTTCTGGACGAGGATGATGAGGAGCGGCAGCGCCGCGACCCCAATGCTCACCAGCACCTCACGATCGCGTGGCTCGCTCTCGGAGTCCTGTTTTTCGGCGAGAACGCTCGCCATCATGAGGATAACCGCGATCTTCGCAAACTCCGAGGGCTGGAGCGTGAAGCCACCGGGGAGGTCCACCCAGGCCCGGGCACCGGCAACGCTCGCTCCGATCCCCGGCAAAAAGGGCAGGATGAGCGTGAAGACCGAAAGCCCGTAGATGATCGGGGTGTAGGCGAGGAGCGATCGGTAGTTGACCTTTGAGACGAGAACCCCCAGAGCAATGGCGATCGCGACATTCAGCAGGTGGCGCTTGAGATAGGACTGAGGGTCATTTTCGGAGGCCATGTCCGATCGGCTGGCCGACCAGACGAGCATCGATCCGAAGATCGCCGTGAGGACGGAGGCGATGACGAGGACCCAGTCAAGCTCACGCCAGTAGGCAGCCCCCCGCTGCCTCGATGGAATTTTCGGTCGTGACATGACGTCCGTCACCGAGAACATGCTCATCCGGTTGCTCCCGCCTTGACGACCTGCATGCCTGAATCCTTGCCTTGGGGCGCGACGGGAGTGCCATCGGGCCGAACAACGGGGAGTTCCTTGCGCGGCGCTCCACCGACGAACACGCTGTCAGCCGGGTTTACCTCCTGGCCCGTGACACCAAAGATCGCCTCGTAAATCCCGCGCACGCTGGGTCCTGACGTCCTCGAACCCGTACCACCCTGGGTCACCATCATGACAATCGCGTACCTCGGCTTGTCCGCCGGAGCATATGACGCAAACCACGAGGTCGAGGCCTTATTTCCGGTCACCTGGGCCGACCCTGTCTTCGACGAGACTGGAATCTGGTCAAGGGGGAAGCCCTCGAACGGCGTCTCCCCTGAGCCGTCGGTCGTGACCCCCGGCAAGGTGTCCTGCAGGAACTTGATCGTCGCCTTCGGGACATCGACCTTTGACTTGACCTTCGGCTTGACCTCTTCGACAACCTTGCCATCGGGGCTCATGATGCCTCTGACGACCTGCGGCTCATAGACGGTGCCGCCGTTCGCAATCGCCGCATAGACCATGGCCAGTTGGAGTGGCGTCACCGCCGTGTCACCCTGGCCAATTGCCGCATTCAACGCGTCACCCTCGCGCCAGCGGAATCCGTCAGCGCAATTCTCCTTGTCCAGCGCTGTGAAGTAGTCGGCGAGTTTTGGGTCCGTCTTGCGGGTCTCGGGGTAACCCTCGACCGCATTACGGCACCAAACGTCCTTCTTCGACTCCCAGTTCGCGCCCTTGAACAGGCGGCTCGACACCCGTCCGGTTGCTTCGCCCGGAAGGTCAACGCCGGTCTTCGATCCAAGTCCAAACATCCGGGCCACCTCCGCGATCGGGTCAGGCGATGCCTTCGTCGAGTCAGGACCACCTCCGCGAACCCAGAACTCGTCGGCGATGCCGTAGAAGACGGTATTGCATGAGACCTCTAGGGCACGAGCCAGCGTGATTTTGCCGTAGGCCGCGGATTCGAAGTTGCGGAATATCTGCGAGCCGAGTTTCACTCGGTTCGGACACTTGTACTCGCCGTAGAGGTTCAGGCCCTCCTTGCCCGCCGCGGCGGTGCTCACGACCTTGAAAGTCGAACCTGGGGCATAGAGGCCTTGGATCGCATTGGAGGAAAGTGAGTCACTACTCATCAGGTCTTCAAACTGCTTCTTCGTTACCCCGCCGACCCAGATCGTCGGGTCGTAGGTTGGGTAACTCGCCATGGCGAGCACATGGCCATTGCGGACGTCGACGACAACCGCCGCCCCCGAATCTCCCGGGAAACCCTGCTCCTGGGCCCGCTGAACAGCATCAACGAGTTGCTTCTCGACAACGGACTGCAGTCTCGCATCAATCGACGAGACGAGGTACTGGCCCGGCACGGCTGGTCGCTCATCGACTGTGCCGGTCACCCGGCCACCGGTGTCGACCTCAAGGGTCGTCACGGCTGGGGTGCCGCGAAGCACGGTGTCGTAGTACGCCTCAAGCCCAGATCTGCCGACAACGTCCGTTCGCCGCAATCGATCGAACGCCTTGGATTTGCCCTGCTTATCTAGTTGCTGCTCGGTGACCGGCCCGAGGTAGCCAAGAATGTGAGCCGCGTTCACATTAAACGGGGTCGGGTAGATTCGAATGGCATCGAGCCGCGCAATGACGCCGGGAAACTCGGTCCGATTTTCCATGATCTCAAGGGCGGTGAGGGGCTTGACATCGCTCGTGATGGGGATCGGCTGGTACGGCGAGCCGTTCCAGCACACGGGCGGGGGTTTCGCGCCCTCCTCCCCGCAGGTCATCAGCCGGTCACTGATCTGCTCGGCGGGGATTTCCAGCGCTTTTGCCAACCGGTCGATCACCCGCTTGCCGCCGTCAGCCTCCCGCTCGAGTGTCACACGGTTGATTGTCACGACCATCGACGTGCGGTTTGAGACGAGCGGCCGTCCGGCCTGATCGACGATGAGACCTCGAACAGCCGGATTCACGACCTCGCGCGAGGGATTGCTCTGTGCGGCCGCACGATACGACTCCCCCGACAGAAGTTGGAGATACATGAGTCGGGATACGAGGGTCCCGAGCAGCGATAGGACGAGGACCCCGAGGATCATGAGCCGAAGGGTTGATCGCTGGCTCACGCTTCGCTCCCTTCCAATGTTCGAACTGTGCCCCCAGTGTTCGAACTATGTCCACCACAGTACGTTGCCCACGGTACGACGCATATCAAGCCGCACCGGTTCCCGTTCCCTAAAGAACCGCCTCCGGGGTGATCTTCCCCACCAGAATCGACACGACGGGCACGACAGCGAGACCGAGCAGGCCGCCGTACAGGGTCGCGGTGAGCAGGAGGGTTGGTACCTGCTCCCAGTCGACCCGAACCTCGCCGAGGATCGAGGCGATCGCCGCAAAGGCGATGACAAACGCCCCGCAGCTGAGACCAATGATGCCGATGAGTACTGGTGGATTTCGGTCGCGCGGGTCGATTGCCGCACCGGCGATAAAGCCAATGACCATGAAGATGAGGCCCGCAACGCCAATTGGTCCGGCAGTGGAGGGGGCGAAGTCGAGCGCCATTCCGGCACCGAACCCGACAACGGCCCCGGTGAGCGGGCCATAAGCAAAGGCAAGGGTTAGGACAGTCACGAGTAGCAGGTCGGGTGTCGCGCCAGGGAGCCCGAGGCGTGTCAGGAAGGACTGCTGGGTGACGAGTGCCGCGAATACCAGGATTGTGCACAGCACGGTCTGTCGGCCCCACATGTCAGTTGCTCCTGCCGGTCGCCGGCTCCGGGGTTGCCGCCCGCTCAACCTCCTGGCTGGGCGCCGGCGATCCCGACGGTGTCGCAGTTGCCGAGGCCGAAGGGGTTGGCGAGGCAAAGACGGATGCGAGAGGTGTCGGGCTCGGCAGGATGATACTGGGCAATGTAGAGGCAGTGGGAGCTCGCGGGGCATCGGGCAGGACGGAGTCACGCGGATCCTCGCGCGGCGGGCGAATGACGACTCCAACGACTCCGAGGGTCGAGACGTCTGCAAAGGGGCGGATCGTGGCGATACGGGTGAGCTGCCCCGCCGTCCCCGACACACTCACCACCTCGCCAATCGGAATTCCAGGCGAATAGGGACGTCCGCGCTTGGATCCGAAGGTAACGAGCGACTCGCCGGGATCGAGCCCACTACCCGGATCGATCATCTGGAACTCGAGGGAGTCCTGCCGCCCAGTACCCGACAGGATGCCGATCTCACTGGAACCAGCCACCCTCGCTCCGACCGATATCGAGGCGTCGACGAGCAGCACGACCGTCGCGGTGTTCTTCGTCACGGATTGCACGCGACCCACGAGGCCTTGGCCGTTGATGACGCTCATGTCGCGCTGGATTCCATCGGCATTGCCTGCATCGATAGTGACCGTCCAGGCGAATTCCTGAGCAGGACCGACCGCGATCACTTCCGCGGCGACGATTTCGTAACGGCCAACCCCAGCGACCCGAAGGAGGCCATCGAGTTGCTCGGCGCGTGCGCGGTCGGCTTCCGAGCGCTCGACGAGGAGGCGGAGTTCGTCGTTCTCGGCCGTCAGCCCTGCGATCCGCTCGCGTTGATCACCCCACGTACCCCACCAGTCGGCCACCCCGAGAAACGGGCTAAAGATCAACGAACCCACCTGTTCGCCGCCACCAACCGCTCCGCTCATGGCAGATCGAAAACTCGTGAACGGCCCTTGCCCGCCTCGCAGGTCCATGATCACGAAGGTCAGGGTTGTGATGAACAGAGCCGTGAGCACGAATCGGGTGCGACTCGAAAACATCTGCTCATTCTCCCGACTCGCGAACTGCGGTGGAACCTCGGCCCATGCTGAAACGGGTTAGCGGCGAGGCTCCGACACGAGCACCTGCTGAAGGGCATCGAACTCCTCGACGCACTTGCCGGAGCCGAGTACAACACAGTCCAAGGGGCGATCAGCGATGAGAATCGGCATGCCGGTCTCGTGGCGCAGTCGCTCATCAAGACCCTTGAGCAGCGCGCCGCCACCGGTGAGGACGACACCTCGGTCCATGATGTCTCCGGAGAGCTCCGGTGGCGTGCGGTCCAAGGTCGCCTTGACTGCATCGACGATCGCGTTGACAGGTTCATCAATGGCTCGCCTGATTTCCTCTGCCGTCACGACGATGGTCCGCGGCAATCCGGTGACGAGGTCGCGGCCGCGGATCTCAGCGTGCGGTTCGTCCGGCGCCGGGAACGCCGAGCCGATGGCGACCTTAATCTCCTCGGCGGTGCGCTCCCCAAGCATGAGGGAATACTCCTTCTTCATGTATTGAATAATTGCGTTGTCGAGTTCATCGCCGCCAACGCGGACAGAGAGGCTGCAGACGATCCCGCCGAGCGAGATAACGGCCACCTCGGAGGTGCCACCGCCGATGTCGACGATCATGTTGCCCATGGGCTCGTGGACGGGAAGCCCGGCGCCGATCGCTGCGGCCATCGGCTCTTCGATGATGAAGACCTTGCGTGCGCCAGCGGCGTAGCCGGCGTCCTTGACCGCCCGCTGCTCGACTCCGGTGATACCGGAGGGAACACAGATGATGAGGCGCGGCTTAGCTAGGTGCCGCCGCTTGTGGACCTTTTGGATGAAGTAGCGAAGCATGCGCTCGGTGGTGTCGAAATCGGCGATGACGCCGTCCTTGAGCGGGCGGATCGCGACAATGTTGCCGGGCGTGCGTCCGATCATCCGCTTGGCCTCTGCACCGACTGCCAGGATGCCGCCAGTGTTGCTGTTGATCGCAACAACAGAGGGCTCGTTGAGGACGATGCCTCGACCCCGCACATAGACAAGCGTGTTTGCGGTGCCTAGGTCAAGGGCCATATCGCGACCGACGAACGATGACGAAGCCATAGAGACGAGACCTTCCGGTCGGCTAGTTGGGCCTTCATCGTACGCCGTCTCAGACCTGTGTCGGAAATGGCCCTTTTGCACCAGTTACGACGGCCCCCCTATCGACCGCCGCCAAACACGACGTTCGGGGGGTCACAGGCCAGTGAGAGGCGATCTCGTCGAAGGCTCCGAAATCACTGGCCCAAGGCCCGTCAACGGCGACACACCGGGCGCGGTCACCGGACCCGTGACCACGCCGGGCCCAAGACCTGTCACCGGCGACACACCCGGGGACGTCACAGGACCCGTGACCACGCCAGGCCCAAGACCTGTCACCGGCGACACGCCCGGCGGCACGGCCAGACCAGCGCACAGACCCGTCACC
Organism: Bifidobacterium breve; assembly: GCA_945877545.1. Lineage (GTDB taxonomy): Bacteria > Actinomycetota > Actinomycetes > S36-B12 > S36-B12 > WLND01. Next base: position 272 of record CAMCSO010000064.1, on the reverse strand, counting down.
GGCGACACCGAACAAGGCTCCGACACCACTGGCCCAAGACCTGTCACCGGGGATTCGCTCCCTGTTGACGCAGGCGCCTTGGGCGGCTCCGCTGGCTTGAGTACCGAATCAGCGCCGTCAAGGTCAATAGCCGGTGTGCCGGTGGATGCCGCGAGCGTCCAGTCGAAGGCAATCCCAGTCTTCACGTCAACGTAGCCGACGACGACCGAGCCATCCGACCGCGAGACCGACACGGCCCATGCCGAGTAGCCGCTGCGGATGCTCTTCTTCAC
>CAMCSO010000063.1 GCA_945877545.1 Bifidobacterium breve | reverse complement strand
ATGACATAGTGACGAGAACCGCGGCCGAGCCGCTCGCTGAAGGGGAGCCCGATCCGCTGGGTCGCCCGGCGCACCGTCCGTCGCGCCGCGCTGAGATCGTTCGGGGAGCCACGACCGCCTTCTCGCGGCTCACGTACGCGGAGGCCACCGTCGAAGAGGTTGCCATTGAGTGTGGTGTGGCGCCGACCGCCGTCTACTACCACTTCGGCGGCAAGGAGGAACTCTTTGATCAAGCGTTCGCCGCTTGCCTCGAGGGCTTCAGTGCGTCAATTGACCATATCCGCGGGAATGCGGAGGTGCTGAACGAGCAGGTGCTGCGTGAGGTGATTTACGCGGGCTGGGCTTGGTGGCGAACCCACCCGGTGGAGGCGAGGTTTCTCACCCTTCACCTCGGGGGCGCCACGCCGCAGTCGCGGCGGACGTACGAGGGCTGGCAAGAGCGTCACGCCCAACGGGCATTCGACTACCTAGCCGAGAGTGACCGCCCACCTCGCAGTTCGCGCAAGGCGCGCGAGCAGTACGCATCGAAGCTCATGGCCTTCAATTTCCTGAACCAACTGCTCACAACGGCCCAGACCACCTGGATCGACGGTCCGTTGAGCCGGCTCCCGGTGGCGCGCCTTGAGGTCGCGCTCGCCGACATCCTCGTGCCGGTCATGATGGGAACTGAACAGCCCGCTCCTTCTTGAGTTCCCAGCGTGCGATTGATCGCAGGTGCACCTCGTCGGGGCCGTCGAAGATCCGATGACCGCGCACGCCACCCGCGGGGCGATGACCTTGATCGCGGCAATCTCCATTCGGGCAGTCTTGGCGTCACGTTGATTGATCATCTAGGCAGACTTGAGGGTGAGAAGGCGTGCCTGCTCGATCATGAATCTGTCGCCAGCCTCGCCGAGAAGGTTCGAGACAGGTACACGGACGTCCTTCACGATGAAGATTTGAGATCGCGGATCCATCGTGCCGATTGCCCACCACTTGAGCCCGTTGATGACTCACTCATCGCCATCGCGCGCATCAATGGATAAGCGGTATCACCCAGAATCAAATGCGGCTGGTCTGCGACCGGGTAACGGGGCAGAGCCGGTGAATCTGGCGCCCGATTAGGGGAAAGTGATTGCGGGCAGACAATAATTCGTGGTTCACTTCAAAGCGAGAAGTATCTAGGTTGATTCAGCCGGTTTACCCATCGAATGGAGTAGTCAATGAATCTCCCCCGCACCCTGAGCGTGTCAGTGATCGCGGCAACAATTGCGCTTGCGATGTCATCGCTCCCTGCCCAGGCGGCGACGCTCTCGCCGGCGGTCGTCGCCGATGCCTACTCTGTGATGCTCACCGCATCGCAGGCTCAGGCGTTGGGGGTGGGAAAGGGTTATTCAGCGGACTTCACAGTCGCAACTACCACTAAGGGCACACCGGACGCTCCGTGGTTATGTGAATTGACGGGCGGCACCGGGATCGAAGGCCAAGGCGCAGGGAGCCTGCTCACTTCTACTTTTGCTGAGTTGAGTGGCGATAAGATTTTTGCAGTCGACCAGAAGATTCATTGGTACGCAAATGAGCAGTCGGCCAAGAAGGCCTACGACACCATCGTGAAGCAGGTGAAGAGGTGTGTGGGGCAGCAGTTAGGCGACGCCTCAGACGTTTCTGGTGAGACCACCAACTTCGTCCCTTCGATATTGACCAACGGCACCAAGAAGACGAAGGATGGCGATCCGTACCTCTGGATCAACTCCAAGACCATTGATTCCGGCGCCACGGCCAGCGTCTCCGAATACGACTACACAACGGTGCGTACCTTCGGAAACTTCATCCAGATCATGAACAGCCAATCAGAGGGTCTCGACGCGACACCTTTGACCACGAAGCAGATCGCGACCTTTGACAAGATGACCGTTTCGCTAGGAGATGCGTGGGAGGCGAAGTTCATGTAGGCCGATACCTGCGGGGTGAGCGTCTGCTGCTGCATTCGAGTTGAGGTGGGCGCACTAACTGGCGAGCAGAAGGCAGCGAACTCGCAGCCCGTTGATTCCCGATGACTGAAGTTCAAGAACCTGAATGAATTCCACGAAGTGGCGAACGGCGATGTAGTCGTAATTGGCCAAGGGGGTCATCGACTCCGGCCTTGAGACTGACTTCGCCACCGTGCATCACGCCGCGCTGAGATCGTTCGGGGAGCCACGACCGCCGTCTATTACCACTTCGGTGGCAAGGAAGAACTCTTCGATCAGGCCTTCGCCGGCTGCCGGTGGCGCGCCTTGAGGTCGCGCTCGCCGACATCCTCGTGCCGGTCATGATGGGAACTGAACAGCCCGCTCCTTCTTGAGTTCCCAGCGTGCGATTGATCGCAGGTGCACCTCGTCGGGGCCGTCGAAGATCCGAAGGCCTCGGTGCCAGCCGTACATTCGTGCGAGCGGCACGTCGTCGCTCACGCCCATCCCGCCGTAGATCTGAATTGCCCGGTCGATGACCGCGCACGCCATCCGCGGGGCGATGACCTTGATCGCGGCAATCTCCATCTGTGCCGTCTTGGCGTCACTTTGATCGATCATCCAGGCAGCCTTGAGGGTGAGAAGGCGTGCCTGCTCGATCTCGATGCGGGATTCGGCGATATCGCGCTGAATGGTCCCTTGTTCCGATAGTGGTCCGCCGAACGCCACTCGGCTCTTCGCTCGGTCGACCATCATCGCGAGGGCACGCTCGGCGGCGCCGATGGCGCGCATGCAGTGATGGATACGGCCGGGACCAAGTCGAGCCTGCGCGATCATGAATCCGTCGCCGGCCTCGCCGAGAAGGTTCGAGACTGGTACCCGGGCGTCCTCGAAGCGAATCTGTGCGTGACCGTGCTGGTCATAGTGCCCGAGGACGGGAAGGGATCGCTCGATCGTGACGCCAGGGGTGTCTCGGGGGACGAGGACCATTGACTGACGGCGGTGGGCCGGCCCGTCGGGGTCAGTTTTGCCCATGACGATGAAGATCTGACATCGCGGATCCATCGCGCCACTCGCCCACCACTTGAGCCCGTTGATGACCCACTCATCGCCATCGCGCTCAATCGAGCAGGTGATGTTCGTGGCGTCACTACTCGCGACAGCGGGCTCCGTCATGACGAATGCGGAGCGAATGGTGCCATCGAGGAGCGGCGCGAGCCATGTCGCCTTTTGCTCAGCTGTTCCGAACAGATGCAGGGTCTCCATGTTCCCGGTATCCGGGGCTTGGCAGTTGATCGCCTCGGGCAGGATGTCCATGCTCCAGCCAGAAATCTCCGCCAACGATGCGTATTCGGTGTTCGTGAGCCCGCTCTCGGCAGGCAGGAACAGGTTCCATAGGCCACGTGCGCGCGCCTCTGTCTTGAGCTCCTCCACGATGGGGGGGAGGGTGGAGTCCTCGGGGCCGACACTTGCTCGGTAGCGGTCGTACTCCTTTTCCGACGGCAGTACGCGGGTGTTGAGGAAATCCCACATGTTGTCTGAGAGCTCTTGGGCCCGTGCGCTCAGCTGGAAGTCCATCATTGCTCCGATTCGCTGTCGTGGGTGACGCTTCTTTGGTATTCGATCATAGTGAGCAGTTCGGGTTTCTTGACTCCTTCTCCACTAACGAGCAGTATCCTAATTGCGAATCATCGGGCCTGCGCCCCTGACTGTGAGGACCAAGGTGTCGTTGAGGACCAACATGTCGTCCCTGCCGCTTGGACCGATTACAGATCGAGCAGCGAGCCAGCCCTCTGTCATTGCGCTCGTCGACGACGAAGCCGTACGAACGTGGTCGCAGGTGGCACATGAGCTCCAGAGCTCAGCGGCGGCCATGCTTGCTGATGCACCCGACCCAGACTCCCGCTGGGGAGTCCTCGGTGACAATGCTGCCCCCACGCTCCTCGCGCACGCTGCGGGCCTGCTCGTCGGAGTCGGCACTGTGGCGATCTCGCGCCAGTTGACCCTTAGGGAGCTCGCGGATCAGATTGACGACGCTGGCATCGTGGGGCTCGTCGCCGGGGCTGGGGGTGCAGCGGTCGCGATCGAGGCGCTCGCAGCCGGGCTCGTCGCCACAGTTGTCTTGCACTCATGCGAGGTATCGACCGGTGCCCCGGAGGGGGTCGTGACGTGGGATGCGTGGATTGCAGCGTCGTCGAAAACCCATGAATTTCAGGTTCGCCCACCGAGACCGGTCATGGTCTACACGTCCGGCACGACGGGCCGCGCCCGGGGTACCGAGACCCGGTGGGTGCTTACGCCCGTCGAGACGAGTGACGACTATTTGCGAGTCCTGCGTGAACGCGCGCAATTCCCCTCTGGTGCACACATTGTGGTGGGGCCGCTCCAGCACAACGGACCGCTGGCCGCGGTTCGTCATCTTCTGCTCGGTGAGACCGTCATCATCATGGGCCGGTTCGATGCGGCGCGGGCGCTTGCCCTCATTGATGAATACGACGTGTGCTCGTCGGTCATGGTGCCAACGCACTTTCAGCGGATGCTCGCACTCGACCCCGAGATTCGGGCACAGCACCATCTGGGGTCAATCGCGATGATTGCCCATACCGGCTCTGCGTGCCCTCCAGATGTGAAGCGGGCGATGATCGATTGGCTCGGCCCGGTGTTCACTGAGTCATATGGAGGAAGCGAGTCAGGGACCCTGTGCCGGATCCACTCGACGGAGTGGCTCGCACATCCCGGCTCGGTTGGCCGGGTCGTCGAGCCCTATCGCATTCTCGTACTCGACGAGCAGGGGGCCGAACTACCGGCGGGGGAGCAAGGTCTCCTCGCCTTCGAGGCCCCCGAAGGCCATGGGATTCGGTATCACCGTGACGAAGAGAAGACGCAGAAGGCCTATGTGCGGCCCGGCGTCTTCACGCTCGGCGATGTCGGCCATGTCGATGAGGATGGCTTCATCTTCGTGACCGACCGGGTCTCCGACATGGTCGTCTCGGGCGGGGTCAACCTGTATCCGTCCGAGAGTGAGCAGGTGCTCCTCGAGCATCCCAGCGTTCTCGATGTCGCCGTCATCGGAGTCCCGCACCCCGATCTCGGCGAGCAGTTGCTCGCGCTCGTCGTCCCGGCCGAGCAGAGCGCACCTCCAACACTTGCAGAACTCGATGCCTGGTGCCGGGAGCGTCTTGGCGGATACAAGATCCCGCGCCTCGTCGAGTTCATTGACGTGCTGCCGCGAAATGAGATGCAGAAGGTCGACAAGTTGGCCCTTCGCAGGCCCTATTGGGGCGAGGGGCGCACGATCGGCGGCTAGTCGCCGAACCATTCGGGATATACAGCCACGAGGGAGATGACGATGCTCAAGGGAATTGCAGGACGCACAGCGATCGTGACCGGAGCAGCCGGCGGAATCGGATCAGCAACCTGCCGACGGCTGCATTCCGAGGGCGCCAATGTTGTCGCCGTTGATATCGATGGCGCCGGACTTGACGCCCTCACAGCAGAACTCGGCGACCGAATCGTTGCGGCACGAGCAGATGTCAGCGATCCTGCGGCGACGGAGGCATTCTTCGCAACCGCGGTCGACAGGTTCGGCTCAGTCGACATGTTCCACGCCAATGCTGGTGTCGAGTCGAAGGTGAATCCGATCGCGACCTTCGATCTCGCCGACTTCGAAAAGGTCATGGCCGTCAACGTGCGCAGCGCATTCCTCGGCTCGGCCGCAGCCGTGCGCCAAATGATGACCCAGCCGAGCGCGGGGAAGATCGTTTTCACTGCATCCATCGCAGGGCTCAAGAGTGACGCCGGAGTCTCGGTGTACAACGCAAGTAAGCACGCGGTCATCGGACTGGCGCGCTCCCTCATGAAGGAGACCGGCGCGCTCGGGATCCGCGTGAACGTGGTGGCGCCGGGCGTCGTCGACACCCGCATGATGAAGCCGCTCGAGGATGGCCTCGGGGCACTTGCCGGCATCGATGGTGCCACCCTCAAGGCGGCGCTCCTCGCCGGGATCCCGTTGGGCCGTTACGCCGAGGCCGATGAGATCGCGGCGACGGTTGCCTGGCTGCTGAGCGACGAGGTGCCCTATATGCACGGTGAGGTCGTCACCGTCGGTGGTGGTCTCTACCCGTGACGAGGGTCGGGCTCAGCCTCCCCCAGCTCGGCGGTCACGTGTCTAGGGACGTCGTCCGCGGGTTTGCCGAGCGGGCGGAGGAGCTCGGGTTCGGGTCGCTTTTCGTCCAGCAGCACCTGTTTTATCCGCGGCACCCGGCGTCGGGCTACTCAGCCCGACCTGGGCTTGCCGTCCCCGAGGCGTATCGATCGATCCTGCAGCCGATGGAGTTGCTGGCCGCCGTCGCCGCGTGGACGTCGACCATCACGATCGGCACGAGCATCCTCGTCGCGGGCTACCACCGCCCTGTCGATCTGGCGCAGCGGATCTCGACCCTCGACATCCTCGCTGGCGGACGCACCGTATTCGGGTTCTCCGTCGGCTGGTCCGACGAGGAGCACGCGCAGTACGACGTCGATCCACGCACCCGCGGCAAGCGGGCAGATGAGCTCGTCGACGCGCTGCTCGCGTGCTGGGGGAGTGACCCGGTCTCGTACGAGGGGGAGTTCTTCTCGATCCCCGAGTCGGATGTTCGGCCCAAGCCGCTCCAGAGCCCGCATCCGCCGCTCATGTCGGGCATGCGCTCGGCCGCAGGACTCAAGCGCACGGCCGAGAAGTTCGATGTCTGGAACCCGGCTTCGGGCACGCTTGATCAGCATCTGGAGACCTTTGCAGAACTTGGCACCATGCGCCCTGCCCACCTCGCACCTCTGGCCATGTGCTGGAACCTCTTCACCCATCCACCGGTTGAGGTCGCCAACCTCAGGCCGCTCAGTGTCGACGAGCTCTGCACCGAGGTTGCGGCTGCGGCAGGGGCAGGGGTTGATGCGGTCTCCGTCGACGCGAACTTCGATCCGTCGATTATCTCGGAGGCTGATTGGCTGACAGTTCCCGATCGGCTCGCGCCGCTCCTCGATGCCGCCCGCCGGTAATCCTCAGTTCGCCCAGCCGATGCGGCTATCCGCGTGGGCATCGACAGTGATCGTCTTCTCGACGATCATGGCGATTCCGTTGTGCACGCTCACCCGATCGACGTAGCCACCCCAGCCCAGGATCGAGGTGGCATCACCGGCGAAGGTGTAGAGGAAGGACGAGCGCATGAGTGCCTCGCCGGGCGCCAGCCAAGTGACCTGCTGGTTGACGATGAAGTGCCGGCGGGCAAGGGGGGCGGCGAGCGCTTCGCGGTAGTACTCCACGATCGCGTCGCGGGAGTGACGGGTGCCGCGCCGTGTGGTGAGTGACGCCTCGGGGGCGAATACCTCGGCGAGCATCTCGAAGTCGGGGGTGTCGATCGCTTGCGCGTACCGGTATGCGGCGGCACGTGCCGCCTCCGTCGTCTCGAGTCGTTCGAGTCGCTCGTGGATCACCTGCAGTTCCAAGGCGCTGGTATCGCTCATTCGCTGCCGGCCTCGACCGCATGTACGCCCCGCTTCTTCAGGCTGACCGGACCGGTAACCGTGAGTCGACAGGCCAGGCGACGCTGTCCGTCGAGCGGAACGAGGGTGCGGGTGAGCGTCTCGCGCTCGTCAGCGGGCATCTCGCCGCAGTTGTCAAGACCGTCTTGGACCACGCTCACGCAGGTGCCGCATGATGCTGAGCCATCGCAGACGGTCGGCCAGGTAAACCCGGCGCCGCGTGCGGCGGTCATCACGGTCACGCCTGGCGCGACCTCAAGGTCGATACCGATCGGGTCCACGTGCACGAGGCTCATGTGATCTCCACTGTCAACTGCCTGGTCCGCCGGTTGCATCCAGAGGGACGCAACCGGCGGAATGCGTACTTACCGTAGTCTGATGCTAGTAACATGCTCCCGTCACTGCATTGCCGTACCCGCATCCAGAGTGGCACCCCCGAGCGACGCCCTGCGCCGCACTGAGCGAAGAGGTTTGACATGGATCTAGGCCTGAGCGGTAAGCGAGCCCTCGTCACCGGTGGCACTCGAGGTATCGGCCGGGCAACCGTCGAACTCCTCGCTGCGGAGGGTGCGTCAGTCGCCTTCTGCGCGCGCAATGCCGAGTCCGTCCTCGAGGTGGCTGCCGATCTCCGCAGCCGCGGTGCAACGGTCTTTGCCCGCGCATTCGACGTGAGTGATGAGCACGCGCTCAAGGGGTTCATCCGAGACGCCGCCGCAGAATTCGGCGGCCTCGACATCCTGGTCTCGAACGTGACCGCTGGGTCTGTCAAGGGCCCGGAGCAGTGGGCGAACAGCCTTAGCCTGGATCTCATGCCCCTCGTCCACGCCATCGACGAGGTCACTCCGATCATGGAGGCGGCCGGCGGCGGCTCAATTGTTGCCCTGTCATCGACCTTCGGCTTCGACAATGTCTGGCCGAGTTCACCGAATTCGTACGGCGCATTCAAGGCGGCCATCATCCGTCACGCCTCGGCCGCGGGCCACGCACTCGCCCCCAAGGGCATCAGGGTGAACACCGTCTCGCCTGGTCCCACCTACTCCGAGGATGGCGACTGGGGCAAGATCAAGGCCGGCCGCCCCGAGGTTTACGAGAAGGTCAAGGACTCGATCCCGATCGGCCGGATGGGCGAGCCCAAGGAGGTCGCCTCAGCGATCGTCTACCTCGCCAGCCCGGCTTCCGGCTTCTGCGTCGGAACAAACATTGTGTGCGATGGCGGCATGACCGTCCGCACCCAGTTCTGAGCGACACCAGACCTCACGCGATCGCGCCACAGACGATGGACGCCCCAGCTCGCTGCACAGCGGGCCGGGTGAATGTTGCCCTCGTCTGCGGCGGTCGTTGGCATGACTTCGACTACGCGCGGCTGCAGATCCTTGCGTTGCTCGGACGTCATGACAGCGTGCGCTGCAGCGTCCACCAGGACTTCACCGATGTTGACGCACTGGCTGCGGCAGATGCTGTCGTCGCCTACACGTGCGACGTGAGGCCGGGAAGGGAGCAGGCACTCGTTCTCCGTGACCGGGTTCGCGCGGGCGGAAGGCTACTAGCCCTCCATGCGACGAACTCCGCGATTGACGCCCCGCTCCCGGGCGCCGAGCGGGTGTATCGGACCCCGGATGCCATGCCGGAGTTCAGCGCACTCCTTGGCAACCGGTTTCTCGCGCACCCCAGAATCACCCCGACACTCATTGAGATGGTGAATCCGGACCACCCGCTGGTGTCAGGCGTCCCAGCATTCGTCACAACCGACGAGATCTACGTGTCCGAACTCGCTGGTGACCTTGAGGTGATCATGGACGCCCCCTACGACGGACCCTGCCCGGGCTTTGAGACCCAGCAGGTGCCCGGGCGCGCGCGGCATCCGGTGCTGTTCAGCCGACCGGAGGGCAACGGATCAGTGGTGTCCTTCACCCTTGGGCACTGCCGCGGACGCTTTGATGTCGCAGATCAGGGCATAGACGACCTCGGCGTCACCGATACTGCTGCGTGGGAGTCACCTGAGTTCAGGACAATCCTGCGCCGCTGCGTCGACTGGGCGGTCCACGGGGACGACGTCTCGCAGTGTGATTCAGCGGATGAATACTCGAAGGAGCTGAAATGAGCGGACTCGGAACCGCGGTCGTCACCGGAGCGGCACAGGGCATCGGACGCGCGGTCGCCGAACGACTGCTCGCCGACGGATACGAGGTGCTGGCCGTTGATGTCAACGACGAGCAGATCGCCCATGCTGCGGCTGAACTCGGCTGCCGGGGTGTGGCCCTTGACGTGACGGATGATGAGCAGTTGGCGCGCCTTGGCGAGCTCGCGCCGGAGTGCACTGCACTGGTGAACAATGCCGCGATCCAGCGCTACCAGGATCTGCTCCACACCACCCACGAGGAGATGCGCCGCATTCTTGACGTCAACGTGATTGCCCCGGTTCTTGCAGCTCAGGCACTCGTGCCGGTGATGAGCCAAAACGGCGGCGGCAGCGTCGTCAACCTGTCGTCGATCACCTCCAAGGCCCACCCCGCATCGACCTCGCTGTACCCCACATCGAAGGCGGCCATCAATCAGTTGACGCAGGCGATGGCACTGGAGTTCGGGGCCTTCGGGGTCCGCTGCAATGCGGTGGGCCCGGGTACCGTTCTCACAGAGGGCACCACCGAGCATTACGGCACTGAGGCAGCGCAAGGGCTCATCGCCGGCTGCCTGCCTATTGCTCGCATGGGGATGCCCCATGACATCGCCAGTGCGATCAGTTGGTTCTGCTCGCCAGAGGCCTCGTGGGTCACTGGCCAGGTGCTCTTCGTCGATGGCGGCTATTTGGCATCGCACGGTCAGTTCTTTCGCTGGGCCAGAAAGGCGCCAAAATGAGCACGCTCCCAAGCGACGTCAAGCCCTTTCGCTTCGCCATCCAGGCCTACCGCAGCGAGTCGCGCCGCGAGTGGTGCGACCTCGCCCGCAAGGTCGAGGCACTTGGCTACTCGACCCTGTTCCTCGCCGATCACTACCTCGGTCCCGGAGAGCTCATCGCACCGACCGGCCACCGGGTCCAGACCCTCGCCTCGATCCCGGCGATGGCTGCGGCCGCAGTCGTGACTGACACGCTGCGAATCGGGTCGCGGATGACCTGCGTGAGTTACCACCTGCCGACCTGCCTGGTGAAGGAGATGGCCTCGATCGACGTGCTATCCGAGGGTCGGCTGGAGATCGGTCTCGGGGCCGGCTGGCTCCAAAATGAGTATGAGGCGCTCGGTATCCCATTCGAGGGTGCGGGCCGCCGCATCGAACTGCTGCGCGAGACGACCGAACTGATGATCGCCGCGTACGGAGGGGAGCCGGTCAACTACCGCGGCCAGCAGGTCACCTCGTATGGGTACACGGCGGTCCCGGCAACGATTCAGCGGCCGCACCCGCCGATCATGATCGGCGGTGGCGCGCCGAAGGTGCTCGGTCTCGCCGGTGAGCTTGCCGACATCGTCAGCATCAACTTCAACAACAGTGCAGGGGTCGTTGGCAGCAACAGCATCGCGAGTTCAACGGCCGAGGAGACCGACAAGAAGATCGCCTGGGTGCGCGAGGGAGCCGGTGATCGGTTCGATTCGATCGAGCTCGAGACGGCGTGCTACTTCGTGTCGATCGACGGCGTCTCGGAGATGACCGCCGAGGCTCTCATGGGTCGCACAAATCTGACCCGCGACGAGCTCGTCGATTTCCCGCACGCCGCTGTCGGCAGCGTCGCTGAGATCTGCGAGGCACTCATCCGCAGGCGCGAGCGCTACGGCTTCTCGTACATCACCGTCGGTGATGCCAACATTGACGCATTCGCGCCAGTCGTCGCGCAACTTACCGGGAAGTGAACATGACCAAGGAATATTCCCTCGCCCACCTGTCCATGATCGGTGTGCCGCCGATCGGCCTAGTACGCGCCGCCCAGCACGCGGGCTTCCACTACACCGGCTTTCGGCTGACGCCGACCTCGTCCGGCATCGATCACGGCATCCTCGGTAACGGCGTGGCGATCAGGGAACTGAAGGCGGTCATCGACGACTCAGGCGTCGGGATCCTTGATCTCGAGGTCATCAGGATCACAGGGGACGGCCCGACGGTCGACCCGATGTCGCTGTTTGAGGCGGCGGAGTACCTCGGTGCCCGATACATCATCACGACCCTCGAGGATCCGGACCCGGTGCGCCGGAGAGATTCGCTAGCCCTCCTCGCCGAGCAGGCGGCTGAGTATCAGGTAGCGCTCTCGGTCGAGTTCATGCTCTTCTCGTCCGCACCAACCCTTCAGGCCGCGAGTGAGGCGGTCATCGCGGCCGGTGCGCCGAATGTCGTCGTCCTTGCCGACGTCCTGCATCTCGTGCGTTCCGGCGGCGCCCCGGATGACATGCTCGACTATCCGGCGCGACTATTCCCCTACGTGCAGATCTGCGGAGCCGAGGGATCGTTGCCGGCGCCCGATGCTGCAGCGGCACGGGCGGAAGCGGTGACGGCACGCCTCATGCCGGATCAGGGTGATCTACCAGTCCGTGAGTTCACGGAGTGCATCCCGACGGGGGCCATCCTGGCGGTTGAATGCCCGCTCATCGGACTCGTCAACCCCAGGGATCCGGAGGCACACGCTGTCGATCTCCTAGCCTCGGCTCGACGGGTCTGCGAATGACGACGTCGAAGGCAACTCCGCTGGAGATCGATGGACTGGCGAATGCCCGTGACCTCGGGGGACTACGAACCGGCGATGGGCAGGTCGTGCGGCAGGGGATTGCTGTTCGCTGTGACAGTCTGCTCAGCCTCACCGCGAAAGGACACGAGGACTTCATCGAGATCGTGGGCCCGCGGACCGTCATCGACCTGCGAATTGATATCGAGGTGGAGCGCGGCGGCTACTCCCTCATTGATGAGACCATCACGGTGCTGAACTACCCGATGCTTCCTCTGTCCGGAGTGAATCAGGAGCAGATCGATGCCGGGGCATGTGACAACCTCATCGACGACTACCTGGGGCAGATTGAGGTCAACGGTGACGTCGTCATCGCAGTACTGCGGCACATGGTCGATCCCGAACAGCACCCGGTGGTGTACCACTGCTCGGCGGGCAAGGACCGCACCGGCGTCGTGACGGCCA
>CAMCSO010000062.1 GCA_945877545.1 Bifidobacterium breve | reverse complement strand
GTCGTAGTGCTGGTCGCCGTCCTTGTCATCGCGGAGCGCTGCATGCTGGACAGCCCGCTCAATATTCTCGACCTCGAGTAATGGCCGGGCATCTTTGGCCTGGGACCGGATTCCTGCGGCAGCAGCCTCGAGGGCGGTTAATGCCCTGCGGGCGTCACCCATCGCGAATTGGGCGAGGACGGCGACGGCGTCATCAGAGATCTCGACGCGACCACCGAGACCCCGTGGATCGACAACCGCTCTCCGGATGAGCGCTGCGACGTCAACATCAGCGAGGGAGGTAAGCGTCACGACGACACTGCGAGATAGCAGCGGGGAGATCACCGAGAAGCTGGGATTCTCAGTCGTCGCCGCGATGAGCGTGACCCAACCGTTCTCCACCGCGGGGAGCAGTGCGTCCTGCTGGCTCTTCGAGAAGCGGTGCACCTCATCGATGAAGAGCACCGTGCCCCGTCCATGCATCGCGAGTTGGTCGCGTGCACTATCGATGACGCCACGCACATCGCGAACCCCGGCGGTCACTGCAGAGAGCTCAGCGAATACTCGGCCCGATGCCTGCGACACGAGTGACGCCAGCGTGGTCTTCCCGGTGCCAGGTGGTCCCCACAGGATCACCGAAATTGTCGAACCCTCACCCGCCGACTGAAGCAGGTTACGCAGGGGCGATCCTTCGCCAAGCGCGGATTCTTGACCGATGACCTCATCAACACTGACTGGCCGCATACGCACCGCAAGGGGCGCCGACGCTCGCAGGGGCGACAGCCCGTCATCAAAGAGAGTCACGCCCGCAGCCTAGGACGGTAAACAGCAAACCCGACGCAGGTGATCCCAACGGCCCCCAATGCCAGCGCGACGGGCGCCATGCCTCGTCCGAGGAGTACGCTCCACGCCAGAATCCCAATGGGCGCCACTAGACATGCGGAAAGCAACATCGCGGCAAGGCTCTTCGAGACATCGTGGACCTCCTGCGCTTCGGATGCTGCCCCGAACGTGAGCGCGCGCGATGCGAAGCGGCTGGCCCCGAACCCAATCCCCAATATCCCCCAGGCAAACAACTCGATTTCGTTCGACAGCGTTATCGAGGTCACAGCGAGGGCAAGCAGAATCCCACCCGCCACCACCGATGCGAGTGCAGAGGACGCGATCAGCGTGCGCTTCACCCGAAGTCGAGACACCACAATTGGTGAGAGCAGTTCCCCGATCGCGATGCTTGCCAGGAGTAGGCCAGCCCCTTGCAGGAGTGGTTCCCTCCGGAGGGCCTGGGTCAAGGGAACCACGAGGGATGGCATGGGCGCGATGAACAGCGCCACACCGCATGCGAGGTACGTTGATCGGCGCAGCGCCGGGCTCTGCTTCAGGCTGGTGAGGATGTCACCCCACGGTGTCGGGGTTTGGAGTGGTTCGGCAATCGAGCGTGCTGGACTGAGCCTCAGGGCCAAAAATACGAGTGGGACCCTGAGCAGCCCTGCTACGAGCAAGCCGAGCGCTTCAGTGTCGCTCGTGATGAAGACTCCGCCGACCAAGGCACCGATCACTGCTGCCACGCCCTTGACCACGGTCATGCGGGCCATGACTTGCGACATATCGCCTGACGAGAGGTAGGCCTTGTACACCACGGGTGACAGAACAGCCGTGAATCCGATAAAGCCTCCGAGGACTGGGGCGGCCAAAAGCAAGACCGGGAGCGCAGGAACGCCGAGGACGATCAGCAACGCGACAAGGATCCAGCACACACAAAGCAGGGACGTGGCCCAGGCGTATGCCACGCGCGTGCCCATGACTCGACACAGATGAGGGGCGTAGGGCATGGCCAATGCCCCCGCTACTAAGCCGATGGCAACGTAGATGCCCGTGTAGATCGCGCCTGAGTCGAAATCGCCCGCCGCCGTTGTGATCCCTGTGGCACTGAGGAGGCTCAGGGTGCTTCCTGCCGTGGCGAGGCCGACACCAAGGACAACGGCGGCCGCACCCCTCGGTGCTCCGGCGCTGGCCAGTCGATTCGCTGGAGTCACGCTGCATCCTCCGTGACGCTGATCCTCGGCGTCAAGAGGCCACTTCGATACTGACGCACCTCGGTGAATCCGATTGCCGAGTAGAGGGCTCGACCTGCTGCATTTGCAGCGTGCATTTCCAAAATCGTCACCGGTGAGCCGTCGGACTCGGCCTCGACGACGAGGCGAGAGCATACCGCTCGCGCGTAGCCCATTCCGCGGAATTCTGGTTCGCAGCACACGCTCACGAGATGTGCCGATCCAGACGCTTCAACCTCCTGACCAGCAACCGCGAGGAGCCGTCCGTCCTTCTCGACACCAGCCCACCGGATGATGCTCGGGGCACCTGCGAAGATGTGGGCGGAGTCGGAGTGCCTCAGTAATTCGTCGATTCTTGGGTCATTGAGGTCGAGCATTGATGCACCTGTAGCGAGACCTCGCGTCGCTTCAGTGATCCGATTCGCATCGAGGAACCACAGGCACCAGTGGCCAGTCACCGGTGATCGAAACTCCTGCGGCAGTGCCGCATATGCACTCGCGTGCACCGTCACTCCATCGATCGGAGTGCGAATATCCAAGGCACGCAGCAGCGCGGTCACGCGCTCTGCGTCGTCGCCGAGCACGGTCGCCCACCGCTCAGTTCGGTTACGCGTCAACCTCGTCCACGCACCATGGTCACCGTCCGTCGCAACCACTTCGATAGTGCTTGGATCGACACGCCATGTCACGAACGGGTCGCCCGGCCGAGCCTGCTGCAGTTCCCTAAGGGCTCCTACTTGATCGATCGTCACCCCAACCTCCGAGGACGGCAAGCGCTATGCCCCATTCGCTTGTTCACTGCGGTTCCTCAGGGCCTGATTGGCCGTCCCCGAAACGATTCGAACAGCCACTGCGATGAAGGCGATGTCGAATCCCATTTGCACCATCGCAACAGAGCGGGCCGGAATCGTCACCGGGGTGATGTCACCGAAGCCGACGGTGGCCAGAACGGTCACCGCGAAGTAGAACGCCGAGAACTGATCGAGGTCCTCCGAGAAGCTGGCGGGCTCCGCGAGCGACATGGCGTTGTAGGTCACGGTAAAGAACGCGAGGAACATCGCAACGAGGAGTAGAAGTGCCTCGGTCGCCTGAATGCGTGGGAACTGCGCAACATGGATCCGGCGAAGTTGGAGCCTGAAGTACCACGCGAATGCCAGGAGCATCACGATGCCCATGGCGATGGGGATCCAGAGGTTCAGGTGCGGATCAACGGGAACTAGGCGCATCATGACAACGACGAACGCCAGACCAACAAACATCCGTGCCAGCGACTCAAGGACGATCCTCGCCTTTTCCCTTCGGGAGAACTCGTATCCGGACTCTCCCCTGTCGATTGTGTCCACGTTCGCTCCCGGTGATGAGGTTGGTCAGCTTGAATGTGGACAACCGTATAAGCGACGCCATCACCAGGCTCCGTCGGAGCTTCGACATCCGACTCCGTAACGACGGTTCCTGACATCAGGTTTTGAGCACGGGCTTTTTCGCACACCACCGCACTCTTCTAGGCGAGCAGGTGACGATGCCGGTGCATCGAGGTCAACGCGGCCTCAACATCACCTTCATTGTTATAGAAGTGCGGGCTGATCCGAATATTTCCGTCGCGGCTCGAGACGATCACCCGATCCACTGCCATGGCCCGAACAAGGGCGTGTTCGTCAGCTGACGCGATGGCAATCATCGGACCGTGCTCACCTGCACCACCGGGAGTGACGACCGTGCCACCGAGGTCCACAACTCCAGCGCGCAGTTGATCGTGCAGGCTCGACGAGACTTTCCATGCCTGGTCGACGCCGATCTCCAGCAGGAGTTCCAGCCCGGCCGCAACGGCATACAGGCTTGGGACCACTGGAGTGCCTGCCTCGAATCGACGAGCATCAATCGCCGGGTCGTACCCGTAGATGTCCATGGCGAAAATATCCCGCGCCGCAAACCAACCGGTCGACGTCGGGACCGATGCTGCGCATGCCTCCTTCGTCACTAGCCCGAATCCAACACCGGGCATACCGAGGAGATACTTTAGACATCCTCCAACGAGAAAATCTGCGCCGAGCGCAGCGAAGTCGATCGGGATGGCTCCTGCCGACTGGTAGGCATCAACGAGTACCCGAACGCCACGCGAGTGAGCGAGCGCTATTACCGCAGCCAAGTCAGTCATCGCCCCGTTGCGGTAGCAGACATGCGTCACCGACACGAGGGCCGTGTCGTCGTCGATCGCGGCGGCAAGGTCATCAATCGCGAGACGGTGGTCCGGACCGGCCGGGACGTGAACGACCTTGACGCCGCGGGGCGCCTGCGCGTGCCAGATCTGCCCGGCGGTCGGGAATTCCAACGACGTCGTGACGACCGTTCGCGGGCCGCCTTCAAGGAAGAGTGCTGACGCGATGGAGTCGATCGCGGCCGATGCGGAGGCGGTGACGGCTACCTCATCAGGGGTCGTGTTGAACAACCGCGCAAGCAGGCCTCGGACCTCCTCCTGTTTTCCCGCCCACTGCTCCCAGAGCGAACCGAGTTCGTCCATGCCGTCCATGTAGTGCTCCATCGCACCGCGCACAGTGTCGGCGAGTGCACCCTGGGAGCAACTATTCAGGTACGTGGCGTTCTTGAAGATTCGGAATCGATCGCGATACGGAGCGACGTCCACGTCCACGGTAGGCCTTCCTGAGTTATGCGTCCTGAGTTGGATTCTCCGCTGGAATGACAGCGTCGATCCCGGCCTCCTTGCGCTGCTGCGGAGTGATGGGTGTCGGTGCACCGGTCAGCGGATCATGGCCCGCGCCCGTCTTGGGAAATGCGATGACCTCCCGGAGCGACTGCGCACCAGCGAGCAGCATGCAGGTGCGGTCCCAGCCGATCGCAATGCCGCCGTGCGGCGGTGGGCCGAACTTGAATGCATCGAGCAGGAATCCGAACTTCTCCTGCGACTCCGCCTCGGTCATGCCGAGCATCGCGAACACCCGCTCCTGCACATCGGCCTGATGAATTCGGATCGATCCGCCGCCAATCTCATTGCCATTGCACACGATGTCGTACGCCCACGCGAGCGCCTCACCGGGCGACTGCTCGAATGTATCGCGCCATTCCTCGTTCGGCGATGTAAACGGGTGGTGGACGGCTGTCCAGCCCTTCACACCTTGCTCATCCTCGGTCTCCTCGAACATCGGCGCGTCGATGACCCAGAGGAAGGACCACGCCTTCTGATCAATCATGTCCAGCCGGCGGGCAATCTCGATTCGGGTGGCACCGAGTAGGGATCGCGCGTCGGAGGTCTTGCCTGCAGCAAAAAACACGCAGTCGCCCGGCATTGCGCCAGCGGCGGCAATGAGTCCGGCTCGCTCGTCATCGCTCAGGTTCTTCGCGACCGGCCCACCGAGTTCCCCGTCAGCAGCAATGGTCACGTAGGCCAAGCCCTTGGCACCTCGCTGCTTCGCCCACTCCTGCCATGCGTCAAACTGCCTCCGCGGCTGGTCAGCGCCCCCCGGCATGACGACAGCGCCGACATGCTCAGACTGGAACACCCGGAAGGGGGTTGCCGAAAAGTACGAGGTGAGATCAACAAGTTCGAGCCCGAAACGAAGGTCGGGCTTGTCACTGCCGAACCTGCGCATCGCCTCCGCATAGGTCATCTGGGGGATGTCGCCGATCTCGAACCCGAGGATCCCCTGCCACAGCGCGCGCACGATCGCCTCGCCCACCTCAATGACATCCGCCTGCTCAACGAAGGACATCTCGATGTCGAGCTGGGTGAACTCAGGTTGCCGATCGGCGCGAAAGTCCTCGTCTCGATAGCAGCGCGCGATCTGGAAATAGCGCTCCATCCCAGCGACCATGAGGAGTTGCTTGAACAACTGCGGTGACTGCGGAAGGGCGTACCAGTGTCCCGGCTGCAGCCGCACCGGAACGAGGAAGTCGCGCGCACCCTCCGGGGTTGACCGGGTCAGGGTGGGGGTTTCGATCTCGATGAAGTCGCGATCGAGGAGTACATTTCGAGCGATCTGGTTGACCTTCGAGCGCATGCGCAGAGCATCGCCGGCCGATTGCCTCCGCAAATCGAGGTAGCGGTACTTAAGCCGGACCTCGTCGCCGACCGTCACTCGATCGTCGATCGGGAACGGCAGCGGTGCAGAGACCGACAGGATTTCGACCTCCTGTGCCATGACCTCGATGGCCCCGGTCGGCAGGTCTGGGTTCTCGTTTCCTGCCGGGCGAGCACAGACAGAACCGACGATGCGCAGGCAATACTCATCGCGCAGGCCATGCGCGACCTCGGGATCGTGGACGACCACCTGGACGATGCCGCTCGCGTCACGCAGATCAAGGAATGCCACGCCACCGTGATCGCGGCGACTGGCAACCCACCCCGCCAGTGTCACCACGTTGCCGACATCGCCTGACCGAATCGTTCCGGCATTCGTTGAGCGGATCACCGCGCATTCCTCTCGATTGCTTGCTTCTGGACTCGTGCCTGAACCACGTCCAGCACACTGTCCCACGGAATGGTCACCTGCTCCCCCGTCGCCATGTGCTTGATGACAGCCGTATCACTGTGCACCTCATCGTCGCCGAGCACGATGACGAGCGGAGCACCGCTGCGATCAGCCGACTTCATTGCCCCTTTCAGCCCCCGATCGCCGTAAGCAATGTCGGCGCGTACGCCGCTGGCCCGGAGTCGTCCGGCCAGGCCGACAAGTCGGGTTTTGGCCTCGACCCCGATCGGTACGCAGAAGACGTCGACGAGGGGCCCAACACCCACCTCGAGGCCCTCGGCCTCGCAGGCGAGCAGTGTGCGATCGGTACCGATACCCCAACCGATACCCGAAAGCGCCGCCCCGCCGATCGATTCCATGAGGCCGTCGTAGCGCCCGCCTCCCCCAATGCCCGATTGGGCGCCCAGCAGGTCGTGGGTGAATTCGAAGGTGGTGCGTGTGTAGTAGTCCAGACCGCGAACGAGGGCAGGGGCCTCAGTCCACCGCACCCCGAGGATGCTCAGGGAGTGCCTCACAGCAACGTAGTGGGCGCCGCAGTCGTCGCACAGGTGATCGACCATGTGTGGAGCCTCGGCGAGTCGCGACTGCAGTTCAGGCCGCTTGTCATCTAGCACACGCAGCGGGTTGATCGCTGCGCGCTCGCGCGTGGCCTCGTCGAGGTCAAGATCCGCGAGGAAGGACATGAGCACCTCGCGGTACCCGGGTCGACAGCCAGCACATCCGAGCGAGGTCAGATGAAGCGTGTACTGCGAGAGTCCAAGGGACCGGAAGGCCTCATCAGCAAGTGCGATGACCTCTGCGTCGATCGCGGGGTCATCGGAACCGATGGCCTCGATGCCGACCTGCTGCAACTGGCGATACCGGCCATGCTGCGGACGCTCGGCCCGAAAGAACGGACCTGCGTACCAGACCTTGACGGGCAGTTGCCCCCGATCAAGGCCATGCTCGACAACGAGTCGCATGACTCCCGCCGTGCCCTCGGGTCGCAGGGTCAACGACCGGCCGCCCCTGTCCTCGAAGGTGTACATCTCCTTGGAGACGACGTCGGTGGACTCCCCCACGCCGCGAACGAACAGGTTCGTATCCTCGAATACCGGGAGTTCTGCATATCCGTAGCCAGCGAGCATCGCCGGCCGGCTCAGCGCCTCGCGCGCACTCAGGAATGCTTGACCACGGGACCCGAAGTACTCCGGCACGCCCTTCGGCGCCTGGAACAACCCCATTACATTCCCCGAGATGGGGCGGAGAAGAAATCGCCCCCGAATTGTAGAAACGGGTTAGAGATGCGCTCCGCGCCGATGGTCGTCTGGGGACCATGCCCGGGCAGGACGATCGTCGCATCGTCAGCGGTAATGACGACGCGCTCCAAACTCCTACGCATGGCGGCGGAATCGCCTCCCGCGAGGTCTGTGCGGCCAATCGAGCCGGCGAAGAGCACGTCACCGCTGAACATGATCGGATCTTCGCTCGCATCACCCGGTCGGGTGAACACCACCGACCCCTCGGTGTGGCCCGGCGCGTGGGACACGACGAGGTTGATCCCCGCGAGTTCGAGGGTCACTCCGTCGGAAAGGATCCGGACATCGTCCGGCTCCGTCAACTCAAGGGCCCCCTTCGTCATCGCGAGCAGATGCTCCCGTGACGCCACGACGCTCGTGCCTGCAGGATCGGCCAGCCGATACCGATCGTCCGCGTGGATATAGGCCGGGATACCGAATCCGTGCGCCACAGGTGCGACAGACCAAACGTGATCAATGTGCCCGTGGGTGAGGAGGACCGCCGCTGGCGTCAATGAATGCTCCCGGATCGCCTCTTCGACACCACCGATCGAATCCTGACCTGGATCGATGACGAGACAGGGCTCTCCGGGGCGACTCGCAATGACGTAGCAGTTGGTCGCCCATGAACCTGCAGGAAAGCCAACGATGAGCATCTGCGAAGCCTAATGCCGGACGACACAGGTGCCGAATAGACTCTGCGCGTGACCAGCAACCGGCGCGAGAAGCGACTAGCCCGCGAGAAGTACGAGCGGCAGCAGGTGCGGCGACAGCAGGGAGCCATCGCGCGAAAGCGCCGGCAGCGGATCATCGGTATCGCGGTTGCTGCCGTGATCGTCATCTCCGCAGGAGCCTGGGTCGCGGTCAGTCGCTCCAGTTCGACCGACGAGCCTGTTGCAGAGGCGGTGCCGTCAGAGGCACCCTCGTCCTCAGCAGCGCCGTCCGGATCAGCCCTACCCGCAGCCCTGTCGTGCACCGAGCCCAGCGCCATCCGCGCAAATGATCAGACATTCGCCACCGCTCCGCAACCATCACCCCTGTCCCAGAAGCCTGCGCAAATCACCCTCGTGACGAATTGCGGAACGATCACGATCGAAACCCTCCCATCTACCGCCCCACTCACCGTCGCCTCTGAGGTCTTTCTCACTGAGAACGGCTTCTACGACAAAACCCAATGCCACCGACTCACGACGGAGGGCATCCTCGTTCTCCAATGCGGCGACCCCGCGGGTGACGGCACTGGTGGCCCGGGCTACACGGTCCCCGACGAGAACCTGCCGACCGAGGGAGAGGCCAACTACCCCGCCGGCACTGTAGCGATGGCGAATGCCGGCGCTGGAACGGCCGGGTCTCAATTCTTCATCGTCTATGGCGACACGACCCTGCCATCCGGCTACACCATTTGGGGCACTGTCACCGGTGGCCTTGACATTGTTGAACAGGTTGCGGCCCTCGGAGTCAAGGGCGGCGGATCCGATGGACCCCCGGTTCAACCAGTGGTCATCGAGTCGGCATCCGTCAGCGCCGCATGACGCGAGGACCATTAGTGCAAGATGTACCCGTGACCCCACGAGATTGGCAGGTTTCCTGATGGACGAGGCCACGGCTTCCGGCACTGCACCAGTGCCTACCCCAGCCTCCCTGCCTACGCCAGCCTCCCTGCCTACGCCAAGTTCCCTGCCTACCCCAGGTTCCCTACCGCAACGCACTGCGGTCGCGGTTCCGAGCGGGTCGTCGGTGCCGAACCCCGGGGCCATGAAGCAGCCGGCAATGAAGAAGCCGGCAGTCAAGCAGGGCAGTGATCCCAGCAGGTTCGGCCGCGTCACCGACGATGGCACGGTCTACCTCACCGCTCCCGAGGGTGAACTCGTCGTCGGACAGTGGGCGGCGGGCCCTCCCGCCGAAGGCCTTGCGTTCTTCGGCCGCAAGTACGACGATCTCGTTGTCGAGATCGAGTTGGTGAGTAGGCGCCTCGTTGACGGTCGGGCGAGTGGAGAGCAGGCGCAACTCGTGCTCGCCAAGGTTCGCGAGGGACTTACGGCTCGCTCGTTCGTCGGCGACATCGTTGCCCTCGAGTCCAAGTGCGAGGCACTTGAGGTGTCAATCGCGACGGCCAAGGCCGCAGCACAGGCACAGAAGGCTGAGCAGCGTGCTCGGGCATCCGTAGCTAGGGAGGCGCTTACGGTAGAAGCTGAGTCGCTCGCCGATTCCACGTCGTGGAAGTCCACGAGCGAACGCTTCGCGAGCATGATCGAGGAGTGGAAGTCTCTCCCACATGCGGATCGTTCCGGTGAGCAGGCCATGTGGAAGCGGATCAGCGCTGCGCGGACTCAGTTCGACAAGGCACGACGCGCCCACTTCGCCGAACTCGACTCAGATCGCAAGGTCGCCGTTGCTCGCAAGCGAGAACTTATTGCCCAAGCGGAGGCCCTCACGAGCTCAACCGACTGGGCCGGGACCGGTCGCAAGCTTCGAGACCTGATGACCGCCTGGAAGGACGCCCCTCGCTCATCTAAGCAGGATGAGGACAAACTCTGGAAGCGCTTCAAGGCTGCTCAGGACGTGTTCTACGCCGCGAAGACCGCCTCGGATTCCGCGGAGGAGGACTCGCTCAAGGAGAACATTCCCGCCAAGGAGTCGCTTGTCGCCGAGGCCGAAGCGCTCCTTCCCGTCACCGAGACCTCGGTTGCCAAGCGCGCACTTCGCTCCATCAGCGAGCGCTGGGAAAAGGTCGGTGACCTGCCTCGAGCGGACCGTGACCGGCTCGAGCGTCGGCTAAAAGTGGTCGAGGATGCCGTCCGCGGCAGCGAGGCGGAAACCTGGAAGCGCACCAACCCTGAGACCCGCGCGCGCGCCGAATCCACAGCGAACGCCTTTACCGACGGGATCGCCAAGCTCGAGGGCAAGCGTGCCAAGGCTTTGGAAAAGGGTGACCTCGTCGAGGTGGATCGCCTCGATGCGTCGATCGCGGGCACTAGGGCATTGCTCGGCGCAGCACAGGCAGCAGCCGCGGAGTTCAAGGGCTGAACAGGATTCGATCTACACCCGATATGCGTCGTAGACCCCTTCGACGTTTCGCACGGCCTTGATCACCGAGCCCATGTGCTTCGGGTCGGCCATTTCAAAGGTGAATCGCGACAACGCTATGCGGTCTCGTGAGGTGGTGACTGAGGCGCTCAGGATGTTCACGTGCATATCTGAAAGCGCCCTCGTAACATCGCTGAGGAGCCGAGCCCGGTCTAGCGCCTCCACCTGAATATTGACGAGGAACAGGCTCTTCGCGGTCGGCGCCCACTCAACCCCGACGATTCGATCGGGTTCGGCCCGAAGTCCCGGAACATTGACGCAGTCCGTGCGATGCACAGATACTCCCGAGCCTCTCGTGACGAATCCGAGAATGTCGTCGCCCGGCACCGGCGTACAGCACTTTGACAGTTTCACCCAGACGTCGTCGGCTCCCTTCACGACGACTCCGACATCACCCGATGTACGGGACCGATGCCGCTGCAAACTATTGGGGATGAAAGCATCAGCAGCCTCATCAGCAGCAGCCTCAGCGCCACCTGCCGCGTCAACAAGTCTCTGGATGACCGTCGCCGCGGACACGCGGCCCTCACCGATCGACGCATAGAGCCCCGAGACGTCCGTTTGATGAAGCTCAACGGCGATACTCGTGAGTGCCTGGTTCGTCATCATTCGCTGCAGAGGAAGGCCCTGCTTGCGCATCGCGCGAACTATTGAATCCTTGCCAGCCTCGATCGATTCATCACGGCGCTCGCGCGAGAACCAAGCCTTGATCTTGCTCTTCGCGCGTGCTGACGACACGAAGCCAAGCCAGTCGCGGCTTGGTCCGGCACCTTCCGCCTTCGAGGTGAAAATCTCGATGACATCGCCGTTCGTCAGTGAAGACTCAAGCGGCACGAGTTTGCCATTAACGCGCGCTCCGACACACCGGTGGCCGACCTCCGTGTGCACCGAGTAGGCAAAGTCAACAGGGGTCGCACCGGTGGCGAGCGCGACGACATCGCCTTTCGGTGTGAAGACGAAGACTTCCGAGGACCCGAGGTCATACCTCAATGAATCCATGAACTCGTCGGGATCCTCGGTTTCGCGCTGCCACTCCATCAGTTGGCGCAGCCACCCAAACTCATCAGGGCCGGCCGTCGCTCCGGACTCCTGCTTATAGCGCCAGTGGGCCGCGACTCCGAACTCCGCTGCCCGGTGCATCTCGTGGGTTCGGATCTGTAGTTCGACCGGCTTGCCCTCAGGCCCGATGACGGTCGTGTGGAGCGACTGATACATGTTGAACTTCGGCATGGCGATGAAGTCCTTGAACCTCCCGGGAACCGGACTCCAGCGCGCGTGGATGACTCCCAGTGCGCCGTAGCAGTCACGAACGCTGTCGACGAGTATCCTCACTCCCACCAAGTCGTAAATATCAGCGAAGTCCCGACCGCGCACAATCATCTTCTGGTAGACCGAGTAATAGTGCTTCGGTCGGCCTGTCACACTCGCCTTGACCTTGCTCTTGCGCAGATCCGCATCAATTTCATCAAGCACTAACGAGAGGTACTGATCCCTTGACGGAGCACGCTGCCCCACCAATCTCACGATCTCGTCGTACATCTTCGGGTAGAGGGTGGCAAAGGCTAGGTCCTCAAGTTCCCATTTGACGGCGTTCATCCCGAGTCGATGTGCCAGCGGCGCGTAGATCTCGAGCGTCTCGCGCGCCTTCACCTGCTGCTTCGCCTCCGGCATCCAGCGCAAGGTCCGCATGTTGTGGAGGCGGTCAGCCAACTTGATGACCAGCACGCGGATGTCGCGAGCCATGGCCACG
>CAMCSO010000061.1 GCA_945877545.1 Bifidobacterium breve | reverse complement strand
CGGTCCGGAATCGGGGTGATTCGTTCATCTGGCCCAGATTCCGGGCCGCCTGAACGAATGCGGTCCGGAATCGGGGTGATTCGTTCATCTGGCCCAGCAGGAGGAGCTGACTTGGTGTCAGTGGCGCGTGTGGAGCTTTTTCGACACGGTGCAAGTAGCATCAAAGTGTGGGAGAGGTTCGTGACGTCGTGTTTGCGCATGCTGCCGAGATCAGAGGCCTCTTGGCGCGTCGGAATGCCGTTGATATTCGGGTCTTCGGATCAGTAGCCCGTGGCGATGACTCCCTAGGTTCAGACGTTGACTTCCTCGTTGAATTCGGTCCAGAGGCGTCGATTCTTGATCAGGTTCATCTTGAGCTTGATCTGATGGCCTTGCTGGATTGCGAGGTTGACGTGGTTGCCTTGGGCGGTCTCAAGAATCGCGATGCACACGTGTTGGCTGAGGCTGTTGCGCTGTGACCCGTGGGGACGATCTGCGGGTAGGCCGATTCCTGCCGTGATTCCCATGTGGGCTCAAGGAGCAGCGTTGTGATCCGTTCTGTGGTTTTGCGCTTGGTCGGGCTGATGTCAGCGGCGCTTTCGAAGTCGATTCGCCACGAGGTAGCCGGAGCCCCCGCCGAGTCCCGGACCGGGATGGGTCGAGGCGCCGATATGCCATAGGCCCTTGAAACCGGTGTTGTGCCCGGTGGCGGTCGAGAGCGGACGCCATGCTGCGTACTGATCGACCCGGCAATCACCGGCGTAAGGGTCACCGCCAACGAGGTTGACATTCATCGCGTTGAGGTCTGCGGGGCTGAGGGCAAACATATTCGTTGCGGCGGTCCGGATATTCGTGATGTGGGGTTCGAGTTGGCTGATGACCCGCTCGGCGTACGCGTCGCGAATCGCGGGCGTCCAGGTGCCGTCGCCCGGGTCAATCTCGCCCGCGAGATCCCCCTTGATGTGGCGCGGGTTCTCTTGGAGCTGAATCCATAGGATGGACGATCCCTCAGGGGCACGCGAGGGATCGATGGTGCAGGGCTGCCCGACGACGATGGTTGGCCGTCGTGGCAGGTAGCCGCGGTTCGCTGCGTTCACCGATTCTGAGAGCGTGTCCATGCTGTCGAGCACATGCACGAGGGCGGTGTCGGCGAGGCGCTCATCGGAAGACCACTGAGGCTTCTCGTTCAGCGTGATGTGGATCTGCATGCCGGCGCGTCCGTATCTAAAGTCGGCCGCTGCCTGCTGAGTCTCGGCGGGCACCGGAGCATCGGCCAGCAGGCCGCCGTACAGCGCCTGCGGAGTCACCGAGGCGAGCACTGCACGGCGAGCCGTCAGGGACGTCCCATCGGAGAGGACAACCCCCTTCACCCGATCGCCCGATGTCGTGATCCGGATGACCTCCGCATTCGTCCGCAGCGCACCGCCGGCATTCGTGATGATCGCGAGCAAGGCATCGACTAACGTCTGCCCACCGCCGCGCGGTACCGGCATTCCGCCCATTGAGATGGCGGCCGCGATGACCTTTGTGATGAATGCGCTTGCCGCATCGTCGGGACCGAGTCCGTTATGGAGCGCCCATGGCGCGAGGAGGGCATGGCTGACGGGGGAGGAGAAGGTGCGGTCGAGCCAAGGTGCTGCCGGCTCGAGGAGTTCGGCTCCGCTGGCCACGAGCTTCCTGCGTCCGAGTTGCCTCAAGGCACCCCAACCGAATTTCAGGGAATTGCGCCGCCAGAAGTCGGTACCGAGGAGGCCGAAGGCGAGGTTGGCCTTGGCACCGAAGTCACCCATTGTTCGGTTCCATGCATCTAGGTCGCCGAGGGCCTCGAACTGCGCAGCGGTGATCGCCGGATCGGTCGAGAGGACGGCCGTGCCAGCGGAGCAGACCACGCCGGTGGGCAGGGGAGTGTTGAGGTATTCGACGCCGCGGGCGGCAAGGTCGCCGGCGAGCTCCCCGTAGGCGGGCCCGCCGACGAACAGCGGGTGCCAGCTCGAGAGGAGCTCGAGTGTGAAGCCGGGCACGCGATCGGTGCTCGTGCAGATCGCGCCGCCGGGACGTTCGCTGCGCTCGCAGAGGAGCACCCGCCACCCGTCCTTGGCAAGGAGGGCGCCGCCGACGAGCGCGTTAATCCCGGAGCCGACGATGATGGCGTCGTACGGTGCTGCGGACATTTGCCCTCCAGGGACATGTGCTGTTCACGGGCCTCGACGGGCCCCTGAGGCTATATCGTAAAGATTCCGGCCGTCATATTTGCACAATGCCGAAACCTTGGGAGGGTCATCGATGGAAACGCGCGCGGATGTTGTCGTGATAGGCGCAGGAGTGAACGGACTCTCGGCGGCTGCGATGCTCGCATCGAAGGGTCGCTCGGTTGTTGTTGTGGAGTCGGCTGATGTTCCCGGTGGCGCAGTGCGCACCGCGGAGGTGACGCTCCCGGGATTTCGCCATGACCTCTTTGCGATGAACCTCGGGCTCTTCGCCGGAGGGCCGGTGAATGCGGCACTCGGTGCTGACCTGGCCCGTCATGGCTTTGAACTCGTCCCATCGGCAAAGCCCTTCTGTTCGGTTTTCCCCGACGGGACGATGCTGGGCGTCGAGGCGGACTCTGCGGCGACCCGCGCGAATATCGAGCGAGTATCCCCGCAGGATGTGGCGGAATGGGAGGCGCTGACGCAACAGTTGCAGGACCTCGCCCCGTATCTTTTCGGCATCCTCGGTTCGGATCTGCCCTCGTGGAAGGCGGTCAGGACCCTGTGGAAGGCGCACCGCGCGCTCGGAACCGACGGCGTGTACGAGATCGTGAAACTCGCGCTGGCATCAACTCGCGCGTTCACCGACGAGCACTTCACCTCGCCCAAGGTGAAGGCACTCATGGCCTCCTGGGGCATGCACCTTGACTTCGCTCCGGACATCTCTGGCGGCGCACTCTTCTCGTTCCTCGAGACCATGGGCGGGCAACTCTTCGGCATGGTCATCGGCAAGGGTGGAGCTTCAACGATGATCGACGGGCTCGCCAGCGTCATCGAGGAGAGGGGCGGCGAGGTGCGCTGCGGTTCCGAGGTCGTTGAGATCATGGTGTCTCGAGGCAAGGCTGTCGGGGTGCGACTGGAGAACGGCGACACGATCACGGCGTCGCGCGCGGTCATCTCGAATGTGAACCCGAGGCTGATGCCGGATCTGCTGCCTGACGTGGAGTCGGCGCGGCCCGCGGTTGCTCGCGCCAGAACATTCCGGCCGGGTCTTGGCACGATGATGATCCACCTCGCGCTCGATGACCTGCCCGAGTGGTCCGCGACCGAGGCAAAGGCCTACAACTACGTCCACATCGGCCCTTATGTCGATGACATGGCCCGCACCTATACCGATGCGGCCGCTGGCTTGTTGCCATCCTCGCCGACCCTTGTCGTGGGGCAGCCGACGGTGACCGACCCGAGCCGGGCTCCCGAGGGCAAGCATGTGCTGTGGATTCAGGTGCGGGTGCTGCCGCTTGAGCTTGCGGACGGACGCACGTGGGATGAGGCGGGCGAGGCCTACGCCGACCACGTGATGGGCATCCTTGAGCAGTACGCCCCGGGGCTGGCGGGCAAGGTACTCGGGCGGGCAGTGCTCACCCCATCCGACCTCGAGCGGTACAACGCGAACCTTGTGCTCGGGGATTCACTCGGGGGCAGCCATCATCCGGCGCAGTTCTTGTTCCTGCGCCCGGTGCCAGGTTGGGGCCGGCATCGCACCCCGGTCGAGTCATTGTTCATTTGTGGCGCCGGCACGTGGCCTGGGGGTGGGGTCGGCGGGGCAAGCGGGGCAATGGTCGCCGGCATCGTCGGCTGACCATCGTTTCCAGTTAGGTGCGGTAGGGGGAGAAGTCCGGGGCTCGCTTCTCGTTGAAGGCGAGCCCGCCCTCCTTGGCCTCATCGGACTTCACGAACTGGTCGAGGACGTCGAAGGCGAGCGACTGGATCCCGACGATGTGGTCGGTGTCGGCGTTGAAACTGTGCTTGAGGGTTTTCAGCGCGGTCGGCGAGAGGGCGCAGGCCTTGCGGCCCCACTCCGTGGCGAGCGGCAGCAGCTCATCGGGTGCCACGACCCGGTTGACGAGACCCCATCGCTCGGCGGTCTCGGCGTCGTACTGGTCGCAGAAGAACCAGATCTCGCGTGCGCGCTTCTCGCCGACGACGCGGGCGAGATATGCGGTGCCGAAGCCGGCGTCGAAGCTGCCGACCCTTGGTCCGACCTGTCCAAACTTCGCGGTCGAGGAGGCGAGAGAGACGTCGCAGAGGACATGCAGGACGTGGCCGCCGCCGATCGCGAAGCCATTGACGGCCGCAATGACCGGTTTGGGCACCTCGCGAATGAGCCGGTGCAGGCGCTCAATCTCGAACATGCCCATCTCGGTCTCGCCGTAGCCGCCGGTGAGCGCCCGTTCCTTCTGGTCGCCTCCAGTGCAGAAGGCTCGGTCGCCGGCGCCGGTGAGGACGATCGCGCCGACCGTGCCATCGACCCATGCGTAGCGGAACGCGTAGATGAGCTCATCGACTGTGCGGCCCCGCAACGCGTTATAGCGCTCGGGCCGGTTTATGGTGATGACGGCGACGCCCTCGTCGACGACGTAGTTGATGTCGGTGAACTCCTCGAGGGTGATCATTCATACCTCCACTAGTACGGCGATACCGAGCCCGACACCGATGCAGGCTGTCGCGATTCCGAGCCCGCCGCCGGATCGCCGGAGTGTGCGACAGGTGTCGGCGATGACCCGTGCAGCCGAGGCCCCGACAGGGTGACCGAGCGCGATTGCGCCCCCGTTGGGGTTGACCTTCGCGCGGTTGATCTCCGGGAGATCGTGCAACACGGTGAGCACCATTGCCGCGAACGCCTCGTTTATCTCGAAGAGCGCAATGTCGTCGAAGGAAAGACCGTGACGGGCAAGGAGTTTGCGCACGGCGAAGACGGGAGCGGTGGCAAAGTCATCGGGTTCTGTCGCGACGACGGCAGAGCCGAGGATGGTTCCGAGCGGCTCGAGACCGAGTTCGGCCGCCTGCTCCTGCGAAGTGATGAGGGTCGCGACCGCGCCGTCGTTCAGGGTTGAGGAGTTCCCGGCAGTGACCGACCCCTCATTGGTGAATGCCGGCTTGAGGGCGGCTAGGCCCTCAAGGGTGGTGTCGCGTCGGATGGACTCGTCAATCGTTACGCCAGCGATGGGGATGACGAACCCATCGTGGTACCCAGCGTCCCATGCATGAGCAGCAAGCTCCTGTGACCGCACCGACCATTCATCCTGCTCGAGTCGGGTGATGCCCCTCGTTTCCGCGCTGCGCTGGGCGCACTCGCCGAGGCTGTCGGTCCAGTGCTTGGGCATTGCTGGGTTTACCATTCGCCAGCCGACCGTGGTCTGCTCGAGTCGCATCTGCGGGTCGAGGGCCTTGTCGCTCTTGGGCAGGACGTAGGGCGCCCGGCTCATGCTCTCAACTCCGCCCGCGATGGCGATATCGATGTCTCCGCAGCGCACGGCGCGCGCGGCCTGCACGATGGCCTCGGCGCCGGATCCGCAGAGTCGATTGAGGGTGACGCCGGGGACGGTCACCGGCAGCCCGGCGAGAAGGGCGCTCATCCGGGCGACGTTGCGGTTGTCCTCGCCAGCGCCGTTCGAGTCGCCCATGTATACGTCATCGATAGTCGAAGGGACGAGCGCGGGCACGGCTTCGACAAGACCCCGGATGACCTCAGCCAGCAGATCATCCGGCCGCAGGTGCGAGAGCCCACCACGGTAGCGTCCGAAGGGGCTCCGACGGGCTGCCGCAACAGTGGGACGTGGGTCACTCATGTGTCGTATTATTGTCGATCGGCAGTAATCCGCACGAAGTTGGGGTCGATTCAGGAGGCGTCATGGGCAGGTCCGGTCCTCTTCGGGTGCTCGTCACGGGTGCCAGTAGGGGCATCGGCGAGGCAATCGTGGCACGACTCTCCGCAGACGGTCATCAATTGGCCCTGAATGCGCGCACAGCGATAGACCTCGAGCAACTCGCAGCCCGACTGGAAGCCCCGACCCTCGTCCTGCCCGCCGACTGCACAGAGCCGAGCAGCGGAGATGACCTTGTGCGCGCGGTGGTCGACGAATGGGGTGGCATCGACGTCCTCGTGCTCAATGCCGGCGAGGGGGTCGCCGCCTCCATCACGAGCACCGATGACGCACTGTGGCAGCGTCAACTCGATCTCAACCTGACCGCGCCCTTTCGCTTCATCAGAGCCGCGGTCCCCACAATGAAGGCCGCCGGATTCGGGCGCATCATCGTGGTGGCGAGCATTGCGTCCAAGCGCGGCGAGCCGTACATCAGTGCCTACACGGCCGCCAAGCACGGGGTGCTCGGCCTCGTGCGTTCCGCGGCGGCCGAGTTGGCGGGAACCGGCATTACCGTGAACGCGGTCTGCCCCGGCTACGTCGATACGCCGATGACCCAGCGGTCCATTGACGCCATTGTCGAGAAGACCGGGCGCAGCCGCACCGAGGCGACTGCAACCCTGGCCGGCCAGCAGCCGACCGGCAGGCTCATCGCACCATCCGAGGTGGCAGACACCGTCGCCTTCCTCATCGCCGACTCGGGTCAGATCACTGGCCAAGGGATCAATATCGACGGAGGAAAGGTCCAGTCATGACGGTTCGACGCATCAACCCCCCGGAGCTCGCGCCCCCGATCGGTTTCTCGCACGCGGTCATCGCGGAGGGCTCAACGATCGTCCTGCTCGCGGGACAGACGGCGCTCAATGCCGAGGGCGTGATCGTTGGCGACACCATCGTCGAGCAGTTCGAGAGAGCGTTCGGTAATCTGCTTGCCGCGCTCGATGCGGCGAGCGGCAACCCTTCGAATCTCGGCAAGCTCACTATTTTCTGCGTCGACCCCGTCGACTATCGCACGAACGCCCGCGAGATCGGCGGCGTCTGGAAGCGATTGGCCGGACGAGACTTTCCGGCCATGACCCTCGTGGGCGTGACGCGACTGTGGGACGACACTGCGCTGATCGAGATCGAGGGGATCGCTGTCCTCCCGTGACCATGACCCAGGACACGACTGACCTGAAGGTGCTATGGGCTGCGACATCGATCGCAATCATCGGCGCGACCGAGCGCCCCGGTGCGATGGGCCGACTGCCCATCGACTACCTGCAGCGCTACGGATTCGCCGGCTTCATCGCACCGGTGAATCCGAAGGGCGGCACGATTCTCGGCATCCCCGCCTACCCGAGCATCGCCGCAGTCGGCCGGCCCATCGATCTAGCCCTCGTCATGGTTCCGGCGAGCGCCGTTGCCGACGCCGTCCGTGATTGCGCCGCCGCCGGGGTTCGCACGTGCATCGTCATGTCATCCGGCTTCGCTGAGACGGGGCCGGAAGGGGAGCGGGCCCAGGGCGAACTCGTTGCGATCGCCCGCTCATCGGGCATGCGCATGGTTGGCCCGAACTGCATCGGTTCGGTCGGCGGACCCGGGGCCGTCATGGCCACGTTCAGTCCAGTCTTCTCATCCGAGTCGACCCCGGTGCCGTCGGGATCGATCGCGCTGGTCAGCCAGTCGGGCGCCCTCGGCTTCGGCGCGCTGTCACTCGCGATGGAGCGCGGGGTTCCGATCGGGATCGCTGTGACGACCGGAAACGAGGCTGACGTAACGGCGGCAGAGGTTGCTGCGTGCCTCGCGGCCGACCCTGGAGTGACCGGGCTGCTCATGTATGTCGAGTCGCTCGATGACCTCAATTCGCTTCGCGCTGCTGCAGATCTCGTGCCTGTCGCAGTTCTCAAGGCCGGACGCAGTGAGGCGGGAGCCCTGGCCGCTGCATCGCACACCGGTGCCCTCGCGACCTTGGACAAGGTGGTCGATGCGGCCCTCGCATCGCTCGGTATCGCCCGGGTCACCGACATAGACGATTTGCTTGACGTCGGCGCGCTCTTCGCGAGTGGGGCGCGGATGCCGGGCCGCGGGGTCGGCATTGTCACCACGTCCGGCGGGAGCGGAATCCTCGCTACCGACGCGATTGAGGTCGCGGGGCTCGAGCTCGCGAGCCTTGGCGCCGACACCATCGCCGCGCTCGAGGCCATCGTCCCGTCGTATGGCAACGCGACGAACCCGGTTGACGTGACGGCTGCGGTGATGACCGAGGCCGGCCTGTTTGAGCGATGCCTCGATGTCCTTGCCGACGACGACAGCGTGGACGGGATCGTGGCGTGCTTTGCGGTGCTCGTCGGTGATGACGTCACCCGGATCGCGAATGCTCTTAAGTCGGTGCGGGAGAGAACCGGCATGCCCGTGGTCGTCGCGCGAACCGGCGCATCATCGCTCGCGCCCCATGCTGCGGCGCTGTTGGCAGAGGCCGGAGTACCTGCTTATTCGACCCCTGAGCGGGCGGTCCATGCCCTTGCGGCTTTAGCCCGTACGGGTTCGCGTCCCGCGAGAGCTGCGAGGTCCGCAGGCCCCGGCTGCACCGCACCTGGAGATCAGGCGTCCGAGAACGAGGTGAAGGCTCTACTCGCATCAGCGGGTCTGCCCATCCCGGAATCCGTCCTCGCCCGAAGCGTCGACGAGGCACGAGCGGGGGTCGAGGCAGTCGGTGGAATCGCGGTCTGCAAAGCCGTCGTGCCGGGACTGCTGCACAAGAGCGACGCCGGCGGGGTTGTCCTCGGCGTCCGCTCCGACACGATCGACGAGGTGTTCGTGCGACTGAAGGCACTCGGTGGTGATGTGCTCGTTGAGCGATTTGTGCCCGGAGGGGTTGAAGTTCTCGTCGGGATCACCCCGAGCTCACTTGGTCGCGTGCTTACCGTTGGAGTCGGGGGAGTCCTCACCGAGGTCATTGCTGATGCGGCAGTGCGCGTGCTCCCCGTCAGCGAAGATGATGTTCGAGGGATGATCGCTGAGACCCGGCTCGCGCAACTTCTTGCAGGCGTGCGCGGTGCCCCCGCAGCAGATTGCGAGGCCCTCATCCGCGCAGTGCTCGGTATCGTTGACGCGACCCGTAAGTGGCCGGATGGGTTCGAACTCGATCTCAATCCAATCACCGTGCTGCCTAGCGGATGCTGGATCCTTGACGCTGCCTATGCCAGTAGCACCGCCCACTCGGATGATGGAGGACACCACTGATGGACGTCGGCCGACTCGTTTCACGTTCGATGCGCCGCTACCGGGATCGCATTGCCCTTGACGGACCCGAGGGAACGATGACCTTCGGCCAGTCGGGCGCTCGCATCATGCAGTTGGCGCGGGGCCTGCGGGCGCTCGGACTCGAGACTGGCGACAGGGTGCTCGATCTTCAGTCGAACCAGAACACCTACATCGAGACCGATCTGGGGATCAGCACGGCCGGCCTATGCCGCGTCGCACTCAACTACCGGTTGCACCCGACCGACTGGATTCGCATCGCGACCGACTGCACGCCGCGGGTCCTCATTCTCGATGCCAAGTTCTGGGATGACGCTGCTGGCGTACGCGACCTCGTCGACACGGTGATCGTTATCAATGGTGATGCAGAGGGCGCCCTCCCCTATGAGCGGTTCCTCGCCTCTGAATCCACTGAGCCGCTGCTCCTGCGCATCGATCCGGATGCACTGGTGTCATTGAACTATTCGAGCGGAACGACCGGTAACCCTAAGGGTGCGATTCGCACCCATCGAAATCGAATGGCGAGCCTGCACAACATCATCACCGATTTTCTTGGCAAGGTGCCAGATGAGCACAGCACCTGGCTGCACGCTGGCCCCGTCACCCACACGAGCGGACTGTTCGTCCTGTCCTACTACACCTTCGGGGCGCGCCAGATCGTCCAGGCGAAGTTCGACCCGGACGACGTTGTTGATGCATTCGAGCATCGCGGCGCGACGGCTACGGCCCTCGTGCCCACCATGGTGGCGCGCCTTCTTGCAATGCCCGACATCTCACGCGAGCGCATGCGGCACCTAGAGGTCCTCGGGTATGCGGGCGCCCCGATGCCGCCCGAGCAGATTCGACAGTGCTTCGACCGCATCACGCCGAAAATGTCGCAGTACTACGGCCTCGTCGAGGCGATCCCGCCCGTGACCGTCCTCGGCCCGGCCGATCACCAGCGCGGCATCGACGGAGACCTTGAGATTCTCACGAGTGCGGGTATCGCGTGCAATGGCGTCGAGATCCGCATCGTCGACGAGGATGGCGGCGATGTACCGGCGGGCGAGATCGGCGAGGTGATCACCCGGGGAGACCACGTTATGCGCGGCTACTACGGACAAGCGGGCCAGGATGTCACGGTCACGAAGGCGGTGCGCGACGGCTGGCTGTATACCGGTGACCTTGGCCGGCTCGACGACGATGAGCGGCTCTTCCTCGTTGACCGGAAGGGCGACATGATCATCTCGGGCGGCTACAACATCTACCCGCGCGAGATCGAAGACGTCATCGCCGAGGTCCCGGGAGTGCACGAGGTCGCGGTGATCGGGGTGACCGACCCCGAGTGGGGTCAGCATGTGACGGCCCTGTTCACCGTGGCACCGGGTGCGAGTGTCGCGGTTGAAGACGTCATGGCACACTGCAAGTCACGCATGGCGTCATTCAAGAAGCCGAAGGATGTACGCATTGTGGAGTCGTTCCCGCTGAACTCGACGGGGAAGATCGCCAAGAAGGTGCTGCGCGAGGAACTCAATGCGGAGGTGTCGTCATGACCGAGGTGCCGGGCGAATTCCCCTACAGCAGGGGCATCAGTGCAGATCCGGGCGTGTGGACGATGGGCCAGTACGCGGGGTTCGGGACGGCGCGGGAGACCAACGCGCGCTTTAGGTCGCTCATCGACCAAGGCCTCACCGGATTCAGCGTGGCACTCGACCTACCGACCCAGATGGGCCTGGACTCCGACAATGCGCTCTCGCGAGGCGAGGTCGGCAAGGTGGGGGTCGCGATCGACAGCCTCGCCGACATCGAAATTCTCATGGACGGGATCCCGCTCGAGCGCATCAGTCAGGTCCGCACGACGGCGAACTCGATCAGCTATATCTGGGTGGCGATGTTCCAGGCGCTCGCTGCCAAGCGGGGCGTTAATCC
Organism: Bifidobacterium breve; assembly: GCA_945877545.1. Classification (GTDB taxonomy): domain Bacteria; phylum Actinomycetota; class Actinomycetes; order S36-B12; family S36-B12; genus WLND01. Next base: position 1,622 of record CAMCSO010000061.1, on the reverse strand, counting down.
CAATGAGTTCGGCATATTTGTCCAGAACGACGTCCTGAAGGAGTACATCGCCCGGGGTACCCAGATCTTCCCCCCTGCGACGGGGCTGAAGCTTTCGGTCGACGTGATGGAGCACATCGCTCGCGACATCCCGAAGTGGGTCTCGCTCGCCATGAGCGGCTACCACATTCGCGAATCCGGCTCCAATGCGATTCAGGAGATCGCTTTCACGTTCGCCAATGCTCGCGCGTACCTCGACGAGTGCGTACGTCGCGGCATCAGTATCGACTCGGTTGCTCCGACCCTGTTCACGTTCCTATCGAGCAATATGGACTTCATGCCCGAGATCGCGAAGTTCCGAGCCGCGCGGCGCGTGTGGGCGAAACTCATGCGCGATACCTATGGAGCGAAGGACCCGCGCTCCGAGCAACTGCGGATTTTCGTTTTCACTGCAGGCTCATCGCTGACAGCCCAGCAGCCGCTCAACAACGTCGTGCGCACATCGATTGAGGCGATGGCCGCGGCTCTTGGCGGGGTTCAGACGATGCATGTCTGCGCGTACGACGAGGCGCTCGGCGTGCCGACCGAGACCGCGGCAACGCTCGCGCTTCGCACTCAGCAGATCGTCGCATTCGAGACGGGGGTGACGACCATGGTCGACCCGCTTGGTGGTAGCTATGTTCTTGAGGCACTCACCGATGACATCGAGCGACAGGTTCTTGATGAGATGGCCGTCATCGAGCGGCGGGGCGGGGCACTCGCCTGCATCGAGTCCGGCTACTTCCAGTCGGCCCTGGGTGACAGCGCGTACGAGTACGCCAAATCGGTCGATAGCGGGGAGCGTGCGGTGATCGGCCTCAACCGGTTCACGTCGCCCGCCGCACCCTTCGAGGTATTCGCACTTGACCCGGCGAGCGAGGCCGAGCAAGTCACGAACCTGCAGGGTGTCAGGGCAACACGTGACGATGACGCCGTCCGAGCAGCGCTCGTTGACCTCGATGCAACTGCCCGCGCCCACGAGAACGTGGTGCCGGCGTGTGTGACGGCGGTATCGGCGTACGCGACCGTTGGAGAAATCGTCGACGTGCTGCGCAGTGTCTACGGCCGCTGGCAGCCGACGAACATGTTCTGACCGACCGGCGGGCCGTTCCGCGAAAGGTCGGCAGTTGTGATGCCGCCTACGCAGAGTCGCGTTCGCAGGCTGCAATCACCGCAGCAGCCACCGCTGGCGCAACTGATGGATCAAACACGCTTGGAATGATGTAGGCGGCCGATCGGGCCTCATCAGTGACGGCATCGGCGATTGCGCGCGCGGCCGACATGAGCAGGTCATCGGTGATGCGATATGCGCCAGCATCGAGCAGCCCGCGAAAAATCCCGGGGAAGGCGAGAACGTTGTTGATCTGGTTCGGGTAGTCGCTTCGACCCGTCGCAACGACGGCCGCGACCTTTGCCGCTTCAACCGGGTTGATCTCGGGGTCTGGGTTGGCGAGTGCGAACACGATCGGCTGGTCGGCCATGGTCGAGATGTCATCAGCAGTGATCATGTTCGGTTGTGAAAGGCCGATGAAGACATCGGCGCCGACCATTGCCTCCGGAAGGCTCCCCGAGTGAAGACGCGGGTTGGTGCGGGTGGAGAGGAC
>CAMCSO010000060.1 GCA_945877545.1 Bifidobacterium breve | reverse complement strand
GTGTACTCACAGGATCCGGTAGCCGGTACCCAGATTCCCAAGGGCAGCGCGGTCACGATCCGCATCATCTAGAAGGACCGTGGCGGGCTTCGCAACCATTGCGGATCAGGCGGCGACTACGTGCGACCGGCCCTCATACGGAGGTCTCGGCAGACTGCAGTCGTCCGCGAGAAGACCCTTGCGCCACTGCTGTATGTCATGATCAACGCCGCGATGAGCGATATCAGGCTATCTCGGCTGATCCGGATCGGCGTCCTCGTGGGCGAGCAGTGCCCGTTTCACGTCAAGGCCGTAACCGTAGCCACCGATGCCGCTCGCTGCGACCACGCGATGGCAGGGGACGAAGAGTGCGACAAGGTTCGATGAGCACGCTGTGCCCACGGCACGCGCTGCTCGCGGCCGACCTGCTCGCCGGGCGAGTCCGCCGTAGGAGTCGATGCTGCCCGGCCTGATGGTTCGCATAGCGTCCCACGTTTGCTGCCGAAACGGCCCGCCCTGTTGGCGCACCGACACCGAATCCAAGGCGGTGAGGTCGTGGTCAAGATACCTCGCGATGGCCCCGGCCACCGGCCCAAGGTCGACACGGCGGGGCTGCTCGGAAACATCGAGCCGACTCGTCGCATCGCCGAGCCCGCGGTAGGTCGCGGCGACGACCGCACCGTACTCCTGCTCGCCACGATCACCGGTCTGCTGCGGATTGCAGACAACGGTGAGTTCCCCGCCGGGGACGCAGAAGACCGAGTACAGCAGGGCCGGTACCTACCGCTTGATGAGCATGTCGGCGACGAGAAAGGCAAGCTCGAGGCTCTGCTCGCGGTTCAAGCGTGGATCGCAGGCCGTCTCGTAGCGGTCACCGAGGTTTCCCTCGAGGACTCCCCCGGTACCGCCGACGCACTCGGTGACATCGTCGCCGGTGAGCTCAATGTGGATACCGCCCGGGAAGGTACCGAGGTTGCGGTGCACCTCGAAGAAGCCGAGCACCTCGTCGATGACGTCGTCGAACAGTCGGGTCTTGTGACCGGTTGTCGCCTCGCGGGTATTACCGTGCATCGGGTCGCAGACCCACACGACCGGAACGCCGCAGGCATCCACCTTCTGGACGATGCCAGGAAGGACGTCGCGCACAGCGCCCGCGCCCATGCGGGTGATGAGCGTAAGTCGGCCCGGTACCCGCTCTGGGTTGAGGAGCTCGGCGAGTTCGACGATTTCATCGGGCGAGGCCGTCGGACCCACCTTGACGCCGACGGGGTTACGGATCTGGGAGGCGAAGTGCACATGCGCCGCGTCGAGCTGCCGGGTGCGCTCGCCGATCCATAGGAAGTGGCCGGAGACGTCGTACGGCAGCCCTGTGCGCGAGTCGATGCGGGTGAGCGCACGCTCGTAGTCGATGGAGAGCGCCTCGTGAGCCGCGTAAAACTCGACGCGTTGGAACTCGTCGGGGTTCGCCCCGCAAGCATGCATGAACGACAGGGCCCGGTCGATATCCCCTGCCATGGCCTCATAGCGCTGGCCCGCGATGGAGTCGCGCACGAAATCCTGATTCCAGGCGTGGACCTGACGAAGGTCGGCGTAGCCGCCCTGGGTAAAGGCTCGGACGAGGTTCAATGCCGACGCCGAAGCGTGGTACGCGCGAACGAGTCGCTGGGCATCTGGCCGGCGCAGCTCCGCGTCGAAGGCGATGGCGTTCACTGCATCGCCGAGGTACGAGGTCATCTCGACGCCGTCACGCACCTCAATGAGCTTGCTTCGGGGCTTGAAGTACTGGCCGGCGAGCCGTCCGACCTTCACGACGGGCAGCGACGCAGCGTAGGTGAGGATAACCGACATCTGAAGAACCGTCTGGAGTCTGGCCCGAATCGAGTCGGCCGTATTGGCCTCGAAGGTCTCCGCGCAATCACCGCCCATAAGGACGAACGCCTGACCGACTGACGCCGCCGCCAGTCTCTGCATGAGCTGATCGCACTCACCAGCGAACACGAGCGGTGGCAGGACCCGCAGTTCCTTAACCGCGCGCTCTAGCTCTTGGGCGTCCGGCCATGGGGGCTGTTGAAGGGCGGGGAGATCCGGCCAAGTGATGGGCGGCGCGGCAACGGGGGGCACGGTCATGGGCCTAAGGGTAGATGACTCAGCCAAAGAAGCTCGACGCCTCTTTATAGCGGGCTAGGGGCACGGTCTTCAGCACGCCGGTAGCAGCCTCGAGCGGCACCCGAACAATGTCGGTTCCCTGCAGGGCCACCATCGTGCCCCACGCCTGGTCCTTGACGGCCGTGATCGCGTTGAGACCAAACCTCGTCGCGAGGACCCGGTCAAAGGCGGTGGGCGATCCACCCCGTTGGATGTGCCCGAGTACGGTCGTGCGGGCCTCGTGCCCGGTGCGCCCCTCGATCTCGGTGGCGAGCCACTCACCGATGCCGGAGAGCTTCACGTGGCCGAAGGCATCAAGGGTCTCGTCCTTCGTGATGAGACTGCCCTCCCTAGGAAGGGCGCCCTCTGCCACGCACAGGATCGGGGCGTAGCTCGCCTTGAACCGCGAATCAACCCAGCCAATCACCTCCTCGAGGTCGAATGGAACCTCGGGGATGAGGATTGCGTTGGCTCCGCCGGCCATGCCAGAGTGCAGCGCGATCCAGCCGGCATGGCGGCCCATGACCTCGCAGATGAGGATGCGGTGATGCGACTCAGCGGTCGTATGCAGGCGGTCGATGGCCTCGCTCGCAACCGTCACCGCGGTATCGAAGCCAAACGTGTAATCGGTGGCCGAGAGGTCGTTGTCGATCGTCTTCGGGACGCCAATGACGTGGAAGCCGTGCTCCGTGAGCTTGGTAGCGACCCCGAGAGTGTCCTCCCCGCCGATGGCGATGAGGGCGTCAATGCCCAGGTCCTCGAGGTTGCGCTCGATCTGCTCGATGCCACCCTCGACCTTGATCGGGTTCGTCCGCGACGACCCGAGGATGGTCCCGCCCCGCGGGAGGATACCCCGAACCGCAGGGATGTCGAGTGGAACGGTGAGACCCTCGAGCGGACCCTTCCACCCATCGCGGAAACCAACGAAGTCATAGCCGTACTCCGCGACACCTCTGCGAACCACTGCGCGAATGACCGCGTTCAGTCCAGGGCAGTCGCCCCCTCCGGTGAGCACTCCAACGCGCATGACCCGTTCTCCTTTGACGTATAGCCCTTGGTTGGGGCGCCTGCCATGATCTATTGCGGCTGTAACCGCTGTCATCCCAAAACCTACCCGATGGGTTAGTTGAAACAACAGTCCACCGGCTCGCGAGGTGTTCGGCTTACGATCACGTTCCCACTCGCGGGCTCGAACTACAGTTCAGCCATGCCCAGATTCGTCCTCGCCATCGATGCTGGCACCACCGGGGTGACAGCGCTCATCGTCGATGAGACAGGTGCAGTGACGTCCTCGGGCTATCTCGAGTTCGATCAGCACTTCCCCGGCGACGGGTGGGTCGAGCACGACCTGGGCGACATCTGGGCAGCAACCCTCTCGGCCGCGGGAGCAGCCCTCGAAACCCACGAGGCAACAGGGGGTCGCCGCGCGGACATTGCGGCCCTCGGCATAGCGAATCAGCGTGAAACCGTGTGCTTCTGGGACAGGGAGACCCTTGGTGCTGCGCGCCGCGCGATCGTCTGGCAGGACCGGCGCACCGCTTCGATGTGCGAGGAGTGGCGCGAGGCAGGCCGTGAGCCCCGCATCGTCGCGCTCACCGGCCTGCGACTAGACCCGTACTTTTCTGGCACGAAGATCGCCTGGGTCCGTGAACACGATCCGTCCACCTGGGCGCAAGTCGAGTCCGGCCGAGTGGCGATCGGCACAGTCGACTCGTACTTGATCGCAAGGATGACCCGGGGTCTGTTCCACATCACCGACGCCTCCAATGCCTCCCGCACGCTGCTCTACGATCTCGGCACGGGCCAGTGGAGCCCGGAACTGTGCGACCTCTTCGGAGTCCCGCTCGAGGCACTCCCCGAGATTGTTGCGTCCTACGGCATCGTCGCCCGCACTGATCCCACCACCTTCCTCAGCCTCAATGTTCCGATCTCAGGCATCGCAGGGGACCAGCAGGCAGCGCTCGTTGGTCAAGCCGGCACCTCAAAGGGTAGCGCGAAGTGCACGTACGGCACCGGATCATTCCTCCTCGTCCACACCGGAGGCGAGGCAATCACCTCGGGGAACGGTCTGCTCACGACCGTTGCGCTCCAGCACCCAGACGGCGAGCGCGACTTCGCGCTCGAGGGCGCGGTCTTCATCACGGGTGCTGCGGTGCAGTGGCTTCGCGACGGTCTTGGCATTATCACGACCGCGGCCGAGATCGAGGTGCTCGCCGCTTGCGTGCCAGACTCCGCAGGCGTCATCTTTGTCCCAGCCCTTACCGGGCTCGGCGCACCCGACTGGGACCCGAACGCCCGAGGTCTCATCATCGGCATCACCCGCGCGACGACCGCCGCGCATCTGGCTCGAGCCACCCTCGAGGCCATCGCCCATCAGGTAGCCGACCTCGTCACCTTGATGTCCGAGGAGGGGGGCGTGCATCTGCCCTCGCTCGCCGTCGACGGCGGCGCGGCGAGCAACGACCTCCTGTGCCAGATGCAGGCCGATGTGCTCGGAGTACCGGTCGACCGATCCGAGCAACTGCAGACCACCGGCCTCGGCGCCGCGCTCCTCGCCGGCGTCGGCATCGGAATGTGGCCCTCACTGCACGAACTCGCCGGGATTCGCAAGAGTTCAGGGGTATTCCACCCCGGGGCTCATCACACGCTGGACCGCCAATCTTGGCGCACCGCAGTCAACCTATGCCGGGGCTGGGCCTCAGCTAGGTGACTCAACCATCGAGGAGGCGTCAGCCTTCCCGCCACCCGCGATGAGTTCCTTCGCCCTCGTCGCATACATGTCGACGTACTCCTGACCTGACATCGTCATGAGTTCGTACATGACCTCGTCGGTGACCGAGCGCAGGATGAATCGATCCCCTTCAAGCCCCTCGTACCTCGAAAAGTCCAGCGCAGGGCCGAACCGCATGCCGACCCGCTGCAGGCTCGGGAGGAGTCGGCCGGGGGGCTGAATCTCGAAGGTGTTGATCATCGCCACCGGGATGACCGGGCACATCGATTCAAGTGCCATCCGGGCCATTCCGGTGCGACCCCGGTACATCGTGCCGTTCGGTGACCTGGTGCCCTCGGGGTAGATCCCGAGCAGGCTGCCCGAATCTAGGATGCGGGTGCCCGTGTGAATCGCCGCCTCGGAGGCACGTCCACCGGATCGGTCGATCGGAACCTGCCCAACGCCACGAAAGAACCAAGCGGTCAACCGGCCCTTGACGCCCCTGCCGGTGAAGTAGTCGCTCTTCGCCAGAAAGGTGATGGGCCGACGGAGCATGAGGGCGAGGAAGAACGAGTCGGAGAACGACAGGTGGTTGCTCGCCACCATGGCCGGCCCCTTGTCGGGCACGTTCTCGACCCCCTCGAGCCATGGCCGGAACAGGACTCGCAGCCATGGGCCGATGATGATGTACTTCAGGATCCAGTAGAGCAAGGCCCCTCCTGAGGCGATGGCTTCTGCGATGAAGCCCACGGTGGCAGACTAGTGGCTATGAGCGTCCTGCCACACGCACAAGCCTGGTCAACCGCCGGTGATGAAATCGGAGTTCTGCTCCTGCACGGCTTCACAGGTTCACCGAAATCGGTCACCCCGTGGGGTCAATCCCTCAAGCAGAGTGGCTGGACGATTCAAGTACCACGACTGCCCGGCCATGGCACTCGGTGGCAGGACATGAACAGGACCACGTGGCAGGACTGGTACGGCGAAGCGGAACGATCCTTCGATGAACTCGCCGGGTCATGCTCGACAGTCTTCGTCATGGGCCTGTCCATGGGTGGATCCCTCACCCTTCGACTGGCGCAGGAGCGTGGACGTGACATTGCCGGCATTGTCCTGGTGAATCCGGCTGTTCACTCCGAGCGGCGAGATCGATTCCTCCTCCCAGCCCTCCAAGCAATCCTGCCCTCATTCCCCGGCATCTCGAACGACATCGCCAAGTCCGGGCAAGACGAGGGCGCTTACGACCGAATTCCGCTGAAGGCAGCCCACTCGCTGAGCAAACTGTGGTCAATCGTGAAGCGGGATATCAGCGTGGTTACCCAACCACTACTCCTGTTTCGGTCGGCGCAGGACCACGTGGTCGAACCGTCGAACGCCTCGTGGATTCTCGCGAACGTCTCCTCCGTCGACCTGACCGAGGTAGTCCTGCCGAACTCATATCACGTCGCAACCCTCGATCACGATGCCGAGCAGATCTTCGAAGGTAGCGCCGCCTTCGTCAAGCGCATCATCGCCGGATGAGCGATTCCGGCCGAACCAGCGAACCCGGCAGCGAACCCTCACCCGAGGAGCAGGCGCGCGCCTGGGATCAGATCGTCGCCGATCTTTCAGGACAGATTGACTTCGACGCAGCCACGAGCAGCCTGCAGATCAACGATCCAAAGCCGCCCGATGCCTTCATCGATGAGCTCCTCGAACCGGATGGGCTCGAATCGGATCGTTATCACCCGCCCGAGCCGCCGCCGATCCCCCGGCCCTCCGATGTCATTGGCCGATTCGCGTGGGCCGGAGCACTCGGCGGACCAGTGCTCCTCGTGATCGCGACCCTCTTATCACTTGGCACGTTCATAGCCGGGCTCGGAGTAATCGCCTTCGTGGCAGGATTCATCACCCTCGTCGCACGGATGGAGGATCGCGGCTCAGCAGACGACCGTCCGGACGGCGGCGCCGTCGTGTGACGATGCGTCTCGATTATGGTCTCAGGCGTGCGAGTTCTGCTGCACCGATGAGTCCCGCGTTGTTCCCGAGCGTCGCAAGGCGCACCTCGGGGGCCGGACGCTGTTGATTGCCGCTGAGTTTGTCCAAGAGCGTCTGGCGGGCGCTCGCCAGCAGTAGGTCGCCTGCCTCGGACACTCCGCCGCCGATGACGAACGTGCCGGGATCGAGGATGGCGCACAGGTCGGCAAGCCCGCGGCCGAGCCAGGTTCCGATCACCCGGAAGGCCTCCCTGGCAACAGGGTCGCCGACGAGCGCGGCCTGGGTCACGTGGAGTCCCTGCACCCCTTCGGGGGTCCCATCCCCGAGTCCGAGGAGCAAGGTTGCCTCTCCCCGCCGGTCAGCCGCGAGGGCTCGAGCCTCACGGACGAGTGCATTGCCGCTGGCGTACTGCTCCCAGCACCCGCCGCGTCCGCACCCGCAGACCCGACCGTTAACGACCACATTCATGTGCCCGATCTCGCCGGCGGCGCCATGTGCGCCACGGAGGAGCTCCCTGTTGATGATGATGCCGCCGCCAATGCCCGTGCCGACCGTGACCACCGTCAACTCGTCAACATCGGCACCTGCACCGAACCGGAACTCACCCCACGCTGCCGCATTACCGTCATTCTCGACGACGACGGGCATGCCCACCTTGGATTCGAGGATCGCGCGCACCGGCACCTGAGACCATCCGAGGTTCGGCGCGAAGAAGACCGTTGCTCGGGATGCATCGACCGGTCCGGCCACGCCGAGCCCGACGCCTACGACCAAACCCTCGTGCGGGGCAACGAGCTCGCGCACAACCTCGGCTACCACGTTCAGTACCTCGGACGCGTCATTGCGTGGGGTAGGTCGGCGAGCCGTGGAAACGACGGCACCCGAGTTATCGACAAGTCCGGCGAGGATCTTCGTGCCGCCGACGTCGACCCCGATGCTGAACGTCACGGCCACAGCCTACGGTCGGCCAACGACCCACCGGCAGCCGGTCGTGCCACGTCTAGCTGGATCCACTCGACCGTCGACCCGGAATTCTCCCCTGTGGCGACATCATCATCGGAGGCATTCGGCCGGCGGCGAACCTCCCCGAGTACGAGTTGGCCGCGACAGATGATGCAGTCACCGTGGTGCTCCGGATCGTCATGATCGGCGTGCGGGACCACGATCGCCTGCTTCGCCATATCAACGAGTTGCTGCGCGCCTGATGCCAAGAATGACAGCGAGAATCCCCCACCCTGGGTACGGTCTCGGGCCCCTGACGACGCATCGTCAGGGGTGGTTCCCGTGAACCACCAAGGATCAGTGCCGCTCACAATGCCTCCGGCCAAAGTGCCTGATTGCGACCAAAGCGCGCGATGAGCCAGTCACCGTCTATGCCGGCCCCATGAATCTCGCAGCGGGCGAGGACTGGTGCGAGCGCCGTCTGGCGACGAAGCCCCGCAACTTGGGTGACGAACGAGTCGCCGAGTCTTCCGGCGCGCACGAGATCAGGATGCACGCCGGGCAAGTGCACATTGAGGTCGAACCCACCGTCGTCACGCTCCGTGATGCTGTCAGGGAGAGGACGCGGCACCCTCGCGATCTCCAACACCACACCAGCCTGCGCCCGAAAAGCGGTCTCGCCGGGAGCATCGTTAGTGAGGTGCGCAATTTCCACGACCGGCATTCCGCGGCCGCGCAGGCGTTCAACGCGATGGCGCCTAGGCTGCGCCCAGGATTCCGGCCAGTCGTCGCCGCTTCGCGGCACCATGTTCACGATGATCCCATCGCAGGCGGCGCGCATGAGCGAGAGTTGGCCGATCCGATCCGCGAGGAACTCCTCCACTCCGTCATCCGGCAAAACAACAAGTAGAACTCGGGTGCCGTCATCATCGAGCATGGCCCGGACGGAGCCGAGTGCATCGAGAATCCCCTGCCACGCTGCACGATCAGCCGCACTGAGGGATCGCGTCGCCCGCATCGCGATAAGGGGCGGCAGCATGCGTGCCACGTCGCTGCCGACTGAGTTCACCATTGCGAGCACCCTGAGCAGGTCGCCCGTCTCTCCTGCATCCCAGACGATGGCCTCACCACGTATTGCCGCCTCGTGCACCGCGACGACACCGGCTAAACCTGTGAAGTCCGCGAGGACCCTCGGCAACTCCTGCGCCATTGTTCCGAGGCCTGCCGCCGCAATCGTCCGATCAACGAGGCTCTCAATTTCGCTGATGTGCCCACGACCGTCAACGGCCGTTGCTGCAATCCCGGTTCCACCGAGGCTCTCACGTAGTCCCAGTACCGCCGAAGTCGTGCCCGCTCCCGCCTGCCCGCTAAGAATCAGGAGTCGTGATTGATTCAACACGCTTCTTGAGTCCCTTGAGGGCCGTGTCGATGATGACCTTCTCAGCCTTGCGCTTGAGCATCCCGATCATCGGCATCTTCACGTCGACGGCGAGCTGGTACGCGACGCTCGTCGACCGGTCGCCGTTGTCGGAGAGCCGGTACGAGCCATCCAGTGCCGTCAGCATCTCCCCCTTGGTGAGCGTCCACGACACTGAGAAATCATCCTCCCAGTCGTACTCGAGCTCATAGGTGTCCTTGATCATCCCGGAGTCGACCGTAAAGCGGGCATCCGCGGGCCGATCGTCCTCCTCGTATCTGCTCAGCACCTCGACTGCAGTGATCCCGTCACTCCACTGCGGGTATGCAGGGAGGTCCGCGATGACCGCCATGATGGCAGCGGGCGAAGCATCGATGACGATGCTCGATTCAGTCTTCTCAGCCATTGACGCTCCAAGGTCGGGTGTCTCAGGCTACCCCGAGGGAGCCCTCGTCAGAAGGTGAGCACGAAAGATCAGACGTTGAGCACGAACGGTCGGCCGGTCGAGTGGAAATGGCCGACATTGATGCACTCGGTGCGCCCGATGCGCATCCGACTTCGTAGTGGCTGATGGACGTGACCGAACAGATGGAACGCCGGCTGGACGTCCCTGATGTACTCAAGCAGGGTGGCATTCCCGAACTCGAACCTGCGGGCCACCGTGTCGTAGGTGAGTTCCGGGACACGAGGCGGGATATGGGTGAACAGCACATCAACCGGTCCGAGCGCCGCGACCTTCTCCGCATACTGCTCGCCAGTCAATTCATATGGCGTCCGCATCGGCGAGACCATCCCACCACCAACGAAGCCCATGCGAACTCCTCCCACGGTGACTGACTCACCATCGATGACGCGGTGCCCGGGCCTGACGTACTCAGGCCACAGATCGGGAACGTCGACATTCCCGAAGGTCATGAGTGCTGGAGTTGGCATCGCCTCAAACAGGCGTTCGTACTGCCCTCGCACCTGACCACTCAGAATGCCCCACCGTTCATTCGGATCAAGAACCCCTCGCCGTGCCCACGCCTCCGTGCTCAATACCCTGGCGTCGTCGAACCTGCCGGCCGTCCGGGCGTCGATGTAGGCGCGAGTGTGAGCCTCGCCGAAAAGCTCGGTATAGATGCCCTGACTCGGGTCGTCGTAATCGAGGAACAATATGAGATCCCCGAGGCAGACGAAAAGGTCGGAACCGTCAGCCGCCCGGCGCAGGGCGCCGTCAGCCCCGTGGACGTCTGACACGACGTTGATCCTCATCAACATGAAGCCTAAAAGGTTCCCAATGCCCTCGCCAGCGCAGGTCTCATCGCGTAGCCTCGTCGTATCAACCTTTCGACAAAGGTGCCCATAGGCGCATCATCAATCAATGACAAGGGAGCCCCACATTGTTGACCGAATTCGACCTGCCGGCCGTCGTCACCGCGCACGAAACCGGGAACATGACCGACCATGTCCTGAAGAATGCCGCCGAGGTTCCTGACCAGGTCGTCATGTCGGTCGAGCGCGATGGCGCGTGGACCGGCATCACCGCCGCAGAGTTCCTCGCCGACGTCGTCGCAGTCGCCAAGGGGATCGTCGCCAACGGGGTTCAGCCTGGCGAGCGGATCGCGATCATGTCCCGTAACCGGTACGAGTGGACCCTCGTCGATTACGCGATCTGGTATGCCGGTGCTGTAAGCGTCCCGGTGTACGAAACTTCTTCGGCGGAGCAGGTCGAGTGGATCCTCACTGATTCGAACGCGGTTGCCGTGTTCCTCGAGAGCCACAAGAACAAGCAGGTGTTCGACGAGGTATCCGTCAACGTTCCGGAGTGCACGCGCGTCTGGGTCTTTGACGACTCGGTCATCGACGCCATCAAGGCCGATGGCGTCGACGTCACAGATGCTGCAATTGAAGATCGCCGAGCGACGGTTACTCCTGACTCCCTTGCAACGATCATCTACACATCCGGTACAACGGGCCGACCCAAGGGCTGCGTCCTCACCCAACGGGCATTCATGTTCGAGGTCGACAACGTCGTAGAAGGTCTCGGTGATGTCTTCCTCGCTCCGGGTTCGTCGACACTTCTCTTCCTGCCGGTGGCCCACGTCTTTGGCCGAATGGTCCAACTCGGCTGCGTACGCGCTCGCGCCCGCCTTGGGCACGCTGCCGACATCAAGGACTTGCTCCCGATGCTCGCCACCTTCCAGCCCACCTTCGTCCTCGCCGTCCCCCGCGTCTTCGAGAAGATCTACAACTCGTCGCAGCAGAAGGCGGTCGCGGCCGGCAAGGGACATATCTTCGATACAGCCGCGAACGTCGCCATTGAGTACAGCACCGCACTCGAGGACGGTGGACCAGGCCTCGTCCTTAAACTGAAGCACGCGGTCTTCGATCGCCTCGTCTACGGCAAGCTGCGCGCGGCCCTCGGCGGACAGGTTCGCTGGGCGGTATCCGGCGGCGCACCGCTCGGTGCTCGTCTCGGCCACTTCTTCCGCGGCTCCGGCCTCACCATCCTTGAGGGCTACGGCCTCACCGAGACGAGCGCCGCGACGACTGTCAATCGCCCCTCAGCCATCAGGATAGGCACGGTGGGTCAGCCCATTCCAGGTGCGCGCGTGAAGGTAGCCCCCGATGGCGAACTCCTCCTCGGCGGTGCTCAGCTCTTCTCTGGCTACTGGAACAACGCGACCGCTACTGCCGAGGCCATCGAGCCAGACGGCTGGTTCCACTCAGGAGACATCGGCGAGATCGATGACCGCGGATTCGTCCGGATCACCGGCCGCAAAAAGGAGCTCATCGTCACTGCCGCGGGCAAGAACGTCGCCCCGGCCGTGCTCGAGGATCGCATTCGGGCAAACTGGCTCGTCTCGCAGTGCCTCGTGGTCGGTGACGCCCGGCCGTTCATCGGCGCCCTCATCACCATCGACGCCGATGCCTTCCCGGCTTGGCTGAAGCAGGCGGGGAAGCCCTCGAATGCCACGATTGCCGACTTGGCCACTGATCCGGATCTGATGGCCACAATTCAGTCGGCCATCGATGAGGGCAACAAGGCCGTCTCGCACGCGGAGGCCATCAAGAAGTTCGCCATCATGAAGACCGACTGGACTGAGGAGGGCGGCCAGATGACGCCTTCTCTCAAGCTCAAGCGCGGCGTCGTCATGTCGGAGTGCCAGGCCGAGATTGACGCGCTGTACACATAGGGCGGGGTCGCTAGTGTCGTGCTTGTGAGCAAGCTGCGCGACCACACGACACAACGTTCGATCGCGCTCCTGCTTCTTGCGTGGGCTGCGAGCCGAGCAGTGCTCGTCGGGGCGACCTTCGGCCTTGCCGAATACTTCCTCCCGGATGTGTACCTCTACTCAACGTGGACGATTCTGCTCAATGAGCGCCAGTTCCCGGTAGGCGACGCCTACTGGCAGTACCCGCCGGGAGCTGGCGTACTGTTCGCCCTTTCCGGAGTGGTGGGACCCGACCCCATCATCGGTTTCTTGGTGCTCGCAGTCCTCGCCGACGCCGCTATTCTCGGCCTCCTCATTGCCTCATCCCTACGAGTGCACCGCGACCGCG
>CAMCSO010000059.1 GCA_945877545.1 Bifidobacterium breve | reverse complement strand
ACTGAGCCGAGCCAGGACGCCACGGCGATGTCATACGAGGCCGTATGCGCGAAGGCCTCCGCAGCCAAACTCGCCCGCTGCTCAAGGCTGAACCCCTCGCCGCGCACCGCCTCAAGGACCGCGGCGTAGCTTCGTGGGGACGTCACGATGGCAACGTTCGCGTAGTTCTTCGCCGACGCCCGCACCATGGCCGGCCCCCCAATGTCGATCTGCTCGACGCATTCGTCGATACCCGCCCCGGATGCCACCGTCTCGTTGAACGGATAGAGATTGACGATCACGAGTTCAAACGGAGCAATGCCAAGTTCAGCCAGCTCCCGCTCATGCTCGGGCTTGCGCATGTCGGCGAGGAGGCCCCCGTGAATATGCGGATGAAGGGTCTTGACCCGCCCATCGAGGCTCTCAGGAAAGCCGGTGACATCGTTCACCGCGATCACCGGGCATCCCGCGGCCGCTATCGTCATCGCCGTCGATCCCGTCGAGACGATCTCGATCCCGGCGGCGGTCAAGCCGCGCGCGAGATCAGCTAACCCGGCCTTGTCGTACACCGACACGAGCGCCCTGCGAATCTGGCGCCTACCCTCAGTGCTCATGATGTGGCTCCGATCAGTTGGGTGAGCGTCTCGACGAGCAGCTCGCGTTCGACGACCTTGATCCGCTCGTGAAGGCTGGCCTCGGTGTCACCGGTGAGTACCGGCACCGCGCGCTGGGCGAGGATCGGCCCGGTATCAACGCCTTCATCAACGATATGGACGGTGCAGCCGGTCACCTTGACCCCATGCCGTAGCGCATCACGGACTCCGTGCGCGCCAGGGAATGCGGGGAGCAGGGCTGGGTGGGTGTTAATGATCCGGCCCGGGAACGCGGAGACGAACACCGGGGCAAGGATCCGCATGAAACCGGCGCTCACCACCCAGTCGGGCCGATAGGCCTGACAGGCTTCAAGAATTGCAGTGTCCCATTCACCTCGCGTCGCGAACGCGCCCTGCTCGACCTCAAAGGCCGGCAGCCCGGCCCTCAGCGCCCTACCAAGGGCCTCAGCATCACTCCTATCGCTGCCTACCGCGACGACCCTGCCGCCCATCGGCGAGTCGAGGAGGGCTTGCAGCAAAGTGCCGGAACCCGAGGCAAGCACGACGATTCGGGGCTCCACGCTGCACGAGCCTACCGCTGCGCCCGGCAGCCGATCCTTGGCGCTACGCGACCACTTCGCCGTTGAACTGCCGATACATGTGCACGATGAAGAGCGACGCGAACGGCAGGGTGACAAGGGTGAGGATCCCGTAGAAGACGCTGCCGAGAAGCGTGACAAGGATGCTGAAGAGGACCATGATGATTGCCGGGCCCACATTCCGGCTGATGACCGCGTAGCTCGCCTTCATCGCCTCCACTGGGCGGTAGCCCTTGTCAAGGATGAAAAACGGCCCAAGTTGGAGCAGGAACGCGACAAGAATGCCCGGAATCACGCACAGGACGAAGCCGAGGATGACGAGTCCGAGGTAGGCGAGGGAGAAGACGATATAGCGGCCGAGGTTTTCAGTCTTCAACAAAGCGGTGAACTCGGGCGTGATTCCGCGACTCACGTCCAAGGCGGCACGATAGACACCGATCGTCGCAAGGAACGACAGGGCGATGAAGACAACCGTCACCGCGAGGCCGGCGATCGCCGCGAGACCGACCGCTGCCGCGCAAGCATTGATCTGGCCCGGCGTCTGAGGGTCCGTGCAGTCCTCAACGATTGCCGTGAGAGGCCGGGCGCCGAACTCCTGAACAACCTGAATCACGACCACCACTGCCGCCAGCGCGATGAACGGCAGCGGATTCCTCTTGAAGGTATCAAATGCCCAGGAAATCGCCAGTGACACCTGAGGCCGCGGCGCTGCCGGACCTGGCAGGGATGTGAACTCGTCAGACATAGCGGTCCTTCACTGGTTCGAATCGGTGACCACGCGCATCGTAGGCGGTCATATCCCAGTCATCGGGAGCCACAATTGATGAGCGCATGAGGAGTGCGACCGGGATCGCCCCGAGGAGCAGCAATCCACCGCTGAGAAGGGCAACGGTCTCCGAAGGCGGCCCAATGCTCACGAGTCTGTCATCGCCAAGTGAGCCAACGGCGAGGCGTGCCAGGATTGCGAGCGAGATGCTCGCCATCACGACGGCGCCCACGACGAGGCTGAGTCGCGCGACAGCTGACCGCTCCGTACGACGTCCGATCACGCCACCCATGATGGCTCCAGCCACGACGCCCGCAAGGGGCAGGGCCACCCCGAGGGATCCGAGGTCGTTTGGGAGCGCAGCGAACAGGGGGAACGGCGGAAGGAGTATCGACTCGACTGGCGCAGCGAAGGGCGAGATCACCACCCCAGCTCCAAGGACGACGCCTGCACCGACGAGATAGGACGTGGCCCACATAATGATTACGGGGACGTACCCAACGCCGAGTAGAAGCAGCGCTAGGCCGCCTACCGGCCCGGGGTCGAGGAGTCGCTGGGCGGCAAGTGCTTGCGAGAAATTAAGCCCGAGGGACACCGCGGCGGCAATCGCCCCAAATCCGACAAGGGCGACGGCACCGGCAATCGCTGCCGCAACCATCGTTCGTGCATGCGGCGACATGCGCGCCCGCAGTTCAGCCATGAGTCCTGAACCTCGCAGCACTCCCCATGCCAGGCCGGTCGCGGCCACAAACAGCCCAACGCCAAAGGCTCGGGTCGGGCTCGTCCGAAAGTCAGGGGTGTTGGATAACGAACTCACGCCAGACAGGATGAGTGCATAGAACACGGCTCCGGCTGCTGCTAGGGCGCCGGCATCACGGAGCGTGGTGACCGCGGTAGCCCGAGCAGCCCATCTGCCGGCGTGTCCGAGCAGTGCCAGCCAGATTAGGAGCAGCCCGAGCGGCAGCAGCGAGTACGTTGCCGAGTCAGCGCGAGCTGAGACGCCGTGGGCGATCACCCAGGCCAGACCGGAATCCCGAAGTGCCACCAGCCAGGAACTCTCGCCACCGGTCGCGGTAAGCCAAACCGCGAAGATGGGGATCGCGATGATTGCGACGCCGATTCCAGCGGCCCACATTGCAGCAACAAGCGCCACCCACCAGATCCTGCGCGGAGTCCCAACCTGCTTCGGCGCTGGCTTACTCGGCTTCGTTGACGCAGCCGGCGCCTTGCTCGCCGGAGGCACTGCTCGCCTATCGGCTGAAGTCGGGGCTGCCACGTGCTCAGACTCTCAAGAATTCGCCGTTGATGCGTCCCGGCGCGCTGAAGAGCATCAACCCTTCACGATCAACCAAATAGCCGCCGCGGCGGAGAGGCCGAGCGCGATCCGCGTAAACCACAGCGGTTTCATGCCCCGAAATGCCAGGGCACCGATACCCGCGCCGAGCACCAAGACGGGGATGAACCAAAGATCGGCAATCAGACTTTCGGGATGGATGAGTCCGAGGCCGAGGACCAGTGGCACCTTGATGACGTTGAGAATAAAGAAGAACCAGACGGACGTCCCCATGAATGCCAGCATCGACACCCGCATCTTGACGAGGTAGACACTCATCGCCGTCCCTCCGGCATTCGCTGCCATCGAGGTCATACCAGCAAGTGTTCCGTAGAACGCAATGGCAGCCCGATTCGTCATTTCCGCCTGCTTCTCCCCGGTCCTTCCATCGGAACGCAAGCGTCGCACTTCGAGGCCGACCGAGATGATGATGAGCACCCCAAGAATCCGACTCAACAGGCCGGTCTCGACGAAGCGGAACAGCAGTGCGGTGAACGCGAACCCAACGAGCACACCGGGGACGAGTCGGCGGATGAGACCCCAGTCGGCATGCTGCCGGTAAAGCGCCAGGCCAAACACGTCGCCAAGGATGAGGAGTGGCACCGCGAAACCGGCCGCACCCGTCGGGGTGAGCGCAGCGGCAAGAACCGGACCGGAAAGAACACCGGCCACCGGCATCGCGGTCTTGGAGAACCCCATAAGGAACACCCCGATCGCGACGCTCACCATGAGCGCTGGCGTCCAAACCTCGGGCATCATCGCCGCACCACTGGCCTACGCCTTCGTCATAATCTCCCGCATGAGGCGAGCCGTTGCCGAAGGCGTCTTGCCGACCTTGACCCCAACCGCCTCAAGGGCCTCCTGCTTTCCGGCCGCAGTGCCGGACCCGCCGGAGACGATGGCGCCCGCATGACCCATGGTCTTGCCCTCGGGGGCCGTGAAGCCAGCGACATAACCGACGACCGGCTTCGTGATGTGGTCCTTAATGAAGGCCGCCGCACGCTCCTCGGCATCGCCGCCGATCTCGCCGATCATGACAATTGCATCGGTGTCAGGATCGGCCTCGAACGCTGCGAGGCAGTCGATGTGGGTCGTGCCGATGATGGGGTCGCCACCAATTCCGACTGCAGTCGAGAAGCCAAAGTCGCGCAGTTCATACATCATCTGGTACGTCAAGGTGCCTGACTTGGAGACCAGACCTATGCGCCCGGGAGGCGTGATGTCGGAGGGGATGATGCCGGCGTTCGACTGCCCTGGGGAGATGATCCCCGGGCAGTTCGGGCCGATAAGCCGGGTCGCACCGGAATTTTGCGAGTACTGGAAGAACTGGGCGGTGTCGTGGATCGGAATGCCCTCGGTGATGACGACCGCGAGTTCGATGCGGGCGTCGATGGCCTCGATCACGGCTGCCTTCGCAAAACGAGGTGGCACGAAAACAACCGTGACATTGGCGCCGGTAGCCGCCATGGCATCCTGAACCGAGTCGTAGATCGGGATGCCATCGACATCTTGGCCTGCCTTGCCTGGGGTAACTCCGGCAACGACCTGCGCACCGGAGGCAACCATGCGCCGCGTGTGCTTCGTGCCCTCGCCACCGGTCATGCCCTGAACGAGGATGCGGGAATTCTTGTCGAGCCAGATAGCCATTGCGCGCGCCCTTACTTTCCGGCCTTGCGAGCAGCGGCCAATTCGGCCACCCGCCGCGCGGCATCATCCATGGTGTCGACGATTTCGATGAGCGGATGGCCTGCATCCGTGAGGATCCGGCGACCCTCGATCGCGTTGTTGCCGTCGATCCGGGCAACGATCGGCTTGGTGAGCTCCGCGCCATTCGCGGAGAGCATCTCGAGAGCCTGCAGGATCCCGTTTGCGACCGCATCACATGAAGTGATCCCGCCGAAGACGTTCACGAACACCGCCTCGACCTCAGGATCGTTCAGGACGATGTCGAGCCCATTCGCCATGACTGACGCGCTCGCGCCTCCGCCGATGTCGAGGAAGTTCGCCGGCTTGATGCCGCCAAAGTCCTCGCCCGCGTAGGCAACGACGTCGAGGGTGCTCATGACGAGGCCCGCCCCATTGCCGATGATCCCAACCTCACCCTGCAGCTTGACGTAGTTGAGATCGAACTCCTTAGCCCGCAGTTCAATCGGGTCGGTGCCCTCGCGGTCGACGAAGTCAGCGTGTGAGGAGTGCCGGTACCCCGCATTGTCGTCGAGGGTGACCTTGCCATCGAGCGCGAGCACGAGACCGTCCGGCGTGAGGACGAGCGGATTGACCTCGACGAGGGTGGCATCTTCCTCGACCATCACGACCCATAGCTTGACGAGGATCGCGACCACCTGATCGACGATGGCCTCGGGGAACCGGGCTGCCGCCACGATCTCACGGGCCTTCGCCTCGTCAACGCCCTTGAGGGCATCGACGGGGACCTTCGCTAGGTCGTCGGGCCGGGTTGCGGCGACCTCTTCGATATCGACTCCGCCCGCAACGCTCGCCATGGCGAGGAATGCGCGGTTCGTGCGATCGAGGAGAAAGGAGACGTAGTACTCCTCGGCAATGTCGCTGGCCTCGGTGACAAGCACCCGGTGCACGGTATGCCCCTTGATGTCCATGCCGAGGATGGCGTCGGCCTTCGCCTGCGCGTCATCGGGAGTGTCTGCGAGTTTCACACCGCCGGCCTTGCCTCGTCCGCCGACCTTCACCTGAGCCTTCACGACGACGGCAGCGCCAATCTTGAGGGCTGCCTCGCGCGCTGCCGCGCTGGTCGTGCAGACCTCACCCGGGGTGACCGGAACCTGATGCTTGCCGAAGAGCTGCTTGGCTTGGTACTCGTACAAGTCCACGCTTGATCGACTCCTTATCGAAAGGCCTCCCGAATGACTGCGGGTTGAGCCTAGTTTCCTACGGGGGTGTCCTTAGTCCTTCTTGACGTGATCTTCGACCCAGTCGACAATCGCCTGAGTCGGGGTGCCGGGCGTGAAAATCCTCGCCACACCCATCCTCTCTAGGGTCGAAATGTCATCGTCGGGGATGATTCCGCCCCCGAACACCACGATGTCGTCGGCACCCGCGGCCTTCAGGAGGTCCATCACCTCGGCGAACAACGTCAGGTGGGCTCCGGAGAGCACGGACAAACCGATGATGTCGGCGTCCTCTTGGATGGCCGCATCGACGATCTGAGCCGGCGTCTGGTGCAGGCCCGTGTAGATGACCTCGATCCCGGCGTCGCGCATCGCGCGGGCGACGACTTTGGCGCCACGATCATGGCCATCGAGGCCCGGTTTGGCCATAACGACGCGGATTGGTGCTGTCACGATGCTGCCCCTTCAGCAGTTGTGGACCTGCGGCACATTGTGGACCTGTCGCACGAATGGTTCGAATTATTCATCTTCGGTTGACGGTAGCCAAAACTGCAGCATAGGTGGTAGCGGTGCCCTTCATGACGAAGGGGTCAGTCGCTCTGCCAGCTGCGCGGCGGCAGCGGCAAGCCAACGGACCGGCTCACGACGGGCCACCTCCGAGGAACCGGCAAGGTCGCTGCAAGTGATGACCCCGGCGACACCGCGTGACTGCCATTCCCCCTCGCAAAGCCCAGACACTCCGGCCACGACGTAGACGGGACGACCGATCTCGCGGGCGATCTCGATGACGAGCCCGGGGGCCTTCCCCCCGAAGCTCTGGTGGTCGAAGGCACCCTCGCCCGTCACGACCACCTCGGCGGCACGCACCCGTTCGCGAAGTCGAGTGAGATCGGCGACGTATCGAGCTCCGCTTTCGATGCTCGCGCCGAGAGCGGCTCGGGCAGCGGCGGCGACCCCACCGGCCGCCCCACCACCGCTGGTGCTCGCGATCTCGATGGCGAATACTCGTTCGAGGAGACTCGCCCACCGGCACATAGCCGCGCTCACCCGGGGGAGGTCGCGCGGCGGCAGTCCCTTTTGGGGACCGAAGACCCGCACAGCCCCCTGCACGCCAATAAGTGGGTTGCTCACATCGACGAGGACCCTCCAGACTCCGCCGACCTCACGTGATTCGATCGAGTGCGCCTGTACCAACCCGGCAAGGTCGGGGGTGACCTGCAGGCCCCTCCTGTCCAGGACAGTGAAGCCAAGACCCTCGAGCAGGCCAACGCCACCGTCGATCGATGCGCTGCCGCCCAGTGCCAACGTCACAGATGACGCACCAGCAGCGAGCGCCGCACGAGCCGCGAGGCCCAGACCGAGGGACGAGGCCCGCCACGGGTCCGGTGCAAGATCGATGACGGTTGCCAGCCCGCACACTTGCGCCATTTCGACGATCGCCTCATCACCACGCCAAGCGATCACCCCGGTCCGCGGGCGGCCACGTCCATCAACCGTCGGCGTCTCGCGACCCGCGAAGCCATGCTCGAGGACGACATCGATCGTGCCATCGCCTCCATCGGCCAATGGGAGCCCGTCGACCAGGTGCCCGGCAGCCTGCAACTCACGAGCAATCGTCGTTACGACTTCAGCCGCAGACAGCGTCGCCTTGAACTTGTCAGGGGCGACGAGCACTCGGCTCATAGTTTCTCGACGGGCGCGTACCTCAGGAGCAGCCGCTTCACACCTGCCGCACCGAAGTCGACGGTGGCATCGGCCTTTTCACCAACCCCGGCAGTCGAGACGACGGTGCCAAGGCCGAACTTCTCGTGGGTCACGCGATCACCTGCAGCGAGCGATACGACCGGACCGCCACCGACGACGCGATCACCAAGGCGCAGGGCAGCACTGCTACTCGACGGCGATGATCCGAATCCCCCGGCTGAAATCGGCATGTTGCTCGGCTCCTCCCTGCGCCAGTCGAGGATGTCCGCAGGGATCTCGTCCAGGAAACGGGATGGCGGGTTGAACGCCGGAGAGCCCCAAGCTGAGCGCATCATCGAGCGGCTGAGGTAAAGGCGCTCCCGGGCCCGGGTGATCCCGACATAGGCCAAGCGCCGCTCCTCCTCAAGCTCCTTTGGATCGCCAAGGGAGCGCATGTGGGGGAAGACACCGTCCTCCATTCCCGTGAGGAACACGACCGGGAACTCGAGTCCCTTGGCCGTGTGAAGGGTCATGAGGGTCACGACACCTCCGGACGCATCGGCGTCCGGGATGTCGTCCGAGTCGGCCACGAGCGAGACGCGTTCGAGGAAATCAACAAGCGTCCCCTCCGGATTCTCATTCGAGAACTCCTGCGCCACCGTCTCAAGTTCGGCGAGGTTCTCAACCCGGGTCTCGTCCTGCGGGTCGGCCGAGGCCTGCAATTCAGCGAGGTAGCCGCTCTGTTCGAGGATCGCCTGGAGCACAACGGCGGCATCAGCGCCAGACTCGACGAGGGTGCGCAGACCGGTCATGAGCTGGACAAACCCGGTGATGCTCGTCAGGGACCTTGTCGCGATGCCCGGTGCCTCCGCCGCTCGCTCGAGGGCCTCGGCGAAGCTGATGCGCTCGCGCTGGCCGAACGCATCGACCAGGGCCTCGGCTCGCTCGCCAATGCCGCGCTTCGGTACGTTCAGCACCCGGCGCAGGGACACCTCATCGGTCGGGTTCGCGAGGGCCCGCAGGTAGGCGAGTGCATCTCGGACCTCACGACGCTCGTAAAACTTGGTACCACCGACTACGCGATAGGGCATGCCGACCCGAATGAACACCTCTTCGACTGACCGAGACTGCGCATTCGTGCGATAGAAGACGGCGACATCACCGTGCCTGACCCCCTCCACGTCGGCCAGCCGATCGATCTCATTCGAGATAAAGGACGCCTCATCACGCTCATCATCGGCGACATACGCGACGATCGGCGCGCCCTCACCAGAGTCGGTCCAGAGGTTCTTCGCACGCCTGCTCGAGTTGCGGGCGATCACCGCGTTTGCAGCCGTGAGGATCGTCTGGGTTGAGCGGTAGTTCTGCTCAAGTGTGATGGTCCGGGCATTCGGGTAGTCGCGCTCGAACTCCTCGATGTTGCGGATGGTCGCGCCGCGGAAGGCGTAGATCGACTGGTCTGCATCGCCGACCACGCAGAGCTGGCCCGCCGGCAACTGCGGCGTGCCAGGGCCGACGAGCTCCTTGATGAGCGTGTACTGAGCGTGGTTCGTGTCCTGGTACTCATCGACGAGGATGTGACGAAACCGGCGGCGGTAGTGCTCGGCAACATCAGGGTAGAGCTGCAGGACGGCAACCGCACTGAAAATGAGGTCGTCGAAGTCGAAGGCATTCGCCCGTTGAAGGCGCGCCTGGTACTGGCCGTACGCCTCGGCGAGGGTCTGCTCCATGTGGTTCACAGCCTGCGCCGCGGAGGTCTCGTAGTCGATGAGTTCGTTCTTGAGGTTCGAGACCTGCGCGAGGAAGGATCGAGGTGTGTAGCGCTTCGGGTCGAGGTCGAGATCACGAAGCACCATGCCCATGAGTCGCAGGGAGTCGGCCTGATCGTAGATAGTGAAGCCGCTCGTGACCCCGAGGCGCGATGACTCGCTTCGCAGGATGCGAACGCAGGCGCTGTGGAAGGTCGAGACCCACATGACCCGGGCTCGTGCGCCAATGAGCTCGGCCACCCGCTCCTTCATCTCGCCCGCGGCCTTGTTCGTGAAGGTGATGGCAAGAATCTCACCCGGCTGCGCGGCACCGCTCGCAAGGAGGTGAGCGATCCGGCGGGTGAGGACCCGTGTCTTGCCAGACCCAGCACCCGCGACGATGAGGAGGGGCCCACCCCGGTGCTCGACGGCGGCACGCTGGGACTCGTTGAGATCCTCTACGAGTCGGATCTCACGATCGGAGGCGACGGTCACGCGCTCATCGTAGGAGGAGGCACCCACAACGTGGATTCGCCGATGTGCCCCCAGTGAATGTCAGCCCTGCGCCGTAGCCTCGCTTCTGCGGTACATGAGGTGAGTCCGATCCGCCTCGGCACCCGATGGAGCGCGCTACTTGTACACGTATTGGTACTCATTCTTGTCAGGAAAGGGCTATCGTGAACCTTATGGCGACTGAATTCTTGGAGGTCATTCCCAACGGGGAGGCACGCAAACGCTTCGGGGAGACTGTTGCGCGCTTCCGTGAGGAGGGCGTCGGAGCGGCTCCGGTTGTGTTCGGTAACCACCGCAAGCCCGAGGGAGCCATGCTCTCCTTCTCGCTCTTTGAGGAGCTGCTGCCGGTGATCGCCGAAATCCAGCTGGCAGTTCTTGTCCGCGAGCGACTAGCCGGCTCATCTTCCATCGGTACCTTCGAGGAACTCGTCGACGAGCTCGGTTTCGCACGATCTGACTTCGAGTAGCCGATGGACCGCCCTCTCACCAGGACGTATCTGCCTGAGTTCAGGGAAGACTTGTTTGAACTCGCGGACTCCAATCTACAACGGCGGGTGCTCACCATTTGGACAGACGTGAGCAAGGGGTTGATCGCCGGGATTCCATTGGCTCACCTTGCCTCGATCGGTGACCTCTCGGACTGCTACAAGATCTACTTCGATGTTCAGGACTCAGCGTCGCCTCGGTATCGATTCGTCTATCGCCTCCTACCGAACCGCATTGAAGCGATCAGCGTCGAAGCCATCGCAGTCGGCGAGCGAAGGGCGCTTCGGGTGTATGTAAAAGCTGCACGCCGGCTTGGCCGTCTCAACGATGACCGCCAGTGATGGTGCCCACGAATACAGCGTTCGGCTACGTCACATAGCCCACGACGAAGACACTCACCTTCGCCGACACCGACGATGTCACCGCGATTCGCCCGTCAGCGCCGACGGGCGCGAGCACGACCGCGGCGTACCGGGTATTCGCGACCACGGGGGCCGAGCGAGTGCCAGGCGAGACCCCATCGGAGGCGAACACCGAGACGGTGCCGCTTTGTGCGCTCTTGCGGGTCTGCACCCGCAGCAGCACCGCTTTCAGCCGCTTCTTCTTGGGCAGGCCGAACTGGCCGGCGGCACTAAATTTCTTCGTCTCGCCCGCGGCGAAGGTGGACGAGAACATCGGGCGGGGCGTGATGCCGGTGGCAGTTCTCATCGTTTCAGCGGTGCCGTAGCCGAGTACTTCGACGCGCAGGCTCACCGCCGGGCGCTTTGACGCGGTCAACCGCACCTGGCCGCCTGAAACGGGCACCAGCATGATCTCCTTGTGCATCTTGGACTTTGGGAAGGCGAAGCGGGCGGCCGCCTTTTTATCATCGATCCGTCCGATCCGGACGGATCCCTTTCGGGTCGCATCCTTGCTCGTCACGAAGATGAGGGCCGATCGCGCTTGCGCCGGTACGCCCGCCAACGTGACGTTGCGCTGCTCCCCCGGCTTCAGAGGGCCATCAGTGGCCGACTCGTAGCCGACGACAGACCCCAGCGGGAAGAAGTCGGTGGGCTCGGGTGCCAGTGGCGGCGCGGGAGTAGCGCCTGGCTGCGGTGCTGGTTGCACAGCCGGTCCATTGGCCCCGCTGACGTAGTAGCCAAGGACGTCGATCGCGAGATCCGTTGCCCCCGCCGAGGTCGCCAGCGCAATCGTTCCATCCGACGCAACCGGCACGACAACCTCTGCCGCTGCGTCGGTGCTCATGGCGACCCTCACCGCGGGCTGGCTCTTCGTCTGACCGGGCGACCACACCCGTACGGTCGATGGCGCATTGGACTGGACTGCGGTCAGTCTGATTCTGACCCCGGAAACCCCGGTGGCAGGAACGGCTCCCTGGCCGATCACTCGCGCGAAGATCCGGTGGCTATCGCCCGACCACCGGTCCTGCTGCAGCCTGCAGCGTTGCTCGATTCCGACACCCTCAGCAGTGCTGAGCACGCGCACCGGTTCGACCGCGATCATGTCGCCCTTGATCGTCTCATCAACGGTCGTGGCGCCGGTGCTCTTGCGCGGGCAGTACGGCGCGGTCGCCGCAGAACCGTCCCAGAAGGAGTTGCTGCCGGTCGCGCCATCCCAGGTGAGCGATATGTGGATGTGATTTCGATGGCAGGTGGTGTCGGATGACTTCTCCGGCTTCGAGAAGCAACCCTTGAGTTCTGTCCAGCCGCGGTCAATCTCGTAGCCGCGCCAGATGCGGTCGTTCCAGCCGATGTACATGACCCCGAGGCGGATCGCATTGCCGTAGGGCCGACCCGCAGTGTCAGGGCCGAGAAGCCAGGTGAGGAAGGCCTCCGCGTTCGCTCGCTCCTGCGCCTTGCGCACATCCGTCATCCAGTCGAGGGCTCGGCCCTCCTTGTGCTCGCTTTGGCCGCCGACCTCACAGCCTCGCGGGACCCACACGGTTTGCTCGGCGCCGTAGGTCGCCTTGATGAGGTCAACGAGTTTTTGAGCCCCGGGCTTGACGGTCGGGTCGCACTGCGCCTGTCCCTGGTACGTCGGATCGACGTCGTACTCAGCCGGAAGCGGGGTGGTCCCCACCGGAACTACAGCGGCCGGAAGCCCGGTGCCGGGGACGGGGGGTCCGGCGACGACCCCGGTCCAGTTTGAGG
>CAMCSO010000058.1 GCA_945877545.1 Bifidobacterium breve | reverse complement strand
AGACCGTTGGCGAGTTCGGCGGTGTAGCGGGCCGACATGTCCTCCCAGGAGAAGGAGCCATCCTGGCCGAAGGCAATGGCCCGCAGGAAGTAGTACCGGAAGGCATCGGAGCCGAAGTGGTCAATAATCTCGCTCGGCGCGATGCCGGTGAGCTTGGTCTTTGACATCTTCTCACCGCCGACGAGGAGCCAGCCGTGGGCGAACACCTTGCGCGGCAGTTCCAGCTCAGCGGCCATGAGCATCGCCGGCCAGTAAACGGCGTGGAAGCGCAGGATGTCCTTGCCCACGAGGTGCACATCGGCCGGCCAGGTGCGCGCGAACTGACGTCCGGCCGCCGACTCTGGATCAGCGCCGTACCCAACCGCTGTCGCGTAGTTGAGGAGGGCATCGAACCAGACATACACAACCTGCTTCTCATCCCAAGGGAGCGGGATTCCCCAGCCCACGCTGGAACGCGACATCGAGATGTCGACGAGGCCCTGTCGTAGGAAGGACATCACCTCGTTATAGGCGCTCACCGGCTCGATGCGATCGGGGTTCGCCTCGTAGTACGCGATCAGTTGTTCGGCGAAGGCCGACAGCTTGAAGAACCAGTTGTCCTCCTCGACCTGCTCGACAGGACGGCCGTGGACGGGGCACAGTTGCTGGCCCTCGAACTCGCCAGTGCCAGGGGTGAGATCCCCGGCGAGCTTGAACTCCTCGCACCCCACGCAGTAGGGGCCGACGTAGGGCGCGGCATAGACGTAACCGTGATCGCGGACGACCTCCCAGAACCGCCGCACGGCGATCGCATGGCGCGGGTCAGTCGTGCGGATGAAGTCGTCATTCCGCGCATCGACGGTCTCGAGGACCGGCAGCCACTCATCCGCGACGAGTCGGTCGACCCACTCCTGCGGGGTCACTCCGCCCTGCTCGGCTGCCCGCTCGACCTTCGTGCCGTGCTCGTCGACGCCGGTGAGGAACCAGACCTCCTCGCCCCGCTGGCGGTGCCAGCGCGTGAGAACATCGCCCGCGGTGGTCGTGTAAGCATGGCCGATGTGCGGCGCATCGTTGACGTAGTAGATCGGCGTCGTCAGATAGAACTTCTTCGAAGCCGCTTCACCCATGGACCGATTCTACGGTCGGGGCGCCTTCGCTTGGACGACCGAGTCGTAGACCAACCGGCGCTGTACGCCCGCGAGTTTCGCGACCTCGGCGATCGCGGAGCGTCGGTCCATCCCCTCCGACTCGCGATCCCGGACGGCCGCGACCCACGCCGGCGCATCGACGAGGCCCGACACCTGCCGTTGCTCGTCTGGGCTCGCCCCTGCAACAACAACCGTGATCTCTCCCCTGATCTCCGATTCGGCCCAGAGCGTCAACTCGCCGAGAGTGCCGCGCTTTATCTCTTCATAGGTTTTCGTGAGCTCCCGGCAGACGGCAGCGAGTCTGATGTCGCCCAGCCCGGTAGCCAGTGCCTCAAGCATCGCGTGGAGACGATGCGGGGCCTCGAAGAAGACCATCGTGCGCGGCTCGGCTGCGAGCGATGCGATGCGCGAGGATCGCTCGCCGGCCTTCCTCGGAAGGAACCCCTCGAAGCAGAATCGATCGACGGCGAGCCCAGAGAGCGCAAGTGCCGTAAGCACTGCGCTCGGGCCCGGCAGCGCCGTTACTGACACGCCCCTCGCCGCGGCCTCGGCGACGATCCGGTAGCCGGGGTCGCTCACCGATGGCATGCCCGCATCCGTGACAACGGCGATGCACGCCCCACCCAATGCCTCGTCGATAAGCTCCCGCGCTCGGTCTCGCTCATTGCCCTCGAAGTACGAGACGACCCGACCGGTGATCTGGATTTCGAGCGAAGCGGCCAGCCGCCGCAGGCGTCTGGTGTCCTCGGCCGCCACGATGTCTGCTGTACGAAGGAGCTCGACTAGGCGGGGGGATGCATCGCCGACGTTGCCGAGGGGTGTCGCCGCAAGGACGACCTTCCCGGCCACGTCCGGCGTCTGTAACTCCTCGCCCGGTCCTCGCTCCACCCCTGCATCGTTGCAGGTCCTCACCCGCAACGGTCAGCGCCTACGATTACAACGTGACCGCCGCGACCGTGATAGCGCCGCAATCCACGCCTGCGCGCGACCTCGCGGGCCTCCCCAACCGACTTTCCCCGCCCATGCCATCGCACGGCATCAGGGGCTGGATCGGGCCCCTCGCTGTCATGGCGATCGGGGCCGTCCTGCGCATCTGGAACCTCGGCCAACCCCACGCCATCGCCTTCGACGAGACCTACTACGTGAAGGACGCCCTCTCCCTGCTCCGCTTCGGCGTCGAGCGCGACATGGTCGAGGGTGCGGCCGAAAAGCTCCTCGCATCGGACGGTAATTGGCGCACGGTCGACATCTTCAAGGATGGGCCCGAGTACGTGGTCCACCCGCCGCTGGGCAAGTGGACGATTGCAGCGGGCGAATACGTCTTCGGAGCGACGCCCTTCGGCTGGCGCATCGCCGTGGCAATCCTCGGGGTAATCGCGATCCTTATGACCGCACGGATCATGCGCCGCATGACTCGCTCCGACCTCATCGGGACCCTCGCTGGGCTGCTCCTCGCCCTCGAGGGCATCCACCTCGTCATGAGTCGAACCGGCCTGCTCGACATGGTGCTCGGGTTCTGGGTCCTCGCTGCCTTCGGCCTGCTCATCCTCGACCGCGATCACACCCGAGCCCGGCTGGCGAGGCTCGTTCGGGAGCAAGGGCTTGAACCCCTTGCCACCACGTATGGCCCGCGGTTCGGGCTGAGGCCCTACCGCTGGGCCGCACTCGTCGCGCTGGGCCTCGCCTGCTCGGTCAAGTGGTCAGGTCTGTGGTTCGTCGCCTTCTTCATCATCATGATCCTCGTCTGGGACATCGGTGCCAGGCGCGCGATCGGGGTCCGGCGACCGTGGCGCGCGACGATCATCCGCGAGGTGCCAAGCACCGCGCTGCTCGCTCTCGCGGTCGTGCCCACGGTGTACCTCGCGAGTTGGACCGGCTGGTTCATCTCGGACGGAGGCTGGGCCCGCGACTGGGCCGCGGGCCAAGGGCCGTCGATCGTCCCCGATGCCCTTCGCTCACTTTGGCACTACCACGCAGAGGCGTGGGGCTTCCACGTCAACCTCGCCTCACCACACTCGTATGCGAGCAATCCGCTGTCGTGGCCGTTCCAGACACGTCCGACCTCCTTCTACTGGAACTCGATCAAGGACGGCACCCAGGGCTGCCCGACCGACAACTGCGCCGCCGAGGTTCTCGCGCTCGGCAACCCCATCATCTGGTGGGCCGGCTTCGTCGCAATGATCTACCAGGCGTGGCGTTGGGCCACCCACCGCGATTGGCGCTCAGGCGCCGTGCTCCTCGGGATCGCTGCCGGCTGGGTGCCGTGGCTGCTCTACCTGAACCGCACGATCTTCACCTTCTACACGGTCGTCTACGTGCCCTTCCTAGTCATGGCCCTCGCCATGACGATGGGAGCGATGCTTGGACCGAGCAACGCGCCCGAGAAGCGCCGGGCCCGCGGGGCCTTCGCCGCCGGCACCCTGCTCATCTTCATCATCATCGCCGCCTGGTGGTTTTACCCCGTCTGGACCGGGCAGGTCATGCCGTACGAACAGTGGCAACTGCGGATGTGGATGCCCACCTGGATCTAGGGCTCATGCTGGTCTTGCGGTCGTGACGAATGTGGTGGAGCTGAGGGGATTCGAACCCCTGGCCTTCTCATTGCGAACGAGACGCGCTACCAACTGCGCCACAGCCCCTTGCTTGAGCCGTAAGGGTAGCAAGGCCCACCACCCAACCGACAATGGGCTACTCGCTTGACGCCCGCAACTTTCTAAAGTAATCCTCATCGAGGACCGGAATCGCCTCAGTGTCGGCGCGGCCGTCATCACGCGCAAAGTCAACGGTCTGCCGCGCAACACCACGCGGCGACATCACCGGGGGTGCGATGATCGGTTTCCGCTCCACTTCAAGGGCCACCGTCGCGGCGCGAGGCGAGCCCGCCCGCGTTGACGTGGCTCGTGGCACCGGACTGCGGATTGGCTCCCCCTGCGCCATGCTCTCGCGGACTTCCCGGAACTCGCGCAGGTCACGTTTTGCTGGTCGAATCTCGCCTCGGCTCCCGGCGAGGGCCTCCGCGCGACTCGAGGCGGTGAGTGCCGACGCCACGACGAAGGCAATGACCATGGCCGCCGTCGCCACCGGTACCCACTGTGCCACGGTCCTCACCACCGCCAAGATGAGTGTCACGATCAGCGTTGTCATGAGGATTGCCAGCACGATGCTCCGGCGGATCGACGCTCGCCTCGCGTTGGCGATCGCGCGCGCCTCTGCGGCGCGCTTCGCGCGCTCGGAAGCAAGTCTTGGGGTGACGGGGGGCTTCGGGTCGCGAGCCGCAACCCCACTGGTCACAGCGGTTTCAGCCGTGACCTTTGACCCGAGAAGTTCCATCGCGGAACTGAAACGGACCGTGGACTTCTCCTCGCTCATCCGGTCAAGTCGACGCAACCACATCGGGATGAGCACCGCAATCCACAACACGATGATCGCGATGTAGATGAGGCTTGTCACACTCGTACGTTAGAGGCTTCCGTGAGGCACAGCGCGTAGGCGAACACTTCTCGCCTCGGCGTGTCGCGATAGCAGCGCCACGGCGTCCGCGGCAACAGGTTCCCCAGGGATCAGGGGGTCGCCGACTGACGTGCCCTCAACCGTGCCAATACGCCCTCGGGGAACTCCCCCGCCATCACGACATGGGTCACGTGATCACGCCAATCACCATCAATATGAAGGTATTTCGGACGATCACCCTCCTTGCGCAGGCCGATCTTGTCGACGACCCGCAGCGAGGCCGCGTTCTCAGGCCTGATGTTGATTTCGATCCGGTGAAGCCGCACGTTGTCGAAGCAGTAGTCGCACGCCATCGCCACCGCTGCGGGCATGATGCCCCGACCAGCGAGGTCCTGATCAATCCAATAGCCGATGTAGGCGGAGCGCAGCGACCCGTACGTGATGCCACCGACCGTCAGCTGCCCAGCCAGCCGCCCGTCAACGAGGATCGCCCACGGGAGCGCTCGGCCAGCACGGGCGTCCTTGCGCATGCTCCGCACCATCTGCCCGAACGTCGCCGGCACGTCGGTGATGAGCGACGCCTCCGGGGGCAGGCTCGCCTCCCACGGTTGAAGCCACTCCCGGTTACGCCGCCTGACCTCGCGCCACGCGCCAGCGTCCCGTTGACGAATGAGACGCAGCGTGATGTCACCTTCAGAGATCGTGGGTGACCGGATCACTGCAGCCCTACTACGAACTCCTTTAGCCAATCCCGAAGGCCTGGACCGAGATCCTCCCGCTCACACGCGAGCATGATGCTCGCCTGAAGATACGAAAGGCGATCCCCGGTGTCGTACCGCCGCCCGGAAAAGATGACGCCACGGACACCTCCGCCCTCATCGGCCGGCATAGTCGAGAGGACCCGGAGCGCATCGGTGAGTTGGATCTCTCCCCCGCGGCCCGGCTGGGTTCGCTCTAGGACAGCGAACGCCGCGGGGTCAAGAAGGTACCTGCCGATAACCGCAAGCGTGCTCGGGGCATCGGCAACATCAGGCTTTTCGACCAGGTCCGTCACGATGACGACATCGGTTTCATCGGTCGGCTTCACCGCCGGGCACCCGTACAGTGAAATGCTCTCGCGAGGCACCTCCATGAGGCAGATGACCGAACCGCCAAACTCCTCCCGAATGGCAAGCATGCGCGGAAGCACCGGGTCACGGGGGTCAATGAGGTCATCGCCGAGGAGGACCGCGAACGGCTCGTTGCCAACGTGGCTCTGCGCCATGAGCACCGCATGCCCAAGGCCGAGCGGATCGCCCTGTCGCACATAGTGGATGAGCGCGAGGTCTGTCGACTCAGTGACGAGGGCCAGACGCTCCCCGTCACCCTTGCGGATCAGTGCTTCCTCGAGTTCGAAGTTGCGATCGAAGTGATCCTCGAGCGGCCGCTTGCTTCGTCCGGTGATGAACAGGACGTCATCAAGGCCCGCCGCCACCGCCTCCTCAACGACGTACTGGATGGCGGGCTTGTCGACGACGGGGAGCATCTCCTTCGGGGTGGCCTTCGTCGCCGGGAGAAATCTGGTCCCGAGCCCCGCAGCCGGAACCACCGCCTTGCGAACTGCGCCGGTGTAACCGCCGATAGTCGTCATGCGCCGACGATAGCCGCCCAGAGTAGGCAACGATGGGGACGTGGACGAGTTGGGCACGTCGAGTGTCGGCGACAAGACCGCGCTGCGCGCGCAGATTCGAACCGGACGCCGCTCGCGGACGCCGGCCGATCGCGAGGCTGCGGGAATCGCCATTGCCTCGAACTCCCGCGAGCTCCCACTGCCCGACGGTCTCGACGGCCTGATCGTCACCTGCTACCTGTCACTTCAGACCGAACCCGGCACCGGTCCGCTGATCGGGAGTCTCCTCGCGAAAGGAGCATCAGTTCTCGTCCCCAGGGTTGCGGGACATCACTTGGACTGGCTCCTCATTTCCGACGGCCAACAGGTTCGACTCGGGCCCTTCGGGATCCGAGAGCCCGCCGGAATTCCCGTCGGACGAGGCAGTGCGCCACTCGACGGATGCACCGCGCTCTTCCTGCCCGCGCTGGCAATCGACGACCGTGGCTACCGACTCGGGCAGGGCGGCGGCTTCTACGACCGGACACTGGCCGACGTGGCGACCCACGACCGGGGCGGTCCGATCAGGGTCGCGATCGTCTTCGAGGAGGAGATCCTGCCCCGGGTACCAATCGACGATCACGACTGCCGGGTCGACCTCGCCCTCACTGAGATTGGCGTTCAACACTTCACGGGCGCACCCTGACGTTCGTTCGCGCGTCGTGAAGGCAACGTCCTTGCCGTCGACGAGATACCTGTCGCCATCGACTACCCCGCGACGTCGTAGTCGCAGTCAGTTGTCTGCAGAGATTTGAAAAACCCCGCTAGTGGCCCGCCGCGCCAGCCACGTGCCAAACCGCCATGAACGCGGTGACGCAGGCGACCGGCATGCCGAAAACCGTCACCCAGAACTGTGTCCGCGCAGCCGACCACAGCAGGCTCGCATCCCAGCCGAAACCCGAGAAGGTGGTGAAGGCCCCGCAGAACCCGGAGAGGAGGAGGAGCCGCAGGTCACCAGTTGTGGTAGCGAGGACGAGGCCAGCGATGCCGGAGCCCGTGATGTTCACCGTGAACAACCCCCAAGGCACCATGCGCCAGCGCCCGCTTCTCTGAGCAGTGCCACCGGCACCCGTCGTGGTGCTAGGGCCCGCCGTGCGTCCGTGCACCCACCGATCAACCGTGTACCTCAGGGGCGCACCCACCGCGGCTCCGAGCACGATCGCGAGGATGGTCATCGCGAGCCCCGCGCCAGCACCCGGCCGAGGTGGACCGCGAGCAGGCCTGCGAGAACCGTGCCCCCGACGTAGAGCGCCGCCAGCCCAAGTGAGCCGGCATCGATGAGCATGCCGGTTTCAAGGGCGAACGCAGAGAACGTGGTGAACCCACCGAGCACGCCAGTGATGAGCAACGGCCGAAGCCACCAGCGATTTGCAACCGCGGGCAGGGTCGAGGCGAGAACCCCGATCGCGAGGCATCCGGCCACATTCACCCCGAGTGTCCCCCACGGCAGGGCGGCTGGATCATGCGCGCCGATGATGATGCTCACTGAGTGACGCGCGAGCGATCCGACCGCTCCGCCCACAGCCATGACGGCAAGCAGGGCTGCGTGCCTGCTTGCAGACATCCCGGTCGTCACGGGCCCACCGTAGGGGACAGCGAATTGGACGGAACAGGGAAGACGAGGCACAATTAGCACTCGGCACTTGCGAGTGCCAATTGTTCGGAACTGACCCAGAGGACCGGAGTACCGGAGAACCAGAGGAATCGTGCCCACCTACGAGTACGCGTGCACCGCCTGCGACACCAAGCACGAGATCCAGCAGAGTATGAGTGACGACACCCTCACGATCTGTCCTACCTGCGACGAGTCGACCCTGCGCAAACTCTTCAACAACGTGGGCGTGGTGTTCAAGGGCTCCGGCTTCTACCGCAACGACTCGCGCGACAAGACAAGCAGCGCATCCACGGCCAGCGGATCAGCAAAGTCCGAGGGCTCGAGTTCGCCTGACTCATCCTCCGGATCGAGTTCGTCCGATTCGTCCTCGTCGTCATCCTCGTCATCCGACTCGAGCTCGACCTCCTCCTCAGGCTCAAGCGCACCAGCCCCGAGTGCCCCCTCGAGTACGCCTGCTGCCGCCCCCTCAGGCAGCACCAGCACCTAAACAACGCACCGATGCGGGCGTGCCTGTGGATAACTATTTTCACTGAACGCCGTTACCGCCTACCGTCGGTGCATGTTGTCCGCAGCCAAATTTGACCGATCACCCCTCACAGCGCTCGTCCGTCGCTATCGACGTCCACTTGCCGCAGTCTGCGCCGGTCTCGCCGTGCTCCTCACCCTGTCGTCACTCAAAGCCCCGGCCCCCGTCGCCTCCGGCCCCGAAAATGGCCCCCGCCTTTCCCTCGGCGAGGTGGCAGCGCCAATCACCCTCGCGAGCGCCGACATCGCCGCAAGCCTGCAGGTCGGCGACATTATTGATGTCGTCGCGATCCCCAATCAAGAGTCCGGAATCTCTCGGGTCCTCGCGCGCGGGGCACGAGTCCTCAAGATCGGCACACCCGATGGCTTCGGCGCTTCAGCGAGCGCCCTCGTCGTTATTGCCCTACCGGAGTCCGATGCACTAGCAATCGCCGACGCCACCGCCGACTCCGATCTCACCGCCCTGATTCACTAGCTGCCGTGGTGCGGGGGAACATCTGCGAGCAGCCGATCATCACTTGACCCAAAGCCCCCCACCTCGTCAGACGTCTGATCCGGCAGCAGGTTCACGTCGAGCATCGGCCTCGCCCTTCGGGTCGAGCCCAGGGCCGACAGCGACTCGTCGATGGCGGTCGCGATGCTCGCAAGATCACTCTCCTCGATGACGAACGGCGGCGACACCTGCACCGAACCATCGGCGAGCATCCGGGTGAGCACCCCTCGCTCGCGCAATTGCCCAATGATGCGCGGGCCGAAGGTCGGGTCACCCGCAATAACCTCGGACTTCACCTGCACCGCACCAAGGAGTCCGACTCCGGCGCGCACCTCGTGCACCACATCATGCTGGTTCAGCGGTTGCAGGAGTTGCGCCAACAACGGCTGCAGTTCGACGACCCGCTCGATGAGTCGCTCTCGTTCGATGACATCTAGGTTTGCCATCGCGACGGCGGCCGCGGTGGCATGGCCCGAGTAGGTATAGCCGTGACGCCACATGACACCGGGTGAGTTCCAGAAGGGATCGGCGATGCGGCCCGCCACGAGCACAGCACCCATCGGCAGGTAGCCCGAGGTCAGTCCCTTGGCCGTGAGGATGAGGTCCGGGTCGAGGGCCCAGCGGGTGGAGGCGAAGATCGAACCGACCCGTCCGTAGCCGGTGATGACCTCGTCAACCACGAACAGCACTCCACGGTCGCGGCAGATATTGCGAACCTCATCGAGGTAGCCCGGCGGCGGCGCATAGACCCCACCCGCCCCGATGACCGGCTCGCAGAAGAAGGCGCCGACATGCTCGGCGCCAAGTTCATCAATAACCGCAGCGAGCTCGGCGGCGCTGTCCCATTGAATATTTCGGACGCGACTATCGAGGTTGCCATGCCCATCGCGATTGGCGGCGATGCCGGCGAGTGCCGTGCCGGCCATATGCATGCCGTGATAGGCCCGGTTGCGCGTGATGATCCAGGTGCGGTCCGGCTGTCCCTTCAGCCACCAGTAACGTCGCACCATCTTCACCGCGGTATCGACGGCATCACTGCCACCGGAGGTGAAGAACACCTTGCAGTCCTCCTGCGGCGAGAGCGCCGAGAGCCGGTCGGACAGTCGAAGGGTCGACTCCGTAGCCTGATCGCCGAAGTTGGAGTAGGCCGCGAGGGTCATCATCTGGGCAGCCGCTGCGTCAGCGAGTTCCTTGCGACCGTGGCCGACGCTGGTGAACCAAAGGCCGGCCGAGGCGTCGATGAACTCGCGTCCGTCCTTCGTTCGGACTCGAGCGCCCTCCCCGGAGACCACGACTAACTCGTGGCCGTTCACCGCCGACATGTCGGCGAATGGATGCCAGAAGGTCGTACTCACCTCGTTGCTCACCTCGTTGCTCACGAGCACAGGCTAGTCACCTTTGGCGTAGCGTCAGCCATATGACTGCTCGTGTGATCCTCCTCGGCGCGACTGGCTACACCGGACGCCTCACTGCCCATTCAATGGTTCGAGCCGGATTGTCACCTGTCCTAGCGGGACGATCCGCCTCACGCCTCGCCGAACTCGTCGATGAACTCGCGGTGGTCGGCAGCGTGGCAAGTGCGCCAACATGGCAGGTGGCGGACGTCGGTGATCCCGCTAGCGTGCAGGCTCTCGTGCAAGACCCATCGGACGTGCTCGTAACGACCGTCGGCCCCTTCACCAGCCTCGGAGACCCCGCCATCAGTGCGGCGATTCACGCCGGCGCCGCCTACGTCGACTCGACCGGCGAACCACCATTCATCGAGCGAGTCTTCACCGATTACCACGCTCGCGCCGTGGCGAGCGGGGCGCGACTGCTCACCGCCTTCGGCTACGACTACGTGCCCGGCAATCTTGCCGGCGCGCTTGCCATCGCTTCGGCCCGAGCCAACGGTTCGACCCCGGTTCGCCTAGAGATCGGCTACTTCGTTCAGGGCGCCTTCGCAATGAGCAGCGGCACGCGCGCGAGTTCTGCAGGGGTGATGTTCGCCCCATCCTTCGGATTCCACCACGGCCGGGTTGAGCCCGAGCGTGCAGCGAAATCCACCACCTCCTTTTCAATCGACGGACGGTCCCTCGATGCGCTGAGCGTCGGGGGTAGCGAGCACTTCACCCTCCCCCGCCTCGACCCATCACTCATCGACATCGGGGTGTATCTCGGCTGGGCGGGGAGTCGCACCAAGGCGGCGGCCAGGGCTGCAGCGGTGGTCAATGGGATCTCCTCGATTCCTGGGGCGCGCTCCCTGCTCACTGGTATCGCCCGACGGGCGACATCCGGCCCAACCGGCATGGGCCCCGACGAGCAACAGCGCGAGGGCGGAATATCGATAGCCGTCGCCCGGGTGTTTGACGAATCCGGCACCCTCGTCGCAGAGGCACGGGTCGACGGTCCGACCCCATACGAACTCACGGCTGACCTTCTTGCGTGGGCGGCTACGAGGCTCGCGGCGCAGGTGCCAGCGGCCACCGGCGCACTCGGTCCGGCCGACGCCTTCGGTCTTGACGCACTCGTCGAAGGCTGCCGAGGCATCGGTCTCACCGAGGTCACCTGAACGGCGTGACTTCGCGCGTCCACGCATTCGCTTTCGGCGACCACAGCGCTAGTGTCACTGCGTGCGTCAGGATGAATGGCAGCGTTTGGCCGCCGATCACGCGGACCGAGTCCGGCCATGGGTCGACGCCCGGCTTGCGCGGCGAGCAGCGGGACGCAAGCACGCCGTCGATGATTTCCTCTTCGACTACTACCCGTTCTCCCCCGCCAAGCTCGCCTCCTGGCACCCCGGTTATGGAGTGGTGCTCAAGGGCCCCGAAGCCCGCACCTACCTCGCTCGCTCCGGGTACATCGAGGTGTCGGACGGAGTCACGGCTGACCCGTCACGACTGACGAGCAAAGGCCCGCGGCTGAACCTCGCGATCCGAATCCTGTCGGGCACCATGGTTCGTCCGGCAATGACCGCATGCTTTGGGCTACACGAGTGGGCGATGGTCTACGGCATGGACCAAGGCGAGGTTCGCCACGAAGACCTTCCCCTTCGGGTAAGCCCAGACACGATCGCCGCTACTGTCGAAGAAATCGGTCTGCGCTGCACCCACATCGACGCCTTCCGGTTTTTCACCCCCGCGGCCGTCCCACTCAACGGCTTGGAACCGACCCGCGCCACGCAGCCCGATCTTGAGCAGCCGGGATGCCTGCACGCATCGATGGACCTCTACAAATACGCGTTCTGGTTCTCGCCATTTGTAGCCAGTGAACTGGTGACCGATTGCTTCGAATTGGCGCGGGCTGCGAGGCAGGTTGATATGGCGGCCTCGCCCTACGACTGCGGCGATTTGGGACTCACTCCGATCCAGGTCGAAACTCCGGAAGGACGGCAGCAATACGCCGCTGCCCAACGGGAATTGATGAATGCAGCTGCTCCCCTGCGGGCTCGGTTGCAATCTGTTCTCGTTGGTTTGCAAGTTGCTGGCAGCAGTTTTCGCGGGGGTTGATTGTCAGACCCTGGGGTTAGGTTGGGGTCATGTTCACGACGGTTGATCCGCTTACCTGCTCTGCGGGTGCGTTGCTTGCGGAGCTGTCGTGCCTGGAGCCGGGTTTGCTCGTGATGTCGTTGTTGCAGTCGGTCGATGGATGTTGAAGGGTTGTCGCCTGACGATGCCGTGTCATTTCTGCAGATCCATGAGCGGTGCCGGAGTTGGTGGGAGGCCCAGCAGGTACCAGCGATGGTGGCCGCTGCAGCGATCAAGCCCCGTATCGATGAATACCGGGTCGTGATTCCGCAACGCGATGAGGCGTCCTTGATCAAGATCTGTGACGTGATCCGTGAGGAGTTGTCCTGCGCACTGCGGGTATCAGCGTCGGCGATGCAAAACGAGATCGATATGGCACGACTGTTGAC
>CAMCSO010000057.1 GCA_945877545.1 Bifidobacterium breve | reverse complement strand
TCGAGCAAGGTGGCCGCGAGGGAGGCCGCGGTCCCCGTGGTCAGCGCGACCTCGGGAAGCATCACCCATTCGGCCTTCCAGCCCCTTCCGTCACGCTCATGGCTGGCAACCATCCCCTCGACGAGGACGCCGGACGCGGCGCGAGCGATTCGGGCGAGGGTGTCAAGGTGCTCGCTGAACTCAGGGTTGCGCTTGTGCGGCATCGTGATGCTGCCAACGGCCGCCTCGTTGCGCGGCTCGCCGAGTTCCCCGATCTCAGGTCGCTGGAGTTCGTAGATCTCATTGCCGATCCGTGCGAGCGTCGACGCGGCCATGGCCATCACGGTTCCGAATTCGGCAACGCGATCCCTCGTCGCGGTCCATGACATTCCGGGATCCTCGAGGCCGAGCAACTCGCAGAAGCGGGCCCGGACGCGCGTGCCATGCTCCCCGAAGAAGGCGAGGCCGCCGGTCGAGCCGGCGAGTTGACCAACCGCCCAGCGCCGGCCGGACTCATCGAATCGCTCGATTGATCGCGCCACCTCATCCGCCCACGTGGCCGCTTTGAATCCGAAGGTGATCGGAGTTCCCGGCTGCCCGTGCGTGCGGCCCGGCATCGGGGTATCGCGGTGAGTGCGCGCGAGCCTGATTGATGCCTGTTCGACCCTGACGAGATCGGCCCGGACAATCGCACCGGTATCGCGCATCGCAATGCCGAACCAGGTGTCCGTGAGATCCTGCACGGTGGCTCCGAAGTACACGAACTCGCGGGACTCCGCCGGCACCAACCGTTGCAGTCCGTGGATGAGTCCGAGGGTCGAGTGCGATGTGCGACGAGTCTCCTCGGCGATGGATTCAAGGTCGAGGTCCTCGGCCCTGGCAGCGTCGCGCAACGCGTCGGCAACGCCCGGCGGCACGATGCCGGACTCCTCTTGCGCTCTGGCGAGGGCCACGAGGATGTCTAGCCATGACTGGAGTCGGTTGGCTTCCTCGAAGATGGAGTCCAGGGCCTGAGTCGTCCAGGAGTGGCGGTAGATGAGCGAGTCCGTCAGACGGGCGCCCACGTTGGCTCCCAATACCGGGCCAGCTCCCTCAAGCCCTCCCTCACCTGGTCCAAGGATGCGCCCCAAGGCACCACAACCCGGCCCCCTTCGACATCGATCGCAGACTCGATGAGGCAGCACTTCACGAGCGAGGGCCCGCTGAGATCGTCCGGGCGCTTGCGTGGGCACATCGACACGTTCGGCGGCCGGTCACCGTAGAACCACTCGTGGATCTCAAGAGAACGGTCGCAACCGAGCAGGGTCCAGTCCGACCGCGTTGGCCGCTCATCGAGGTAGGCCATTTCAGCACCCTCGATGCCGACGTCCGACCCCCGGCACGGCAGGAGGTACTCCCCGCTCGGCGCCTGTTTCGCGAGTTCGTCGAAGGTCACCGCATCAAGGTGCGCCACCATCGGGACGAGTTCCTCGGCGACGTCGAGGAGTCGACACACTTGATCGAATAGCTTGGCCGGGAAGGGCGGGGTGACCTCCGTGACGCGAATCGACAAGGGCGCAGCGTTGAGGATGAAGTTCACGTGCGCGTAGCGACCCTCGACCACGACAGCTTTCGCCGCCGGTGCCTTGGTGATCGCCACCCGGGCGAGGTTCGATGGGACCGCTGTATCGATCTCGGGTTCGATGACGTAGGCGCACTCGCTCGGCTCGGCGAGGACCTCGACACTTACCGCAGCCGAGAAGAGCGGGCTCGGGTCTGCGCGCTCGACCGCGAGGATCCACGTTCCGACCCCCGGCTCGCGTACAACGATAAATCGGGTGCGACGGTAGATCTCCCGTCCGATGAAGTGCTCAATGATCGAGGCACAGGTGAGCGGGCCCTCGACCGAGGTGACAGCAACCCCTCGATAGGCGCTCGGCACTACGTTCGACATCTCGCGCAGTCGATCGCGCGTGAGGGTCGTCACGTCTGTCGACCGAAGGCAACCTGCTCCGCGAGGTTACTCAGCGCTGTGTCCGCGCGCAGGCCGAGGCGCAGGGTCTGAAGGGGAAGAAGGTCGTCGGGAGCCACGTTGCCTAGGTTCACGTCGGGCCCGTGCATGTTGATGAACCAAGCCTGCTGGTCCTTGCGGGGCGCCTCGAAGAATGTTCGCGCGAGTCCGGCGCCGCGGATCGCAGCCTCGATGATGTCGGGTCGCGGTGTGCCATCGGCGTCGTAGACACCGACGGTGCCACTTTCGCGCCCCTCGGCAACGATAAACCGAGCGCCAGCACCAAGATCCCCCATGATCTCCTGATGCCACTCGGCTGCGAGCAGGATTCGATCCGCACTCTTGTAGCCCGTCTCAGCGAACACAGTGAAGCGCTGCGCGGCGACAGCAATCAGTTCCTGCTTCTCGTCGGTGCCCATCGGCACCGTCCCACGCGACACCTCAACGCCCTCGAACCCGACCCCCGACGCCCAATCTAGGCAGGCATCGGACTTTCCCTGCGCCCAAGCAATCTCCAGAAGGGTGCCGCCTAAGCACGCCGTCACCCCGTGGCTTCGTAGCAGGTCGATCTTCTTCGCCAAATGCCGCTCGGCATAGGCCGTGCCCCACCCGAACTTCCAGACATCCACAAAGTCCACGTGAGATTCGAGGTGGTCGGCCATCGCACCGACAGGGATCCCCTTGTCGAGCACATGAGTCATCCCCCGAGTGCGCGGCTTTTGAGGCAGGTCTGGGAGCCCCAGGAAATCCGGCATCATGTCTCCTATACTACGCAGTAATTCACTTTACGACACCCTTTAGCCGAACCCCGGCATTCACGCGGACTGCTTTTTCAAGCGTACGGTTGAATCGACACCTCGGCACTTCAGCCCGAGTCACTAGTCCCGGCGGTACTGATGCCCAGATCGGAGCAACGCATGCATGAAGGGAGAAGCGCGGCCGAGCAACTCGACGAGATCGTCGCTGCCGTTGCGGCCAACCCCTCGATCGAGGCGAAGCGTTCCATCGGGATGGTGAGTGACGCGATCGGGCCATCTGGATTCCTCGATGGTCCGGGCGATGACGGCGCCGCAGTGACGATCGGTGGAACAACCGCCATCGTCTGCGGTGAGGCGCTCTGGCCGCCGTTCGTCAAGGCAGATCCCCGAGGTGCTGGGATCGCCGCAATTCTGGCAAACGTAAACGATGTCGCGGCCATGGGTGCGATCCCCGATGCCATCGTCGACACGATCGTGGCCGACGAGGCGGTAGCCCGGGAGGTCCTAGCCGGGATGCGGTACGCAGCCGACCTCTACCGGGTCCCGATCGTCGGGGGGCATCTCACCATCACCCAAGGACCGCCCTCGGTGTCGGCCTTCGCCCTTGGACACACCAACAATGTCCTATCCACCACCAACGTCGCAGACGGCCAAGACCTCGTTGTAGCTGCGTGCACCGAGGGCCTTATGCGCGAGGACTTCCCCTTCTTCGCCTCCTTTGCCGAACGCGGGGCCCGCCTCGGCGACGACGTCCGCCTCCTTGCGCGCATCGCCGAATCCGGGTTGGCCGCATCTGCAAAGGACATCAGCATGGCCGGGCTCTTCGGCTCGCTGGCGATGCTGCTCGAATGGGGCTCCTTCGGCGCCAATATCGATCTCGAGGTGCTGCCGACCCCGATCGGCGTGCCGCTCGCTCGCTGGTGCAACTGCTTCCCCTGCTTCGGATTCCTCCTCACCTGCGATCCCAAGACGACGGAGTCCTGCATCGAGGTGTTCCTCGAAGCCGGACTCGCCGCCGCTCGAGTCGGAGCCATCGACACCACCGGCGTCATCACGGTAACGGCCGAATCCGAGTCTCGGGTCGCCTTGGACCTTCACGCCACCACCGTCACTGGTTTGACGCGTTCGTCATAACTCAACCGGAGTTTGCAACCGAGAAACAATCGATTTCTCTGTTTTATTGCGAATTTTGTACGATCCGCAAAAGAAATTTCATGAATGTCATTGACGCCCGGCCCTTACCTCTCTACTTTCGTGAATTACGTGTGTCGGATCGGAAAGATCCGGCCTTTTATGAGAGGAGCACCCAGTGCCCCCAATCACAATGGTGTTTGTTATCACCGGTTTGGCAGCCTTCGTCCAGGCCATGTTCTTCCTCGGAATCGGAGCCAACGGAGCCGAAGGGAAGAAGAGCCCGATCGTCTCGGCGGGGTGGATCGCTCTTGTAGCCGGTATCGTCGACCTGATCGTCGGCATCTACATCACTGCGGCGCGACCGATCGATGCAGATCCATCGCTCCTGCTCGCCGGCCTCATCGCGTTCTACGGCCTCTTCTTCATCGCCCTAGGCATCACCGAGATCCTTGATCTCGACCTGCGGGTCGTCGGCAACCTCGCCATCCCCACCGCGATCCTGCCGCTTGCCTGGTTGAAGTTCTTCTCGGGCAGCACCACCTTCACCCTCATCCTCATCTGGTGGGTCATCGCGTTCCTCAGTATCGCCCTGACGACCTACGGCAAGATGAAGCCCAAGGTGCTCGGCATCATCCTCATGATCACGGCCATCTTCACCTTCTTCCTCATTCCAGTGCTCCTCGTGCTGGGTGTAGCAATTCCATAACCCTCAGCGTGCGGATCGAATCACCTACATGACTCGATCCGCACGTTGCGAGGCGTTGAAGGAGCCCCATTGGAAGCCAAGCAACCAACGCCGCCGTTCGACCGCGAGACTGCCGCGCAAAAGGTGCGAATGGCAGAGGATGCTTGGAATTCGCGTGACCCTGATC
Source organism: Bifidobacterium breve (assembly GCA_945877545.1). Lineage (GTDB taxonomy): Bacteria > Actinomycetota > Actinomycetes > S36-B12 > S36-B12 > WLND01. Next base: position 8,038 of record CAMCSO010000057.1, on the reverse strand, counting down.
GGGTCGTTCAGGTCTACACCGAGGACACCGTCTGGCGAAACCGCTCGGAATTTCCACGAGGACGGACCGAGGTCCATGCCTTCCTCACCCGCAAGTGGTCCCGGGAACTCGAGTATCGGCTCATCAAGGAGCTATGGGCCTTCGACTGCAACCGAATCGCCGTCCGCTTCGCCTATGAGTGGCATGACGAGTCAGGCCAGTGGTTTCGCAGTTACGGGAACGAGAACTGGGAATTCAACGACCTCGGATACATGCAGCGGAGATTCGCCAGCATCAACGATCTTCACATTGCGACGCATGACCGGGCGTTTCATTGGCCCCTCGGCCGGCGACCCGACGAGCATCCGGGATTGGGCGACCTCGGACTCTGAGATGGGTGCCATCTCATAGAGTCTGACGGTGACCAATCTCCCGGACCGCGCCCACGTCGTGATCATCGGCGGCGGCATCGTCGGCACCAGCGTCGCGTACCACCTCGCCCACCTCGGCTGGACAGACGTCGTGCTTCTCGAGCAGGGGCAGTTGTCCTGCGGCACCACCTGGCACGCCGCCGGACTCGTCGGTCAACTCCGTGCCTCCGAGAGTGGCACCCGGCTCGTGCAGTACTCAGCAGCGCTCTACCAGTCACTCGAGGCCGAGACCGGCCTTGGCACCGGCTACAAGGAGTGCGGCGGGGTCACGGTGGCTCGCACGCCCGAACGGATGGTGCAGTTGCTTCGCACCGCCGCGGCCGCTGAAGCATTCGATCTCGAATGCGAGATCCTCACTCCCGCCCAGGCCCTTGAGCGGGTGCCGATCCTCGAGACGGGCGACCTGCGGGGCGCGATCTGGCTCCCGCGTGACGGCACCGCCAACCCCACAGATGTCACGCAGTCCCTCGCCAAGGGCGCGCGCCAGCTCGGGGCCCAGATCTTCGAGCGCACCCGGGTCATCGGGATGACGATGGCCGGCGGAGTCGTCACCGGGGTACGCACTGATCAGGGCGATATCGAGACCGGCATCGTCGTCAACTGCGCCGGGCAGTGGGCCAAGGCGATCGGCGCCATGGCCGGAGTGAACGTGCCGCTCCATTCCGCCGAGCACTTCTACGTCGTGACCGACCAGATCGCCGGGGTCGACCGCATGATGCCAATCCTGCGCGACCCGGATGGCTACACCTATATGAAGGAGGAGGTCGGTGGACTCGTGGTTGGCGGGTTCGAGCCGGTCGCAAAGCCCTGGGTCTCCCCTGACCAGCTCCCGCACCCCTTCGAGTTCCAACTGCTCGACGAGGACTGGGAGCACTTCGAGATTCTCATGGAAAGCGCACTGCACCGGGTGCCCGTGCTTCAGCAGACCGGCATCAAGAAGTTCTACAACGGCCCGGAGAGCTTCACCCCCGACAACCAGTTCATCCTCGGCCGTTCGCCAGAGGTCCGCAATCACTTCGTCGGCGCCGGCTTCAACTCTGTCGGTATCGCATCAGCAGGTGGCGCCGGGCGAGCCTTGGCCCAGTGGATCGTCGGCGGTGAGCCCCCCTCAGACCTCGTCGGTGTCGACATCCGGCGGTTCGCCCCCTTCAACGGCAATAACCAGTGGCTGCGCTCGCGGGTGGGCGAGGTTCTCGGCCTGCACTACTCCGTTCCGTGGCCTAATCGCGAGTTCCAAACAGCGCGGCCGTTCCGCCGATCGCCCGTGCACCACCTCGTTGAGGCGGCCGGGGCATCCTTCGGCTCGCGGATGGGCTGGGAGCGTCCGAACTTCTTCGCGCCGCAGAGCCAGAGCCCGGCAATTGAATACGCGTGGGGGAAGCAGAACTGGATCCCCTGGGTCGATGCCGAGCAGCGGGCCACCCGCGGCGCTGTGGCAATGTTCGAGCAGACCTCGTTCGGCAAACTTCTCGTCACCGGTCGTGACGCCACAGACCTGCTCCAATGGCTGTGCACCGCCGACATCGACGGTGCAATCGGACGCGCCGTCTACACCGGAGTGCTCAACGAGCGCGGCACCTACGAGGCCGATGTCACCGTCACGCGCCTAGCGCGCGACGAGTATCTGTGGGTCACCGGATCGGCATCCATCAATCGCGACCGCGACTGGATCTCGCGCCATGTCGGCCCGGAGCAGCAGGTGAGCGTCACCGACGTCACCGGTGCCTCGGCCGTTTTCGGTGTCATGGGCCCGCGCTCGCGCGACCTCCTCCAGGTACTGTCGACCGCCGATCTCAGCAACGATGCCTTCCCGTTTGCGACAAGCCGTGAGATCGACCTCGGCATGAGCACTGTGCGCGCCACCCGCATCACCTATGTCGGCGAGCTCGGCTGGGAGCTCACCGTGCCAGCCGAGTTCGCCGTGGGAGTGTTCGAACTCCTCATCGAAGCGGGGCGCGAGTTCGGCCTTGCAAACGCTGGCTACTACGCCATCAATGCCCTGCGTCTGGAGAAGGGGTATCGGGCCTTCGGTACCGAGCTCAATCCCGATTACGGGCCGGTTGAGGCGGGGTTGCTCTTCGCGACGAAGCTCAAGACCGACATCGACTTCCTCGGACGTGATGCGGTCGAAGCGGCCAAGGCATCCGGAGTCCGGCGCCGGCTCGTGTCATTCATCCTTGACGATGCCGACCCGATGATGTGGGGCGGCGAATTGCTCCTGCGCGACGATGTCGGAGCCGGGCAGGTCACCTCGGCTGCATTCGGTACGACAATCGGTTCGTGCGTGGGGCTCGCCTACGTGTGGCGGCCCGACGGCTCGGTCGTCACTCCCGACTGGATCAGCGACGGCACCTGGCAGGTGAACATCGGCGGCACCATCGTGGGACTGCGAGTGCAGCTCGGTGCCCCCTACGACCCCAAGTCTGAGCGGGTTCGCGCCTAGCCACGTTTGATCGGGCGAGTGAGGCAGGTCGGCCCGCCCTCACCCTCGATTCAGGATCCTCAGCAGTCGAATTCGATTGTGGCGAAGGACGATCATGAACAAGGTGTTGCCCCCCACGACAACCACCGTGAAAGCGAGCGCCAGCCACCAGGGGTTGAACCACCACAGGGGGAAAACGGTAAGGCTTGATATCCAGTGCACCCACTCGGCGCGACGCACCTCGCGCAGGTATTCCTCGATCGATGCCCGATCCGTGCCGGGGAGCGCGGCCTTGCTTTTACCGCCGAAGACGCTGCCAAGCTCGGGCAGCCGGCGGGTCAGGGTCGTGACGCCAAGGGTTCGATACATGCGGGGGGTATCGAGGGCGGTCAGTCGCAGCGGCCCTCGATCACGTCCGAACCACCCGATCGGACACCGGGGCGCAACAGCCCCAACCATGATTGAGCCACCGGCGACAAGCGCGATGTCGACGGCGATGAGAAGGGCCAACGCCCCGGGATCAATCATTGCGGCGAGGGAGGGATTTGAACCCCCGGAGAGTTTCCCCTCGGGCGCTTTCAAGGCGCCTGCATTCGGCCGCTCTGCCACCTCGCCTAACAAAACAAACAGCACTACTGGAACTAACGGGGTCAACCGTACCGGTCCCCCTCCCCCGTCGTTTCATCCAGTATCCGGTTCAACTGACCAACTTATTGGTCAGATGACTATGAATCTGGTCAATTCATCCCTTCCGCACATGGCGGGCGTGGGCCCTGGTACCAAGAGACGCTTCGCTCAGGCACCCGCTTCAGCACCTGCGATGGCCGGCAAGCTACTCAAGATCTTGCGCGGAACACCTGTGAGCCTGCGGATGAAGTGACCAAAAACATCGTCAACTGACCAGATTTTTGGTCAGTTGGACCGGATGCTGGACGAAACGACGGGGGTGGGTGGGGCCTGGAATTTCACGTAGGCGCTTGAGATGGCAAGCAGCGACCAGCTGCTTCCATCATTGGCGATGAGGAGATAAGCCGGCAGGATGAGGATCTCGCCGGATGGCTGCTTGAACTCTGCCAGCCCAAGCTCCGCATCGATGGCGACGAGTTCTCGTACGGTTGCCACCGCCACCGATCGCCCCCCGAGGGTCGGCGAGGTGGCCGTGAATGGGGACCCGGGTTCACCAGGATCATCCGACGCGGCAGGTCCTTCCATGAATGGAGTCGGACCGAACGCCGACCATCCGGGCTGAGTCGAGCGACGAACCGCATCCGCCGCTCCGAGCACCGGATACCCGGGCATCGGCTGCAGGGTGCCCGCGAACCCACTTACTGCCGTGATGGCCCCGCGCCTTCCGATGCTCACACGCCAGGCGAGTTGTGTGCGCTGCTCCTTGATCGTCTGCCAGGCGATGACCGTCGTGCGCGGGGTCGCGGCATCAACCTGCCAGTCGACACCGGTGAGGTCGACGCCGAGATCGCCGAGCAGTCCCCTCGCCGTCTCGAGTGCCGCCTCGCGCGCGGGCACCCGGCCGAGGTCGCCAACCGTCGGATCGGAGAACAGCCACGAAGCTTGCGCGTCGCCGCTCACCACAATGCTCGGGCCGTTCGCGGACCCAACGCGCCAGTCGCCCGACGTTTCGGCGACGATAGTGCCGTCAACCCCAAACGTCTCAGCCAACACCTGTGCGAGCCCCCGACGATCGATATCAGTGTCGACCACCCGGTAGCCGGCGGCTCGAGCCCGATCATTCGAGAGCGCCTCACCTGCCCTGAACACGGTGAGCGGCTGGTCCGCAGTCAGCACCGCTCCGACGACCGGCAACGGCGAAGCGTCCGGCTCCTGCACCACGACGGTGGGCGTGACGGCCGTCGGTACGGCTGGGACAGTCGCAGAACTCCGGCCGATCACCATGCCGATGAGCAGCGTCGCGACGAGTACGACCACCGCAACGACAGCCGCTGCCGAGCCTCGCGTGCGCGGGCTCGCTGATACCCAAGGATTCGTCACTCGCACGCCCCCCACAGGCCGGTGCCAGCGGCCTGCGCCGCCTGGCCCGCGCGGGCAATCTCTGACTTCCACGCATACGGCGTCGAACCGTACTGCCGCTCGCGCGCGTAGCCACCGGCGACGGCGTCGAGGTTGAACAGGGCCAATGAGCCGTCGGGGGCCTCCCGCCACACGTATGCGAGGAGGCGTCCGTATCGGTCCTCATCACCTTGCGATGCATCAAGTTCCAGCGTGACGCTCTGCCCGGTGAGGGCTTCCTTGGCAAAGTCGGACGACTCCGGGCCGAAGCACTCGACCGGAGAGTCCGGCTTCACGGTTTCGGGGGTGTCAATGCCGATGAGTCGCACCGTGACGTCGTCTCCGTTAATGCGCACATGAATCGTGTCGCCGTCGACGACCCGTTCGACGATGGCTCCGGCCACGACTGCGCCCCTCGGCACGAGGTCGGTGCGAACAGGAGTGAAGTCCATCGGTGCAGTCGCTGTCGAGCATCCGGCGACGCCGAGCAGCGCCAAGGCCCACAGCATTCGGCGCCGGGGGAATCCCCGGCGCGGAGCACCCGCTGCGTGTGACACGCCCGTCAGAGTAGCGTTTCCGCCATGCGCCTTCACCGTTCAATCTCCCCAGATCGGCCCCTGCTCGTCGTCGCACTCGAGGAGGAGGCAACACATCTGCATCCCCTCGACCTGCCAATTCTTGTCACAGGGGCAGGCAAGGTGAATGCAGCCGTCGCCGTCGCCACGACCATCGGCGAGCAGCGACCGCATTCCCTGATCAACCTCGGCACCGCGGGGGCCCTACGTCCGGGGCTCACCGGCAGCCATGTCATCGCGAGGGTGACGCAGCACGATCTCGACGATGCCGCGCTCTTCAGCCTCACCGGGTTGCACTTCGGCGAGCCCATTGACATGGCGACGAGCGGGCTGACCCTCGCAACGGGTGATGCGTTCATCGCCGATCCAGCCGTGCGCGACCGTCTCGCGCAGCATGCCGATCTCGTCGACATGGAGGCCTATGCCATCGCGCGGGCCGCCACCGCAGCCCGGCTGCCCCTCACCATCGTGAAGCAGGTGAGCGATGAGGCCAGTTCTGAGGCCGCGACATCGTGGAGCGAGAGCGTCGATGCGTGCGCCGAGCAACTCGGCGCGTGGGTCCGCGCGAACATCGCCCTGTGACACGTCCTGTCTTTCAGGCTTCCGCCTCTGTCACACTGCGCGAGGCAGCGCCTACTCCGCAGCCTCGATCGGCACGACCGTCTCGTTGCCGCTCCCGGGGACGAGGTCGCGTCGTTCGCCGTTCGAGCGGACGGAGTTCCGTACGTCCATGAGTAAGCCGGCCGCCGTGAGCACGAGCGACACAGCAACCACCGTGGTGACGATCTCGGCGACGGACCCGTGCCGCCAGCCCACGACCAAGGCAACGAGGATTCCGAGCGCGATCCAGACCGAGGCGACTGCCCGGCGATCCTGCGACGCCAGACGCGCGTAAAGCAGCACTTGGACAAGGGCGAATGCCGAGCCCTCGAGGGCGAAGAGCCACGCCTCCGGGCCGAGTTCGGCGACGTAGTCGGCGCCGCCGAGGACCTGAATGACGAGGGTGCCGAAGAACAGGCTGAACGTCGTGATGACGACGCCGAGGGCCGCGGTGAGCCCGGTGGCGACGAGGACCGTCCGTCGGGAGTCAGCGGACGTCATCTTTGGGAAGAGGACGATGATGATGGCGTTCGGCAGGAAGAAGGCGACCTTCGCGAGGAGTACGCCGACGGAGTACTCGCCGGACTGATCCTCGGTGAGGAAGAGGCGGGCGAGAAGGACGTCGATATTCGTGAGGGTGAACAGCACGATGAGCGCATGCGCGACGTGACCGAACTCTGCGGCCCCGCCCTTCGCAAGGCTGCGGCTCCAGGTCCCGGGGCAGATGATCAGGTAGCTGACGATTGCGCCGATTGCGCAGCCAACCAAGAGGCCCGCTGAGACACCGATGATGGTCGGGAAGATGAGGACGAAGAGGATCCCGAACCCGGCCCTGCCGAAGCCGTTCGCAATGAAGCCGAATGAGAACCGCAGGTGCTCCTCGCGGCCCTGGGCGATGCCCATCGACCCGGTGCCCAGCACGACGAAGCCGAGCGACGCAAAGCCCATGGCCACGGCGGCATAGGGGATGGTGAAGGCGATCGACAGGGGCCACGCGGCAAGGAGCCCGAGAGCCATGATCGAGGCGCCAATCGTGATCGACAGCCGGATGGCCTGGCCCTCGACCTCGCGCCGGTTCTCCTGCGCTGTTGAGACCCGCCTGGCCGTGACGACCTGCATGGCGATGCTCAGGGTCGACACGATGATGAGGATGCCGAGCAGGGCGCCGAGTGCACCGAACTCAGCCTGCGTGAGCTTGCGCGCCGCAATGATCGAAAGGCCATAGGCGGCGCCGTTGCCGATGAGGGTCGCTGCCCCGACGAAGATGAGACCTTTGGCCAGGGTCTTTCGCGGCTCGCTCACGCGCAAACCCTAACGAACATGATGGCCGTTATTTCCGCCAACCTCCCCAGCAACACGGTGACTCCATCAAGTCGGGTGTAGGCCGCGCCGGTGGGTACGTAGGAGACGTCCCCAGCCGGAGATCCAACTCACCGCAAGTCAGGTTGGGAGGGGGAATTTTGCGGACGTCTCAGGGGGATATTTGCGGGATCCGCAGCGAATGTCAGGCCACCCGAATAACGTGCCGGTGTGGGGGAATTCTCGGTCATCGACGTTACAGACAACGCTGCGCTCCAACGCGCTGCAAGTGAGGCGATCCAAGCCTCGAAGTCATCTGATCCATTCGCCCCAGTCACCCTTGTCACCGACTCTGCAGCTCAGGCCTGGGCCTTCCGCCGGCAATTGGCAGAGGCGTCAGGGCTTGGAGCAGGGGTCGTCAATCTCAAGGTGACGACCCTCGCAGAGTTGATGTCCGAGCTGGCGCAGCGCGTCGGTCTTGTCAGCCCGGCAACGGCTGATCCCCTCCTAGCGGCGGCGGTAGTCGGGGGTCTCCTGCGCGCTGACACCGGCCCGCTGTCAGCGTCCGCCGACCATCCCGAAACCGCACTCCTCCTTGCCTCGCTTTCCGAGGAGCTCACCTGGTGCGATGTGGACGACACGTCGGCGAGCCTGGATTCGGCCGGAGTGTCACTGACGGCACGAGCCGCCATCGAATTCGTTGCATG
>CAMCSO010000056.1 GCA_945877545.1 Bifidobacterium breve | reverse complement strand
GTCTTGTTGTGCGAGATCGGGACCGGTCGAAACAACTGCAGATGCTCAGGATTGTTGTTGAACACTCCCGACGGGAAGATCGTGTAGTGACAGATGGCCACCGATTGGTGGTCGGGGTTCTCCTTCAACTTCGGCAGGGCGCCCTTAAGCGGCACGATCATCATCGCGTGGTGATCGAACTCGAAGATGCGCATCTCGCGACCGTCCTTGACGTCCTGCGGCGAAATATGGTGGAGCGCCGGCGCGTGGTAGAACTCGTTGAAGGCATCCATGATGACCTTCCAGTTCACGTCGACGTCCCAGACGACCTTCTCCTTCAGGAACATGTTCTCCATCTGGTAAGCGCCGAGGTCTTCGATGATCTCCGCGCCCAGCCAGTCAAGCAGCGGCGGTGCGACGCCGGGGCCATCAAGCACCGCCCACACCCAACCGCCCCATTCGCCGACCTCGACGCTCGGTGAGCGCAGGCCCTCAACCTTGGTCTGGTCGAAATCCTCGCGGTCCGGAATGCCGATGACCTGGCCATCGAAGTCGTACACCCAGTCATGGAACGGGCAGGTGAATCGGCGGGCGCCGCAGCCTGAGTTGCGCACGATCCGAGAACCGCGGTGCTGACAGATGTTATGGAACCCAGCGATGCTGCCGTCCTTGCGCCGGGTGAAGACCACGGTCTCCCCCTGGCCCTCCCACACGTAGTGATCCCCCGCATTGGGGATCTGTTCGGCTCGACACATCATCTGCCAGTTCGGGTTGAGCACGTACCGGCGCTCAAGATCGAACCGCTCCGGGTCCGTATACCAATTCGCCGGTACTGTGCCCGGCTGGAAGGGCGTGTTCGGGATGTCAGGGCCGAAGCGCAGCGTGTGATCGCCGCGGGTGGGGACGAAGACCATCAGGATGCCTTTCAAGAAGGGCTAAGGAACCGCAATCTATCAGTTGTCTATACAACTTACAAGGAATTGAGCGGTGATCGGCGCGGTCTGCCTTGTCAAAGATCGAGGACGAGCCGATCGCCGGCACACCTCGAAACGCACGGCATCATGAAGATGCCCTCCTCGCGATCCTCCTCGGACAGCAGGGAATCCCGATGGACGATGACCCCGGAGATGACCTTGGTCTCGCACGTGCCGCAGATGCCTTCGGCGCAGCTCGTCACGAGCTTCTCACCCGCCGCCTGCAGCACCTCGGCGATACTCCGGTCGGCCGGGACGACGTACTCGTTCCCACTGCTGTTGATGACGACCGTGAAGGCATGGTCGCCATGATCACCCGTCGTGTCGATGACCTTCGGCGCGAATCGCTCGACATGTGGTGCGTGCCGGCCAGCCGCCGCACACGCCTGCTCGACGGCTGAGATGAGGGGCTCAGGTCCGCAGCAGTAAACGGCCGTTTCGGGCGAGCACCCGGCAATGAGATCGGCGATCGGAAGGAGCCCCTGCTCATCCTGCGGCCACGCAATGACTCCGAGCTCGGTCAGTTGTTCGACGAACGCCATCGAACCTCGAGACCGGCCGCCGTACATGAACCGCCAGGTTGCCCCTCGGGCCTGCGTCGCGGCGAGCATCGGCATGAGCGGTGTCACGCCGATGCCGCCGGCAATGAACAGATAATCCGGCGCGTCACTGAGGGCGAAGTGGTTGCGAGGCCCGCGAACCCTCAGCAGTCCGTCCTGCCTGGCCCCGTCGTGGATGGCGGCCGAGCCACCGCGCCCTGCCAGCTCGCGCAGGATGGCAATCCGCCACGTTGGCTCCCCCACCCCGCTGCACAGGGAGTACTGGCGCTCAAGACCCCCGTCAAGAAGCACATCGACGTGGGCACCTGGCTCCCATGCGGGTAGTGGAGCGCCAGAAGGGTCGGCGAGTCGAATCGAGACGATGCCGTCAGCCTCATCTCGTCGCTCGAGGATGAGCAATTCACGAAACTCGTCCACGATGCTCGTGGCCGCACTCGAATCAGACATCCCTAGACCGTAGCGGCAGCGTCAGTCGACACGACGGTCACCGTGCCGGCGGTGCCGTCGACGCTCACCTGCATGCCATCGACAAGCGAGGTCGTGCCAATCGTCACCGAGAGAACACTCGGAATCCCGAGCTCACGACTGACGACGACCGCATGCGAGTTGAGCGCGCCGACATCAACCACCACAGCTCCCGCGATGAGGAAGAGCGGAGTCCAGGCCGCATCGGTGAACGGGGCGACGAGGACGTCGCCCGGCTCAAGCCGCGCCATGTCAGACGGATCATGGAGCACGCAGACACGTCCGGTGTAGCGACCGGCTCCCCCACCGATACCAGCGATGACATCACCCTGACCCAACGGCGTGACCCGCTTCGCCGCCCGACGCTTCCACTGAGACAGTGGCAGCGGGTCGGACGAGATGATGAAAGGCGGATCCAGCTCGAAGAGCTGCTCGTACTCGCCGAGGCGCCTGGCGATGAGGTCGCGAAAGGCCGACGGATCGTGAACGTAGGCGTCGAGTTCGTCATTCATGAGCATCATGACGTCCTCCGGCTTGCCATAGTGGCCCGCCTCGACCCCGCGCCTGCCAAGCTCTCGGATGGCCATGCGCACCTCGTTGATAGTCGCGCAGGAGGTGGCCTTCGTCATCTCACGCAGCGGTACGGTTCGCTGCGCCGATGCGAATGCCATCTCGAAGGTGCCGAGGGCCTCGTCGTTGCCTGCGAGGAGGGCGCGAACGGTGTCGGCTGCCGCTGCGCGCCGACCTGCAAGGAAATCGTGCCGCGCGGCCGGCGAATCGGCGTCAGGCGCTCGGCGGATCCCGTTGACAAGTCGCATGGGCTGCAACGGATCGCACTCCCATGACAGCGAGTGGATATCCCATTCATTCGGGCCCCGGAACCCGTATTCGAAGAGGAATCCCTCGAACTTCACGGCGAACGCACGCAGCTCATCGGTCGTGGGATGCGTGACCGCCTCGAGAACCGCTTCGGGGCTGTGATCAAACAGCGCAGTGACCTCGGTCGAAGCATTCGCTGCGCGAGAAAGGTCCCAAAGGCCCGTCGACGGGGCAGCCGATTGCACCTCGCCGAGGCCCGAGATGAGTTCCAGCTGAAGTTCTGGTCGGCCGACTGACTCGCACATCCCGATGAGCATGGTCGGGCCGAGTGTGGAGCCCAGACTTGAGTAGTCATGGCGAAAGAAGGCGTTGTCGAGTTCCGGGATGAACGAGCGGGCGCGCAAGACGAGCTCGGCATCGGTGAGCCCCGCTAGGTCTGGCCGCTGGGAGCGAAAGCGGCCGGTGCGTCGCCGATCCTCCTCGATCTCTGGGAAGCTCGTTGCCCCGAGGATCTCACCGATCGTGCCCATTGCCTTGGCGGTGAGATCTGGGCGAACATCGCCCTCCCGCGGGACATAGGGCGGGGTGTCCGGATGGGAGCCGAGGAGATCGGCGTCAAACTTCGCGAGGTCTGCGCCTAGGCGCAGGCCGAGCAGCCGCATATGCGACAAGTTGAGATAGAAGTACCCGCCGAAGATTCCGACGACGGGGTACTTCGGGCCGCTCATTTCGTCCGCGGCGTAGATGCCGAAGTCAACGAACCCGCGGAACCATCCCGGCAGAAGGCCCTCCTCGAAGGTGAGTGACCAGCCAAGCGGGCTCGCTGGGTCTGCGAGGACCTCCCCAGCGTTCGCGCGCGTGTAGTAGGGAAGGTCCTCGTCACGATCCCAGTCGACGATCCAGGAGTCGATCATGAGGGCGCCTTTCGTCAATCTCGGGAGTGCTCCGGCCTAGAAGGGCGCAGAGCCCCCGTCGACATTGAAGGTCGAGCCCGTCATGCCATTACCCAGCGGGCCGGCGAGGAGCACGGCCATGCCGGCAACCTGCTCGACCGTCTGGAGCTCCTTCGTCAGGCAGTCTGCCGCGAAATCATCCATGAACTGCTGGTAGGTGATCCCTGCCGCAGCAGCGACCTGCGCACCGGCATCCTGCATCAATTCGGTCTCGATCGGCCCGGGGCAGATGGCATTGCAGGTGACGCCCGACGTGCCGTACTCCACGGCCGTTGCCTTAGTGAGGCCGATCATCGCGTGCTTGCCAGCGATGTAGTGGCTCACCATCGGCTTCGAGGCGATCTTGCCCTCGATCGAGGCGATGTTGATAATGCGTCCATAGCCCGCCGGGAGCATATGCTTCAGGGCACGCCGGGTCCCCCAGAATGCCGTGCTCGCATTCCATTCGAGACCCTTGAGCCACGCCTCATCGCTGAGGTCGCCGACGAGGGCCCAGCCATCGGACCCGCCTGCACAGTTCACCATGATGTCGAGTTTGCCGAACTTGGCGACCGCTCCGTCGACGAGGGAATCAACCTGTGCGCGGTCGAGTGCATCAGTCTTGACGAAGGACGCTCGATCTCCAGCGGCTAGGCGCGCGAGGGCGTGGGCACCCTTCTCCTCGCTGCGGTTGCCGAGCACGACCGACGCACCCTCGTCAACGAAGGCCTTCGCGATGCCGAAACCGATGCCGGTGCTGCCAGCGGTGATGACCGCGACACGGCCCTCGAGACTGTTTCCCATGTGAACTCCTGCTGCTCGTGACGGCCCGCCATCGGGCCGCCGAATCCTTGTGACGTCATCTCACACCACTTACTGGAGTCCGTCAATGGAAACCCCAACATTGGTCGCCCTAGCATCGGGCGAGAGCGCTGCCTAGCGCTCGATGACCCGCGGGAGGGGAAGGCCCTCGCGGTGGTGCTCAGTCATCAACCGGTTGATGGTCCGATGGACGTACTGAACACCGGGCTCATTACGCCCGAAGATCTGGGTCTTTCCACCGGTGACGGACACCCCCTTTTGCACCCCGAACCCGGTGATGTAGTCCTCGCCGTAGGTGACGTCGTAGAACCAGTCGCGCATCACCTCGAGTTCGTGAAGCTCCTGCTCGTCGTCGGGGATCGGTGTCCGGACGAGGATGCGCTGTTCAGTCATGGACTCGGTGACCGAGGTACCGGGCAGCGGGAAGCCGATCGCCATTCTCTGGCGCCAGCCGCCGGCGATCGAGAAGCCCGGGAAGATCCAGTTGATGACCCCGACATTGGCTGTCGGATCCCAGGTCTCCTCGGGATCATCGAGGTGGTTCTCAATCTCCCGAAGGGCGAAGGAAACGCGCTCATGTGCTCCAAAGGAGTCGAAGATCGCCGTATTGCTCAGGTTCGTCTTGAAGACCGTGTCCTTGTGGAGCGAGGCGAAATGGTAGCCCTCGAGGTAGCCCTCAATTGCGACCTTCCAGTTCGGACCGGGCATCATTCGCGAGCTGAACAGATGACATTCGTCGAGCTTCAGGCTCTCGAGCACCGGGGTGAAGTCGCCGAGCCACGAATCGATGTCAATCACGAGGCCCGGCGTCAGGCACACGAATATGAGACCGGCCTTCTCGACCACCGGGAGAGTGATGAGACCTCGCGACGACTTGTCGAACTCACCGAACGTGTGCTCCCCGTAGATGCCGTTGAGCGAACCATCCATACCGTATGACCAGGCGTGGTAAGGGCAGGTGAGCGCCCGGGAGGTGCCGGTGCCCTCCTTGCAGATGAGTGACCCTCGATGGCGGCACACGTTGAGCATTGCGTGCACGACCCCCTTGGAGTCTCGGGTCATGACAACCGGGACACCAACGACTTCGATCGCCTTGTAACTGTTCTTCGTTGGAAGTTCGCAGGAGAGGGCGAGCGGGAGAGGGATCCGCTTGAAGATGAGTTCGATCTCGGCGGCGAAGAGTTCCTGGTCGAGGTAGTTGTCGACGGGCTCCTCGAAGGTCGACTCGGCCTGATCGGTTGTCTTGTTCCGGGTGTGTGCCATGAGACGGCGCATCATCTCGATCGCGTCCGCGCGAGCGGCCCCGTCAAGCACGGCGCTCGGCAGGTACGCGGGGACGGCATCTGCCTCAACGGCATCAGCGAGTTCGGTCATGGCCTGCTCCTATTCCGTAGTTGTGTAGACAACTATGAGTCCCAGCCTCGGCGCTGTCAACGCGTGTGGGCCGTCTCATTGATGGAAACGAGGACGAATCGACCATCCGGATGCACATGGACGCGCGAGATCGAGGTGTACCCCGGGTTGAAGAAGAACCGCCTCGGACTGCCGACCACGTCGGCGAGGAAGGTATTGGACGCTCCCCCGTGACTCGCGGCCACGATCCGCTGCCCCTGATGGTCAAGGCCAATCCGGCGCATCGTGCGAATCATGTTGGCCCGGAGGTCGTCTGCATCATGCTCGGGCAGGAAATCTTCGAAGCGCCCTTCGTTCCACGCCGCGGCACGCTCCGGGTGGTCGAGCTGCTCAACCTGCTGGTAACTCGGTGCGGCCGAAATCCATTCGCGCAAGCCCTCATCGATCGTCACCGAGAGCCCCCGCGCTGCAGCAATCGGCTCAGCGGTCTGGATCGCTCGCTTGAGGTGGCTTGAGTAGACCGCGTCGATTCGCTCCCCCTCGAGCCACTGCGCCAGCCTCCTCACCTGAGCAAGGCCCACCTCGCCGAGCGACGGATCCTTCGTGCCATCCGGTTCCGGCAACCCGTGACGAACGAGCAGGATCTCAGCAGGCACCGTGGGGGTCATCAGACGGTTTCGCCGAAGTTTCCGAGGTCTTCAGCCGACGGGAACTGCAGGCTCTGCAGTTCGAAGTACTCGAGGAGCCCGTGATGGCCAAGCTCCCGGCCGACCCCGGAGGTCTTGAATCCGCCAAACGGCGCTCGTGCGTTGAATCGTCCGCCATTGATTGCGACCTGGCCGGTCCGAAGCCGGGTCGCAATTCTGACTGCCTCAGGCACATCAGCCGCCCAGACCGCACCCGACAATCCGAACTCGCTGTCGTTTGCGATCGCGATGCCCTCCTCGATCGTGCCGTAGGCAATGATCGCAAGAACCGGGCCGAAGATCTCCTCCTGCACGACGCGCGCCTTCGGATCAAGCCGGCTGAACACCGTGGGCTTGACGAAGTAGCCGCGATCCTGACTCTCGACCGGCCCCGGGCCACCGGTGATGAGCGTGCCCTCGGTCATGCCGATGTCGATGTAGTCCTTCACCGTACGGAACTGCCCAGACGAGGCCACCGGGCCAAGATCCGTTGCTGCATCGAGCGGATTTCCGATGACGAACGCCTCGACAAGAGCCGCGACCCGTGCCTCGACCTCGGCGAGCTGCGAACGCGGAACGATGAGGCGGGTGGTGGCCGAGCACGTCTGGCCATTGTTCACGAAGCAGCCGCGAACTGCGGCTGGGAGTGCAGCGTCGAGGTCCGAACCGGGCGCGACGAGGAATGCCGACTTGCCACCGAGCTCAAGCGCCACACGCTTGATGGTGGGAGCGGCGGCCTGGGCAACCCGCACACCGGCGCCGGTCGAGCCGGTGAGGCTCACCATGTCAACCTCGCGATGGGAGGACAGGAGTTCGCCAACGAGGGCCCCTCGCCCCGAGACGAGGTTGAAGACGCCCGCCGGCAGACCCAGACCGTGCACGATGTCCGCAAGGATGAAGGTCGCGAGCGGTGCGACACTGCTCGGCTTCACCACGACGGTGCATCCGGCCGCAAGCGCCGGTCCGACCTTGGCCGCGAGCTGATAGAGCGGATAGTTCCACGGGGTAATGGCTCCGACAACCCCCGCGGCCGCGCGGATCACAAGGGAGTTGCCGACCCTCTCCTGCTCCGGGAGTTCAAGGGCCCCTTCGGCCATGGTCTCGAAGACTGACGCGGCAAGGCCCACTTGGACCCGCACCGAAATCGCGATCGGCGTACCGACCTCCATCGCCATAATCTCGGCAAGCTCTGCCTCACGAGCACGCAGACCGTCGGCTAGCGCCTGCACAGCCGCTGACCGATCGGCGATCGGCGTGGTTGACCACGCATCGAAGGCGCGACGGGCCGCGAGGATGGCACGCTCAGCATCAGCGCCCTCGCCGGCCGGAACGGTGCCGATAATCTCCTCGGTCGCCGCTTCATCAACGGTGATGACGTCGCCACCAGCCGGGGCAGACCACGCGCCATCGATATACAGTTCACGCCGCTCGATCATTGATGCTCCTTCGATATGTTCCCGGGTTCGACGAGACGGGTGCGCAATACCTCGACCTGCTCGTCAGAAACCCCGAGCTCGCGAACCCAACCCGCGATACCACCGAACTCGTCGCCCACGTCGGCGAGGAAGATTTCCATCGCGGCCCTTGGCGCCCGAAGCAACTCCTCGGGCTGATTCATCATCGGGTGATCCTCGAAATCCTCGCGCGTGCGTAAGTAGTCGACGAGCGCGACAACCTCGTCGCCGCTCAACTCGAAGTCGGCCGTGATGTCAGCGTCATTCACGCCGAGCAGCCCGAGTAGTACCGCCGCGAGTACCCCGGTTCGGTCCTTGCCGGCCATGCAAAAAAAGATTGCTGGATAGGCGTCCTCGGTCGCAAGCCGCTCCAAGACCTTACAGACAGTGTCACCGCCAAAATCGACCATGTCTCGAAACACGCTCGCTAGGAACTCCGCCGCCGGGAGATCCCTCGCCGCAGGGTCTGCATCCCAGTCATTCGGCAGGAAGGGGGAGTGCAGTTCCCCGGTGATGAAGGCCGGCAGCGGGAAGGCAAGCCGCTCACGGTCATAGCGCAGGTCGATGACGGTCCCTGCACCGAAACGGGCCCAGGCCTGTTCGTCATCGAGGCGATGCAGGCTCGACGCCCGGAACAGCATGCCCCTGCGGACAACACCCCCGTCTACAGTCGGATTGCCGCCGATATCCCGGACGTTGTAGAGACCGCCGAGTTCATGCGCCTCGCCGATAACCGCCCTGTCGCCGCTCATGGTTGCTTCAGATAGCCGGGGAAGCGCTGGTCGACATCAGGGCACTCAGCGGGCCCGACGGGCCGGGCCGGCCATCGCTTGCGCTCTATACCCCCAGCCTGCCCCGACACGAAGTCTTCGACCGTCATTCCGTAGACCGACAGCACGTGCCTCCTCGCAAACCGCCAGATACCCGCCTCGCGACGGTAGTCATCCTGGTATCGGATATTCGTGATGATGGTGTGCTCCTCGTTCGCGAGTTCTGCGTAGCCCAGAACGGTTCCGCGCGCATCATCAGGGCCGGTGAAGAAACAGGAACTCGCGTGCGGATCGTGCAGGGTCATCGTGAAGGGGGCGTGCTTCGCCTCGAAGTTCTCCGCGATCGCCGTGCGGCCGCTCGTCGTGCTGTTCGGCGAGGCGAACTCCCCATCCTCGGTAAACAGTCGGCTCACTGCCTCGAACTGACGATCATCGAGCAGGACGGCGTAGGTCACGAGGAGGTCATTGATCTCGAATCGGTCCTCAAGCCGGCGAACCCTGTACTCGAGCGTCACCACATCAGACTAGTGGTGTTCGACTATAGAAACTACCCGCACCCCTGAAGTTGTCTACACGAGGTAGCCTGAGGAGGTGACGGAGATCCCGCTCTACGAACAGGTGCGGCAGTCTCTCGAAGGGTCGATCGCAAGCGGCGAGTACGGGCCCGGCGACAAGTTGCCCGGCGAGAGCACCCTCGCCGCGAGGATGGGCGTCAATCGGCTCACCGTCCGTCGCGCGATCGAGGAGTTGGCCCGGGCCGGACGGGTCCAATCCCGTCAAGGATCCGGCACCTACGTCGCCCCCGCGGTGACCCGCCTGCCCGTCTCGCAATCACTTTCAACCCCCTCCCTGGTCTCCGGGATAACCGAGCAGCTCGCCGAGCACGGTCACTCATACGAGGACGTCCTCCTCAAGGCCTCGCGAGTCAACCAGCCGCAGACCAATATGGAGTTCGGTCTGCCGCCCGGCCCGCTGTGGCGCATCGACAATGCGTTGGTCGTCGACACGGAGACATGGATGTGGTCTAGCTCTTGGTTGCCCCAAGAGCTCATCAGGGATCCGCGCCAGCACTGGAGCCCGGTGAGCGGCCTGTACGGCATGCTCTTGCAGGATCGCAGCGAGCTGATCCCGCTGTGGCGCTCGTTCTCCGCCGAGGCAGCAACCGCGGCTGACGCCTCCACCCTGCGAGTCAAGCCCGGCACACCCCTGATCGTGCGTGACGGCCTCACAGCCGACGAGGACGGAAACCCGATCCTGCGCGTCACCAGACGAGCACGGATGGACAGGGTGTCGTACGTCCTGCGCTATTAGTCGCGATCCATCCACTCGTCGAGAATCCCGTGGTAGTGCCGAATCCGGTTCTCCTGGTAGCGCGAGAGTTGAATACCGGGTGCTCGCAGCGACTTGAGCCCCTTTTGAATGTGCGGAAGGTTGGCATAGTCCTGATCAAACACCGGGCCAAGCAGACCGATCTCACTAATGTCGGAGAAGGTCTCTCCCGGTTGCAGCCACCTCGTCTTGGGCGGCTTGGGATGCGAGCCATCGGCAGGCTGCTGCGCGAGGAGGTACACCTCTGCGATGCACTTGTCGGGGTCGTTGCCAAGCGGCCTGAACCGGTACACCGCATTGGTTCGCGGGCCGGCGAACACGTAGAAGTTCGGGAAAACAAAGTACTGGATGCCGTCGAGGAGCTCCGAGTCGGTCCAGTGGTCCTGATCGGTCCCAAACTGCTTCGCAAGCGAGGTTCGCATCTGATCGGCCAGTTCATGGCGAGCAGTCGAGTCCGCCGGGACAATCGGCGTGCCCTCCGCCCCCGCAGAGAGGTCACGACCCTCACCAGCCGAGTAGAAGGCCCGGGTCTCGTAATAGGAGTCGAGCACCTCCTGCTCGCTGATGTGGTTTGCGATCGTCGGGCTCGGGACGCCCTGGGGCACGATCTGCCGACTCCAGTTCTCGCCCTTGAACACGTCATACTGGGTGTTCTCGTCGCCGAGCCACTCCATCATCTGCGGGTGGGTCGCGAGCGAGTGCCAGCCCTCGATGAAGGCCTCGCCGGTGATCTTCCAGTTGGCGTCGATCACACCGCCGAAGTGCGAGTAGACGATGCGATCGGTGTAGTCCCAGCGATCCCAGTCGTTGAGCATCGAGCCAAAGAAACGCTCGAGTGACTCGGAGTCCGGATCCATGTTGATGAACACGAAACCGTTCCACTCGGCCACCTTGGCCTCGGGAAGCGGGAAGTTCTCAGGATCGATCTGCGGGAAATCCCAGGCGCACGGAACGAACTTCGAGGTGCCGTCGATGTTCCAGCTGAACCCGTGGAACGGGCAGCGTAGCTCACTCACCCGGCCGTCCTCGGTCCGAAGTGCGCGTCCACGGTGCAGGCAGGCGTTGTACAGGGCCTTGATCTCGCCGGTGTTCGTCCTCATGATGATCAGCTTGTCGTCGGCGATGTCGTAGTTGATGTGATCCCCCGGCTCGGGGATCTCATCCGCCCGGCACACCATCTGCCAGACCTTGCGCCACACCTTCTGAACCTCGCGGTCGTGCCACTCACGGGAGATGAAGCGCTCGACATCGAGGGGCTCGGTGCCAAGGTCCTCGTTCACGTCGTATCGCAGCACCGCTGGTACTGGCCGAGCATCGTGATCGAGATATTCCTGCACACTCGTGCCCGGGGAGCGCGGGCAATCGGGCTCCGTCGATTCGCGTTGGGGAGAAACGCTCAGGTCGGTCATGAAACACTCCTCGATCACGCTCGTGCATTGCAGGCCTCGGAATTCAGCCTGTTGAGATACTGGACTTCAGATAAAGATACTCGGCGAGCGTGGTGATGCAAAGCGAACCCCCGAATATGGGCGACGCGAATGCAAAATAGTGGGCCCCGTCGTGACGACGGGGCCCACTATTTAGATTGCGAAGAGCGCGAATTACTTGGCGCCCCACACTGTCTTGAACTGGGATATGTAGTTCTTGACACCCAGGTAGTCACCTGCTGGCGTAAGCACGAGCGAGCTGGCATTCGCCTGGGTCAGGATCTGCGTGGGCAGATCCTTGGTGTTAAACGGCATCTTCTGGAAGTAGCGAGCGAAGCTGTCGATAACAGTCCACCCGACGATCGGAAGGGAGTATCCGGTCCATGCGGACTCAGTCTTGTCCTTCAGACCCTGAATGTTGCCCTTCCCTGCAGTGAGGCCACCCATTTGAACCTGCTTGTTCAGGCCCGCGGTCGTGAGAGCCGCAGACACGCCGGTCACCCAGCCGCCGAGATCCGACACGAGCCAGTTGGCCTTCGGGTTGCGCTGAACGATGTTCACTGCCTCTGCCGGCATCTTGCCCGCGAAGATTGCCGGCACACTTGCCGGGCTGGCGGAGTACACGCCCGTGCCACCCGTGAGGATCTTCAGGTTGTTCTTGAAGGCCTCATCGAAGCGAACGAGGATGGGGTACAGCGGAACGGTGATGCCCTCGACGTTCGGGGCTGGCGTCGTGGAGACGACGTATGCAGCGATCATGCGGCCCCACACGTCAATCTGACGCTTTCCGGCAATGTGGGTGTCGACGAGGGCGCTGGTCGGCGCGCTCATGCAGGCAGAGCAGATAACCGGAATGTTTGCGGCCTTGGCCTTGTCGAGCAGGTCGCCGATTGTGCTCGGCTCGATACCCGAGATGTGGATGCCGTCCGGCTTGAGAGCTAGAGCAGCAGAGAAGCCAGCGCGCTGATCCTCAGGGGTTGCACCCGCAAGGATCTCCTTGAAGGTCCAGCCAAGGACCTTGCCTGCGGCCGCGAGGCCCTCGTCAAGCACCTTGTTCTCGTCGCCACCGTTGGTCAGACCAATGATGAACTTGGTGGGGAGGGTCTGCGGGTTGACCTTGAGCTTCGTGGTGATGTTGATGCTCGTCGGGGTCGAGGAGTATTGCTTGACGATCGCTTTCGCTGCCGCCGTGTTATTTGCAGCGGGCTCTTGCGCGCTCGCGGCGGGCGCGA
>CAMCSO010000055.1 GCA_945877545.1 Bifidobacterium breve | reverse complement strand
CGTCGAGATTCTCCTGACCCATTCCATCGAGGAACGTCAGCCCGGGCGCGTCGTACGGCGCGACGCCCGCGAGGCTCATTGCGGCCCGACATCGTCCGCCGGCGAGGGCCAACGTCGCGATCGCGTGGGGCCCACCCCCCGACCAACCGGCGGTCGCGAACGTCTCATAACCGAGATGATCGGCAAGTTCGACGACCAACGGCACGATGTCGGCGACGCTGCGCCCCACCTGCCTCGTCGAGGATCCGTAGCCGGGCCGAACCACCTCAACGGCCTGCAGGTTGTTTGCTCGAGCGGCGAGGAGCAGGTCTTGCTGCATCGGACCGGCAGCCGGGGTTCCGTGGTGGTAAAACAGTAGGCCGCTTGCCTCGGGCGCCCCTTCGTCGACGAAGTACTCAACGGAGGCGCCGTTGCTGAGCCTGCAAACATGTGCGCTCTGCGCCTCGATCAGCATCAAAGAATGGTATCCAGATTGACCTGACCCGGAGGCAAATCCCGCGAATGGTCCGTCCGTGCGATGACGACTCAGAGCTACCTCCCACGTCTCCGGGGTCACATCACGGAACAGGTCTGCGCCGGGGCGGTTTGAGGAGGCGACCGCCTCAGCGAAGAGTTTCAGTTTCCGCTCAGGTGCCTGCGCGGATGCCGGGTAGAACACCGCGGGAACTTCGGATCGCTCAAGAAACTCCTCGATCAATCGGGACTTGCCGACGCGCCAGCACCTCTGATGAGCAGCGCCTTGTCAGGTCGGTCGCCAGCACGAGAGTCAGTCAGACGATCGAGAAATACCTGTAACTCGGCGAGTTCACGAGCCCGTCCAATGAACGTAGCCATCACGGTCGCTTTAAGGTCATTACTGTCATAAATGAAAGACCATTCGGCGTTTAGTGCTGGTTTCGGGATAAAAATCGGCGACCCAAGGTGGAACGGGCTGCTAGCCCACATTTCCTTGCAGCGCAACCCTGGGCGGTAGCAGCGGCACCGCTCGCACACAAGATGATCACGCCGCCAGTCGTTGGCCCGGGACCGACACGCCGCCGCCTGGTGCGGCACCCCCCAGTCGGTTCGTCCCACGAGGCGAGGCGGTCGCCATTGCGCGGCGAGTGCTTGACCCGGCACGTCGAGTCAGGTTCGTGACCGCGGGCCTGGGAAGCATCACCACCGGCTTGCACCGGACCAGGCGTTCCAGAGGGTGGAGCGCGCAGGCAACACCGGCTGCGACGGGGTGTGGCATTCGATGGCTTCGTGAGGGAACGGGCATGGCCGCGAGGGGTACGTCAAGACCCCGGAATGGTCAGGCGCTAGCCGTGTGCACCCGAGGGCACCCAGGTCGCTCCATGAGAGGAAACAGGTACAGTTTGCTCTCATGACAGCTTCTACGGCCGCCTTTGTCCGGAAACGTGTCGACGCGCTTCCGGAGCGGTCGTTTGTCCGCGTGCGGGATCTTGAGCAGGGCGGGGACGTCTCGACCAGAGCGGTTGAAGTTGCCATCAGCCGCCTTGCCCACGCAGGCGTCGTGAGTCCGATTCGCAAGGGTCTGTACTGGAAGGGGCCTCAGACGCCCACAGGAATGCTGCCACCCACGCCGGCGGAGGTTGGTGTTGCTGTCGGCGGTCCGGGGTCAGGCCCGTCTGACCTGGCGGCCGTGAAGTTTCTCGGTCTGACAACTCAGGTCCCCGTGAAGATGGACATGGCCGTACCCGGCCGCGCCCCGGCAGGCGTGCCAGGCATCGAGTTCCACTCGCGGCCCTACACGAGAGCACTGTGGGGGCTCAAGCCTGCCGAAGTCGCTGTCCTCGAAGTTCTGCGCGTGTGGCCGTCCGGAGTCGAAGAGGACTGGGACGCACTGCGCGACCGCGTCGCCGACCTTGCGACGAAAGGCATCGTGCGCACAGAGCACGTCAGTGCTGCGGTGGCAGACGAGCGCACCCCAGCTGTCCGACGGCTGTGGGAAAAGCTGGTCGGAACCCTTGCGGCGGCACGATGAGCAGACTGCGAGAAGACCCACTTGCACTGGCCCAATGGAGCAATGAGGTAGCCCGAGCGACGAGGATTCCACTCGCGCATGTGGTGAAGGACTTCTGGATCACAGAATCGCTGCGGGCCATGGCGTCAAGTGCCTCAGAGCAGAGCGTGCTCCTCGTGTTCAAGGGTGGCACGAGCCTGTCCAAGGGCTATCGGATCATCAGCCGTTTTTCTGACGACATCGACTTGCTGTGTCTGGCCGAGGGTGGTGAAACCGCCGTTCACAATGCAATGCGGCGTCTCCACAAGGCAGTTGCCGACCAACTGGGCGTCGAGCCCTTGGTCGACACCAACAAGTCGATGAAAGGCGAGTTCCGCCCGGCTCAGTACGAGTACCCCGGCCAGGTCCTCCTCGAGGGCGAGGCGCCGGGGACCATCCGCGTGGAACTCAGCAGCTGGGGCGGGTCCATCCCCAGCGACGTGAAGACGCTGCGGTCGTTGATAGCCGAGCATGCTGGCGCGACCGGACTGAGCCACTCTTACGAGGAGAACGAGTTGTTTGACATCAGGGTGCTGCGGCCCGAGCGAACGTTGGTGGAGAAACTGGTCATCCTCCATGATGCCGCGACGCGCGGGGAGCACAGGCAGCGCAAGACCGCGCGTCACTACTACGACCTCTGGTGCCTCTTGGACAGGCCTGAACTCCATACCCTGCTCGCCGGCCAGGGCACATTGGCGTTGGCCAACGAGGTGTACAAACACAACAGCGCCTCCAAGAGCAGCACAGGGCAACGACGCCCGGTCGGCGGGTTCGCCACCAGCGCTGCATTCACGGGGGCTGGCCCCGCAGCGTCACGCGACGAGTACGCCCGCCGCGTAGTTGGCGGCCTGATCTGGCCGGGCCATCCGCGGCCGACGTTTGACGAGTGCCTCGCCCGCATACAGGAGTACGCCAAGATCCTGTGACAGAACACCTCGCCTCTACGGGTAGTTACGCTTCACCGGCCCGAAGGCCGAGGTGCTTTCGTGGCTCGAGAGGACTTCACCTTGCGCCTCGCCGCGGCTTCTGGTGCCGCGGGCGCCACGGGTTCGGCGGAGAAAGCGCAGCGGTTCACCCGAGCCGGGCGCTTGTTGCCGGTGCGGTGACGAGGAGGCGCTTGGAGTCGACCTTCCTGCACCCGTGCCCTTCGAGTGGGCAGGGCCTGCGTTCGACATCGGGCTTGGGGGTCGCCCTCGCGTAGCCATTGCCACATCACCGTGGCCCCGCTCGGCCCGGCAGCACTCGCCACCGGATCTATCTGACGGAGGCTGACTCAAAGCAGCACTAAACCGTGAATGGTAATGAAAGTATCGTCAATGATCGTCACATCAACGATACTGTCTTGCTCGATAGTACTTGGGAATTAGGTGACCGATGTTGGGCCGTCGTCCGGATGAAATGGCCAATGACGTGGTCATTTGACGACATTTAAAGTCAGTTCCACCGGATGCTGGACGAAACGACCGGGGGTTGGCTGGGGAGTTGTCTAGACGAATTCACCAGATGCTGGATTGAATTCGCTAGGATGACTAAACGTGAGCGCTGTCGAGTCCCACCACGAGCATCAGCACCTGCACCTTCGACCGCTGCACGATCGGGCCACCCTTATCGTGTTTGCATCCCTCGCTGCCTGGTCGTGGTTCGTCTTCAGTTTCGGGGCGTCCCTTGGGATCCTCCGAGATGAGCAGGGCACCTCGACGATGATCGGTGGGCTGCACGGCACTGCCCTTGCGCTCGGCGGCGTGCTCGGCGCCATTGCGACACCGCGGCTGAACCAGCGCTTCGGGCGCGGACATGTCATGCGGATCTCGGCGGCTGGCGCGGTGGTGGGGATCCTCATCTTCACGATCCCCGGCATCACAGTCGTCGGCACCCTCGCAGGGGCCTTCATCGCCTGCTTCTTCGGAAACATCATCGTCGTCTGCGTGAACTCATTCATCGTGATCCATCAGGGGCCGGCGAGTGCACCAGCAATCACTGAGAGCACGGCGCTGGCAGCGCTCGTGGGCGTGATCGCGCCGGTGTTCCTCGGTATTGCGGTCGCTTCGGCTCTGGGCTGGCGGGCCGGAGTCTGGATAGCAGTGGTCGCGTTCGTGGCGGTCGAGATCTGGCGCGGACGCAATCTCGCCGTCTTCGGCGAGCCGGGGCAGGTGCTCACCCGCAAGGCCTCCGGGGCCCTGCCAACGCTCACCTACTGGGCGCTCGTCGCCAATATGTGCTACGTCGGCGCAGAGTTCTGCATGAGCCTGTGGGGAGTCGACCTGCTCCGCGAGCAGGTGGGTCTGAGCGCCGCAGCGGCGGCGGCGGGCCTTGGCGCACTCAGCGGCGGCATCTTCGTCGGCCGTGCATTCGGTGCCGGTATCACTCGCGCGGTTCCGGCGGAGCGGCTGCTCAAGATCTCGGCTGCTGTGGGGATCGCAGCGTTCTTCGTCATGTGGTTAGCCACCTCAGCCCCGGTCATGCTCGCGGCATTCTTCGTCACGGGCCTCGGGATATCACTGCAATGGCCGCTCGGCATGGCTCGGATTCTGCGCTCCTGCGGAGGACGCACTGACCGCGCCGCCGGCGCGGCACTCGCCTTCGGCACTGTGGCCATTGGCGCGGGCCCATTCGTCCTAGGCGCGCTGGCGGAGCGAATGCCGATCCATGAGGCGTTCCTGATCGTCCCCGTGCTGCTTTGCATCTCCCTGGGCATCGTGATCTTTCGCCCAGTGCCGCAGGACGTCACGGAGGGCGCTGTCCCCGCTGGGGTCTGATGAAGCTCGCTTAGGCAGAAACGCGGCTCAACTCGACAAGCTCGGACTCGGTGAGGTGCAGGTCGGTCATCTGAAGCAGGTCGGGCAACTGCTCGACGATGCGGGCGCTGGCGATCGGCGTGGCCACGGTGGGCTGGGCGGCGAGCCAGGCGAGCGAGACCGCGGTGACGCTCACTCCGTGGGCGGCCGAAATGCGGTCGAGCGCCGCGAGAATCGTCAGTCCTCGCTCATCGAGGTAACGACCGGCACCCTTCGCCCGCGCACCCTCGATAACTGAACCCTCACGGTATTTACCGGTGAGGAACCCGCTCGCCAACGAGTAGTAGGGCAGGCTCGCAAGGCTGTTTTTGGCGACGACGTCGCGCAGTTCGCCCTCGTACTCGGCGCGATTGACGAGGTTGTAGTGGTGTTGAAGTGCGACGTAGCGGGCGAGGCCCAGGCTGTCGGACGTGTCGAGGGCTGATTGGAGCCGCTCGGCCGTGAAGTTCGAGGCGCCGATGTAGCGGACCTTGCCATCCTTGATCGCCAAGTCAAAGGCGCCGAGGGTGTCGGCCTGCGGGGTGTCGAGGTCGTCGTAATGGGCGTAGTACAGGTCGATTCGATCGGTCTGTAACCGGCGCAGTGAATCATCGAGCCCCTGCGAAATGGTCGCCGGGGCGAGGCCGATGAGGGGCGGCAGGTGGCTCACCTTGGTGGCAATGATCATCGAGTCGCGGTTGCCTCGTGCGGCCATCCACCTACCGATAATCGTCTCGGACTCGCCTCCGCTGTTTCCGTCGACCCAATGTGAGTAGGCGTCGGCGGTGTCGATGAAGTTGCCGCCCGCGTCTGCGTAGGCATCGAGAACCTCGAAGGAGGAGGCCTCGTCCGCTGTCCAGCCGAAGACATTGCCGCCGAGGCACAGCGGGTGGACGAGGAGGTCGGAGGTGCCGAGTCGAATCATGGGCACATTCTGGCCCATCCCGACGGGGGACGACGTAGGACGTAGCATTCGAATATCAGAGTTATCGCGACCGAAGGGGAATCCGTGGCTCGCATCCGCAGGCTGACCGTCGATGAGCTCGACCCAGAGATGGCTGCGCTCGTCGGCGCGCAGGACCGCACGCCGCTCGAACTCGCGGTGACGTCGATCGTGGGCCACCGTCCTGACCTTGCTCAGCCTCTCATCGCCTTCACCCGCAGCCTCAAGAATGGGATCCTCCCCCGGCGGCTTGTTGAACTCGTGCGTCTGCGCATCGCTTTTCACAATCAGTGCCGCAGTTGCATGGCGATTCGCTACCAGGATGCCCTCGCCGATGGCGTCACCGAGGACCTCGTCTGCTCACTGGAGAAGCCGGCGGAGGCCGACGGGTTATCCGCGGCGGAGCAGCTCGCGCTGCGCTATGCCGACCTCTTTGCAACGAATCACCTTGTCATCGACGATGCCATGTACTCAGCCCTTGGCGAACACTTCACCGAGGGCGAGATCGTTGAGCTCGGCCTGCAGGTGGCCCTGTTTGTAGGGGTCGGCAGGCTCGCGGCCACATGGCACATCGTCGAGGATCTTCCCGCAGCCTTTCAGGAGGATTCGCCGGAGGCCCTGACTCCGTGGGGCAATGAGTCCGTGATCGTCCGCTGAGTGTGCGATCCTACATTTCTCACCAACTCAGGAGGTAGAGCATGAGTTTCTTCCAGCGCACGGCGACCGTGACCGGCGCCGTCAAGTCCAGCACCGGGCGTCACCCCCTCGGCCAGCGCGTGAGTGCCGTGCTGCCCATGCTGCGCGATGCGTTCACCGGCCGGTGGAATGAGGCACCGCGCGGACGACTGACCTTGGCCTTGGCCGGGGTTGTCTACGTGGTGTCACCGATCGATCTGATGCCAGAGGTCGTGCTCGGGCCATTCGGAATCTTCGATGACGTTGGCATCGCGGCGCTGTGCGTTGCGATCCTCATGTCGTCGGCGGAGCAGTGGCTTGACCGCGGCTCGCCGTTGGGCGGCACCGCGCCGGCCCCTGAGGCAGGGCAGGCAAGCGACGTCATCCGTGGGGTAGTCGTCGCGTCGCCGCCCAAGCAGGGCTGACACGTCAGGCAGCACGCGGAGCCCTTCTCCAGTAGGTTACTGCGGTGCCTGAACTGAGACGAAGTATCGGACTGGTCGGCGCCGTCGCCATTTCCTTGGCGGCCATGGGGCCCACGATGTCGGTGAGTCTCAACCCGCAGGCGATTGCCGCTCAGGTCGGTGCGGCGGTTCCCACGACGTTCCTGATCGCGCTCATTCCGCTTTCGCTCATCCTCGGATCCTTCGTGGTGCTGACGAAGCGCCGCGGAACGGCGGGTTCGGTATTCGGACTCGTGGGTGCAGACATAGGCCCACGCACCGGCACAGCAGCGGGCATCTGGCTTATCGGGGCCTACGTCGCGTCGGCAGCTATCACCGCGTTGTCCTTCGGCATCTTCACGACCACCCTTCTACAGTCGTTCGGCTGGAACTCGACCCCGCAGTGGCTGCCGATTACCTTGGCCTTGGTCGTCCTTCCGGTCACTACCTTTCTCGCCGGTCGCACCATGCGCACTCTCGGGCACGCATTGCTCGTCCTTGAAGGTCTGACGATGGCTACCATCCTCGTGGTCTCGGTCATGGCGCTGATCAGGCTGCTGACGAGCGGTGGTCCTCAGGGCCAGACCGTTGATTGGTCGGCGTTTCGGCTTGAGGGAGTGTCGGCAGGAGCTATTGCCCTCGCGCTCACCTTCGCCCTGCTCTCGAGCGCCGGGTTTGAAGGCGCGGCCGCCCTTGGCGAGGAGACGCGCGAGCCACGCAAGACAATCCCAAGGGCGCTGATCTGGACGATCGTGCTCACGAGCGCATTCTTCATCTTTGTCACGACAGTTGCCGTATGGGCCTTTGGTGCGGGCCCCACTGCGATGGAGCAGTTCTCGGCGAGCGGATCGCTTCCCGCCACCATCGCAAACCTGTATGTCGCCGATGGTGTTGGTGACTTCATCACGGCGGGCGGAGCCATCTCCTCATTCGCCTGCATGGTCGGCGCACAGGTCGCGGCAGGGCGCATCCTCTTCGCGCTCTCGCGCTCCGGCGTCGTGACGCCTCGCCTGCGAACGCTCTCGTCCCACAGCACACCGGTCGCGGCAACGGTTGTCGCCGGGATGATCGCCGTCGCGTTCGTCGTGTTCGCAGTTGTCTGCACGGGGGCCGAGTCCTTCTCGGCGTTCGAGTTGACGAGTGACGTGGCGGGGGTGGTCTTCATCGGTGCCTACGCGGGAGCCTGCGCTGCTGCAGCACGCGTGCTCTGGCGAGTCGAACGGGACAAGGTCTGGGCTGCCCTTCCGGTGGCCGGCATTGTCGTCCTCGCCATAGTTCTTGCCCTGCAGATATTTCCATTGCCCTCCGGCTGGGAACTGATCGCGCCGACTTTCGGTCTCGCGGTCCTCGTCGGCGGCGGGGTGTTCGGCCGAGTTCGTGGCGGCCGAGCGCAAGGGGCCTTCTCGCAGTGACCAACGGACTGCAACCTCCCGCGGGCACGACCGCCCTGCTTTTCGACTGCGACGGCACCCTCGTCGACACCCTCGGTCTGTACCGCGAGTGCTGGCGCCAGGTGTTCGGCCAACGCGGATTCGAGATGTCCGATGCCTGGTTCACGGCGTGGGCCGGGCACAGCATGGACCCGTTCATCTCGGCTGCATTTCCCGGTGAGGCACCGGATGTGCGCGCCCGCATCGGATCCGATGGCCTCAATCTCTTCAGGGCCTCAACCCATCTGCTCGAGCCGATGGAGCATGTGGTGGCGATTGCTCGGCAGTACGCGGGCGTGATCCCGATGGCGGTGGTCTCTGGCGGCCCGCGACGCGCGGTCGATGAAACCCTCGAGGCGGTCGGCATTCGTGGCCTCTTCGACATTGTCGTCACGGTCGATGATGTCGAGCGTGGGAAACCCGAGCCCGATGCGTACCTCCTTGCGATGGAAAGGCTCGGGGTGAACGCGAGTACATGCGTCGCATACGAGGACACCGCGATCGGCATCGCCTCAGCTGCGGCTGCCGGAATCCATCTCGTCATCGACGTTGGGCTCCACACTCCCACGCCGGCTTGATCTGACGTTCGGCCAGTTTTGTGGGGTTCGGCCACAGACGGTTAGATGACGGCATGACGACTCCCAGCACCGTGCCCGACCAGACCTACACCCTCGCGGCTGCATCCGCTGACCCGATCACCGTCCGGCGGCTGGGATTTGGTGCGATGCGCATCACCGGCCAGGGGATCTGGGGGGATCCTGCGGATCGAAATACCGCTGTCTCGGTGCTGAAGCGTGCGGTCGAGCTCGGGGTCGACTTTATTGATACGGCTGACTCCTATGGGCCTGAGGTGAGTGAGGACCTCATCCGCGAGGCGCTCTACCCCTATGACGGGCTGCTCATCGCGACGAAGGGCGGCCTCACCCGCCAAGGGCCCGATGCATGGGGACCTGTAGGGCGGCCCGAGTACCTGCGGCAGTGCGTGCTTATGTCCCTGCGCCGGCTCGGACTTGAGCGGATCGACCTGTGGCAGTTGCACCGCATCGATCCGCTCGTTGCGCTGGAGGACCAGTTCGGGGCCATTAAGGACATGCAGTCTGAGGGCCTTATTCGGCATGTGGGCATCTCCGAGGTGAGCGTCGACGAGTTACTCGCCGCGCAGAACATCATCGACGTTGTGAGCGTCCAGAATCTCTACAACGCCGGCGACCGCGCGAGCGAGGCCCTCCTCGCCCACTGCACCGCAAACGACGTTGGTTTTATCCCGTGGTTCCCGCTCGGCAACCGCGCGCTGCTCGCCGCAGATGGCCCGGTAGCGGCCGTCGCCCTGCGGCACGGATGCACGGCCGCTCAAGTTGCGCTCGCGTGGCTGCTCCAGCATTCGCCGGTGATGCTCCCGATCCCGGGAACTGGCTCGGTCGGGCACCTCGAGGAGAACTGCGGCGCATCGGCGGTGACCCTTGACGCTGAGTCAATCGCCGAGCTCAATGCCCTCGCGGGCCCGCCCGACTGAACGTGAATGCGTGGCTGCTCGTCGAGTAGGCCGCATCAGGCGCTGGGACGAAGTCGAGCGATCTCCCCTTGGCCGTGCCGCATTTGTTCAAGGCTCCCCCGCGGGTCCGAGGTCTCAAGTAGTGCTGCGTCGGCCAGCCTTCGAGTCACCGAGGATAGGAGCAAGCGCGTTTGGCCGGCGGCCCTCAACTCCTTCAAGAGGTGAAAAACTGTGTGAACGCTGAGCGGATCGATAAGTACACGCGGATCGCGGATCTCGATGCGCAACGCACCCTCCTTAGCCCATTCGCGTGCAGTCTTCTCCATCAGGCCGAGTAGTTTGCCCACGACAACGAGCCGAAGTGGCCCCAGTTCATTGATTATCTCCAGCGAAATCTTGCGTTGCTCGGCCTGCTGCGAAGGGTCTGGGAGGTTGTCCGCGAACGCTTCAAGACGTTCGGCCAACTCGAACCGTTGGATAACGAAGTTGGCTTCGTCGGCTACCTTAAACATCGCACCTCCTGCGTGTAATTTTTATTCTTGGGCTTTTCATCAGTGGTGTCAAGGACTTTTACTCGTAAATGGGTGCAGGGGCCAGTTGGACGGGCTAGGTCAACGTCCCTTGAGGAAGGCCAAGTTCCATCTCGGCGGCCCGATGTGACCAGAGCATGACCTGCTCCGGCGTGACGGTATCGCCGTGCGCGACGCACTGAAGGGTGAGACCGTCGAGGAGTGATAGCAATCGCCAGGCGGTCCCTTCGGGATCATCGCTCCCCATCACTCCTCCTGCGCAGCCGTCCTCGATGAGGGTGCAGAGAAGTCGTTGCCAGGCCTCGTTTAACCGGCGTGAGGCCTGTTGCAGGGCTGGCCGGCGGGCTGCCTCGGCCCAGGTATCGAGCCAAAGTTGCATGCCCGAGTCGTCATCTGCCCGCGTGTAGCTTTCGAAGAAGCGGCGTAGGCGTTCGATGGGCTCGGAGCCGCTCCCGACGGCCGCGGCTGCACGTTCGAGGTCTTCGCCAGCTGCTCGCTCGAACGCCTCGGTGATGAGTTCGTCCATTGATGTCACGTAATGATGGATGAGGCCACTCGAGGTGCCGAGCTCCGCGGCGACATCTCTAACCGTGGTTGCCGCGATTCCCTGACGCTGCATGACCGCCAAGGTGGCGGCCACGATCGACTCCCGGCGGAGGTCGGGGTTCATGCGCACCATGGATTGACCCTAATCACTATTGCGCACCTGTCCAATAACTCCGTAGGCTTGAGCCATCGCCCACGGTAGGCCAGATCCGTCACGGCTCCCGAGGGCCCGAAGAGAAAGAGGACCTTGATGATCCGGACCACGCCATTCCACCCGCGGCTCGCCGAGTTGAGTCAGACCGGTTTGTGGGGCCACTGGGCCGGGTACCTGTCCGCTGTCCGCTATGACTTCTCTGCGAAACACGAGTACTTCGGTGTTCGCAATGCGGCAGCATTCTTTGACGCGTCGCCGCTTTACAAGTATTGGATACGCGGCCGCGATGCCGAGCGCTTTCTCGGCGGCGTCATGGCTCGCGATGTCCGCACCTGCCGACCCGGGCGTGCGCAGTACACGGTGTGGTGCGACGACGCCGGCTATGTGCTCGAAGACGGTGTCGTGTTCCGGCATACGGCCGACGAGTTTCTCCTCACCGCAGCCGAGCCCAACCTTTCGTACCTGCGATCCCTCATCGGATCGCTGCAGGTCGAGATCACCGATGCCTCTGAGGACTACGGGATCCTCGCGGTTCAGGGGCCCCGATCGAGGGTCATTCTTGAGCAACTCGCCCCCGAGATCGCCGCCCTCTCATACTTCGGCTTCACGCCGGCCAAGATCGCCGGTCACCCGGTCACCATCAGCCGCACCGGCTTCTCCGGCGACCTCGGCTATGAGATCTTGGTCGAAGCGGCAGATGCTCTTGACGTGCTCGACGCCGTCATGGCTGCGGGTGAGGGCCACGGCCTACGGCCGTTTGGGGAGCAGGCATTGTCGATGGCCCGCATCGAGGCGGGGCTGCCGCTCATCGGGGTTGAGTTCTCGTCCAGTCGATTCGCCTACAACGACGAGGAGCGCGTGACAGCGACCGAGCTCGGGCTCGGCTGGCTCCTGAAGAACATTGAAGACGACACCAGGCCCTTCATCGGCAGGCGTGCCATCCTGCGCGAACTCGCCGAGAAGACCTCGCGCTGGTCGACCGTCGGGCTCATGCTCGACTGGAAGGCCTACAACGACCTTTACGTGAACGCCGGTCTCATCCCGCACATGGACGAGATCCCGGTGCCGTGGGAGACGATGCTCTACGACGACAACGGCGCACGGGCGGGCTATGCGACGAGCCTGATGTACTCCCCGCAGATGCAGCGCTATATCGCCATCGCCCGGGTGAAGCCGGAGCTCGCCAAGGTCGGCGGCGTCGTCCACGTCGAGCAGACCGTTAACCATGAATACCTTACAGTTCCTGCGGAAATCGTCCGACTCCCATTCTTCAACCCCGAGCGAAAGCTGGCCTGACATGTCGAACACCCACCAGTACGACGCCATCATCGTCGGTGGCGGTCACAACGGCCTCGTCAATGGCGCCTACCTCGCGAAGGCTGGGCTGCGCACCCTCATCCTCGAACGACGTCATCTCGTTGGTGGCGCAGCGATCACCGAGGAGTTGCATCCGGGGTTCAGCTTCACGACCTTCTCGTACGGCCTCAGCCTGATTCGGCCCGAGATCATTCAGGAGCTAGAACTCGTGCGGCACGGGTTCATGCCCCTGCTCATGAACTCGACATTCGCGCCGATGGAGAACGGCGACTACCTGCTCCTCGGCCAAGATCGCGACGCGAACATCCGTGAGATCTCCCGGCACTCGAAGGCTGACGCCGATGCCATGGATCGCTATGAGTTCGACATCTCTCGGGTCCAGCAGTTCATCAAGCCACTGTTCGACAGCATGCCCCCGAATATCTTCGGCTCGAGTCCGCAGGACAGGGAGGACGTCGCTGGGCTCCTCGCGCACCTCGGCAAGGCCGATAAGAAGGTGGTGCACGACGCCGTACGGCTCATCACCGGCAGTGCTGCTGACTTCCTCGACGACTACTTCGAGAGCGACATCGTCAAGGGCCTCATCGCATCCTCGGGAATCATCGGCACCAAGGTCGGGCCGATGTCGCAGGGCTCCGGCCTCGTGCTCCTGTTCATGTCGATGGGCGAGCACGACGGCATCATGGGCTCGTGGTCATTCCACAAGGGTGGTAACGGCGGATTCACTCAGGTGCTCGCCCGCGCTGCAGAGGCGTATGGCGCGGAAATCCGCCTTGACGCACCGGTCTCCCACGTGGTCGTCTCCGGTGGAAAGGCCACCGGGGTTGCTCTCACCGACGGCACCGAATTCACGGCGCCGGTGGTGGTGAGCTCGCTGGATCCGCGCCGCACCTTCCTGCAGCTCGTCGACCCGCGTGAACTGCCGACAGACCTCGTGGAGAACATCGAGCGCTTCAGGTTCCAGGGCACCGCATCGAAGGTCAACTTCGCCCTCGACGGCGCGCCACAGTACCCCGCCCTCCCTGGCCGCACCGATCAGTACCAGGGCTTCGTGAACATCGGGCCATCCATCGAGTACCTCGAGCGCGCATTCGATCCGGCCAAGTACGGCTGGTACAGCGACAAGCCCTACATCGATGC
>CAMCSO010000054.1 GCA_945877545.1 Bifidobacterium breve | reverse complement strand
GTGCACTCATTGGGGGCCGAGCCTCACCGGGACTGTGTCCCATCATCGTGCATGTATCGAAAGGCTATGGGGTCATGGGCGCGAGCACCACCGTATAAACACGGTGCTGTTCGACCAATTTTCAAGGCCTTTTAACGCCTTATGTCCGTTATGTTCGATTTCCGTGACAAATACACTTCTGCCCGGAAGCGACCCAACGCCGTGCACGCGCCCAACCGACAGCAGCGTTGACTCGTTCGCCCGGTAGGGGAGTTCACGCTGTGATCGGGAAAGGTACGCCGTTGTCGGTACTCCTTCACCGGCAGTGGAGGAGTCTGCCGGTTCCTCGACGGGGAGAAGTCCACCGCCGAAGATGAGGCCGAGATGTACGCCGCAGACGTGCTCATCCCATGTGAGTATCAACATCGGTTGCCTCGAACGCGTGATATCGCAGCAGTGCGCACAGCGCGAAACCAGAGACTTCGCATGGGGTCAGAGCCTGCGGCGCACATGTGCATGGGTCGAAAAATCCGGCGTAGCCCTCTGTTTCAACATGAGTTTAGCTAGGTCTGATCGTCTCATTCGATGGTTGGCGGGCGGCGATGAACCCGCCGTTTATAACGATCCATCCGTCGGCGCCGAGCGGTGCGGGTACCGAGGAGTCGAGGGTCGGCTGGCCACCCGAGTCGTGATGCGGCACGAGGAGCCACCGAGCAGCGGGTCTGATGGCGGCGAGGTCCGCGAGGTGAGCGAGCCAATGCTGTTGGCCGTAGCGGCCCAGGATCGAAGCATCGGTGAGGAGAAGGGCGTCGGGTCGGGTGAGGAGGCCGGGGAGTCTGCGGTCGAGGGCGGCCTTGACGAACGAGTCGAGCAGGGAGCGATCGCGGGTGCCGGGGGCGTCCTTGTCTGCGTCGAGGATCGTGGCCCAGTCGGCGCCGACCTCGGCGGCGTGGTCCTTGACCGCTGCGAGGAGCTCGGCGGTGACATCGACTCGGGTGAGGCCGTAGGTGCTGGCAAGCACTGCAGCGGCCTGGTCGACGCGGCGTGGGTCGACGGCCAGGGTGAGGTAACCGCTGCTGCGCAGTGAGGCCTGGAGACGCGCGTCGATCTCGTCGTAGGGCTGGGTCTCGGCGGGGATGCCAAACGTGGTGGAGCCGTGCTGGGTGGTGAAGCCGTGCTGGGTGGTGAAGCCGTGCTGGGTGGGGAGCAGCCAGCCGCTCGTGGATGTGGGCGCGACGTAGGCGGTGCCGTCCCATGCAAGGGAGGGCTCGGCGGCCAGGACGAGGTCGTCGAGTGCTGGCCTGCTCGGTAGCGGCGCCGCCAGCGGGAAGCGGGCCGCGACCTTCTGCTCCAGGGTCTGGGGCGTGAGGTGCATGCGGGAGACGGCAGCGCCGGCAAGGGTGAGCCTCAGGGCCTCTGCTGCTTCGAGCCCACGGGCGTAAATCTCGCCCCGGCCGCCCCGGGCCGCGGTCGCCGATGCCGCGGCCGCGAGCGAGGCCAGCCGGTCATCGGGTAGGGCGGGCACGCCGGGTGGCAGCGGAATAGAGCGGAGGGCGGCTAATACGGTGGCGCGCAGGGGCACGGGGACACCGGCGGCGAGCCGGTCGGCCTCAGCCGCGAGGAGTCGCGCATAGTCGAGGGCTGCCTCGGCTGACGGTGCGTTGGGGTCCTGCGGCTCGAGGGCGACGATGACCCGATCGCCGACCCGGCGGGAGGTCAGCCTTGCATCGCCGCCGAGGCTCTCGTCGGCCTCAAGGACAGCGCGCACGACCCCGATGGCCTGCCTCGTGCGCTCAGGTTCGAAGGCAGCAGAGCCTCGGGTCGCGAGCAGTGTCCGCGCGATCTCGCTCACCTCTGCGATACCGCCCTGCCGGTCAACGATGTCGAGGACCTCGTTGGTGAGGGGGAGCCGTTCGTCGGTCGTCTTGCGCAGCCACGCCGGGCGCAGCCGGTCGAGGACCTGACTGATCGCGGGGCGGGTGACCCCTAGGTGCCGGGAGATATCGCTTAGGTTCGGCCACGCTGAGAATCCCTGCGGCGCAGGGGATTCCAGCCCAAGAAGGATGCGGGCCACCGTGATCTGGGCTTGGTTGCGGCCGCTGCTGCCGGGCATGAGCGACATCACCAGGGCGTCGACGCCGCGGCCCGGTGCAGCGCCCTCCTCCTCGGCGTCATTCCTGCTGCCGAAGCCCTCGCTCGCCGGGCTAGGGCGCTGCTGGCCGGTTGATGTCGGGCCGGCGGCCGCGGGGGAGGCAAGGGTGCGCCGCCAGTCACGCAGTGCCTGGCGCATCTCACGCTTCGTGCGCTCCCCGGCCCCCGGTATGAAGTTCACGCGATTTGCGGGAACGGATAGGGCCTCGCCGACGGTTGTCACCTGTAGTTGCGCGAACGCCGACTGCGCGCGCGCCGACAGACCGGACTCGGTGAGCGGGGTCGTCTGGGTGACGTCAACGCGACGAACAGGGCCGATCAGGGTGTCGTCGTCGGACTCCTCGACGTAGGTCGTGCGCTCTGTCGCGACGAAGATCGCGGCCCACGCTTGGGCGAGTTCGGAGAGGTCGCCGAACCGCCTGCCGGCGTCGCGTGCGAGGGCCTTGCGAAAGAAGGTCATCATTGAGGCGGCAACGGCGGGCTCGAAGGACAACTCGACAAGGGTCACCTCATCGTCGATCGCCGCGGGATGGGCATCACCGCTGCCCCAGACCGGGCGCGTGCCGGTGGCCATCTCATACAGCGTGACCGTGATCGCGAACCGCTCGGCGGCGCGGTCGTATCGCGGCCGCCGTCCGCCTCCGAGGAACGGGTCGAGGTAGGGCTGGGTGCCGGCGTGGATATGGTCGAGGGGCTCCCTGGTGAGCGAGAAGTCGAACAGCACCAGCCGGGGCCTGCGGTCACCCGTATCGGGCCGGACCCCGAGGTTGTCGGGCTTGATATCGCGATGCAGAACCCCGCGGGAGTCCATGTGGGCGGCGGCCTCGAGAAGGTCAGCGCCGTACTGCGCGAGCTGGTCCAGTGTGAGCCGGCCGACGTCGCGGATGCGGGCGCCCAGTGTCGGGCGCCCAGCGTCCTCGAGTTGAATGCAGCGCCGGCCATTGATGTCGAACGGCGGCCCGAGCGCCCGCACGATGCGGGGACTGTCGAGGGACTGCAGTGCCTCGTACTCGTCCTGGAGTCGCGGTGCCTTCGCGGCGTCATGGGCGACCTTGAGGACCGAGAGTGCCTCGCTGCCGAGTGGGGCACCGGGATTAGTGTTCGAAACGAGCAGTGCGACGCCGGTCGACCCGCTGCCCAGTCGCGCCTCCACTATGAGGTCCTCGGTGAGGACGTCCGTCGTGTCGGCCTCGAGCGGGTCGACGACGACAACCGGCTCCGCGTCGGACTTCCAGTCCTCAATCGCGGTATCGAGGTCGTGCAGGAATTCGCTTGCGCTCGCCGTGCGCTCGAGGCGGGCATCGGGGTGGGTTGCACGCATGACGAGACGGCGAAACCCCTCGGTCACCCCGTCGATCTCAACCGCGGGATCCAGGCCCTTGCTCCCACGAATCCGCTGCTCGAGCTCGGCAATCGAATTCGCAGGGGGGGAGGAGGTGAGCAGCAGGTAGCCGAGCGCGCCTAGGCCATACACATCGAGCGCCACGCCGTCGGGTTCGTCCATGTGCACCTCTGGGGCGAGGTAGACCCAGGTGTCCTGATCGGCTAAATCGATGAAGTTTCGGGTGCCCTGCAGAAGGGTCGTTTGGCGGACCGCAGCCGACTGATCGAGGTCGGGGCTCACGCGGCCGGTCTGCCAGTCTCGGACAGTGACGAGAAGGGGCTTGCCCGGCTCGTCAACGACATACACCTGATGGGGGGTCAGGGCGCGATGGGTCACCCCGCGATTGTGGGCGTATTGCATGATCTCGCCCAGCCGGCGGATCACCTCGAACCTGCGCTCGGGCAGCAGGCTGTTGTCATGATCGGCGAGCCAGTCATCAAGCCGCCGAGCAGCAGGGTCGAAATCGAATACGAGGGCCGGCCGGCCCTGATCGTCCTTGCTGATGTCGGACGGGCCGATCACCCCCGGGTGGGATAGCCCCGTCGTGAGGCGCAGCTCGCGCTGGGCAGCCCTCCAGATCTGAGCCCGGCCCTCCTCGGAAGCACCGCGGGGGACGTTGAACAGCCGAATCCGCTTGCGCAGGCCAACGAGGTGCGGGTTCTCGGCGATGACATCGACCCAGGTCGGGCCCTGCGATTCCGGGGCGAGCTGATCGACCGCATAGGGCCCCACCATGCGCACCCGCGGAGGGGGCTCGAAACCGGCATTGTTGATGAGGGCCGCGATCGCCCGGCACTGGGGCTGGTCGAGTGCGCCACCTCGGCCCCGCGCGGGCTGCCCGAGGAACGTGCTCAGCAGCGGCACGCCAGCGACGCCGTAGCCGTCAAGGCCATACAGGTGCTTCTTCGACGCCTCGTCGAGCGCGACCGTGCACCCTTGACCATGGAGGCAGATGATCGCCTCGATCCACGGCAGCGCGAGCCGGCGATCGCGACCGAGGAGGCTCTCGAGGTGGCCCTTGAGCTTGCGGGCCTTGGCCTCATTGCGGAATCGCGGATTCTCGACCTCGCCCCGGCCGAGCAGCCAGCGCCGCTGGCCACCGCTGATGCGGCCAGACCAGCCCTTCAACTCGACGAGGGCTAGCCCATGCTGGGTGAGGAGGAGCAGGTCGGTCTCGTGCAACTGGCCGTCCATGTCGATGAAGCTGAGGTTGGACCAGGCCCAGCACAGGCCGCCGTCGGGGAGCATTGCCTTGATGGCGCGCAGCGCCTCAGCCTCCACCGGGGTCGCGGGCTCACCGACATCACGCCACTGCGGCGAATCGTCGCGCATGCAACCCCCAGAGCAGCCAGTCGGTACAGTCTCACCGCCATTCTGGCAGAAGGCAACGACAGTCGCGGTTCAACGGCGATTCACCGGCGGTGTCGATGGATCGCTGATAATTGTCGCTTCTTGCCAGGTTCGCGGGCACTTTTCCTGAGTCTTGTCGCCGCCTTGCCTAGGCCGGTATTCGGGCCTACCATGAAAATATGCGGACGCTACCTATCTCCAAGGTCAAGGACAAGCTCAACGAATACGTCGACTCAGTCGCAATCACGCGCGACCAGGTGACGATCACCAAGAACGGTTTGCCCGCCGCGGTGCTGATCGGCGCCGACGAGTGGGAGTCGATCCAGGAAACGCTGTTCTGGCTCTCGCAGCCCGGCATCCGCGACGCCATCACCGAGGCCGACGCCGACATCGCGGCCAGACGTACATACGGCGAGGACGAGATCCGGGCCGAGTTCGACGTTCCCAAGCGCGACAACTGAGTCAGCGGCGTGGCTTATGACGTCGAGTTGACCGGCCCGGCTCGTCGCGCACTGCAGCGCATCCCGCCCCGCGTTGTCTCGGCTGTCGTCGAGTTTGCTTTCGGCGACCTAGCACGCGAGCCGCACCGGGTCGGCAAGCCCCTCGAACGTGAGCTGTCCGGCCTGTTCGGCGCCCGCCGCGGTCCCTACCGCCTGCTTTACCGGATCGACGACGAAGCGCAGCGCGTGCACATCGTTCACATCGGCCACCGCACGGATGTTTACCGATCGCGCTGAACCAACACGGATGCCACGGTCGAGACTCGGACGTACACAAGGGCGACGGACGGACCCTCGACTATGCGGGCTAAGCCATGCTGACGATAAATGATGCTCATCTCAGGAGACCTTCGCAGTCATGGTCACCGCGCTCCCCTGCAGGGGGGCCGGTATCTAGGCGGTGGCGACACATCAAGGCCCTCGCGATCATTAAGGTGCGCTCATAGGTTGCAGCAGATCCTCGGGGTGGATCTGACTCAAGTGAGACCAGAGGGGATGAGGAGGATCAGGAAAATGAGCGCTTACCCAGAAGGGCGACCGGGTCAGACCCGG
The DNA here is from genome assembly GCA_945877545.1 of Bifidobacterium breve. Lineage (GTDB taxonomy): Bacteria > Actinomycetota > Actinomycetes > S36-B12 > S36-B12 > WLND01. The sequence goes on along the minus strand of CAMCSO010000054.1, from coordinate 7,783 downwards.
TCGCCCCATCACGTCACAGTGCGACCTCCTCCAACTTGCCTGTCGCAACGTCGAAGATGAATCCGCGAATAGAGTCGGTGTGCGGAATGAACGGTGAAGCCTTGATGCGGTTTGCTGACTGCACGACATCTACCGCGAGATCGCTGAATGCCTCGGCAGCCCACTCCGGCTTGATGCCTGTCTCGTCCTGAATGGACTTCTTGAACGCGTCGTCAGTGAAGGTGAGCATCCCGCAGTCGGTGTGGTGAATGAGGATGATCTCCTTCGTGCCGAGGAGCCGTTGGGAGATTGCCAGGGAACGGATCTCATCGTCGGTGACGACCCCGCCGGCATTGCGAATGATGTGCGCATCGCCCTCCTCAAGTCCGAGGACCTTGGAGACGTGCAGGCGTGCGTCCATGCAGGCGACGACGGCTAGATTCTTGGCGGGTGGCAGGGGTAGCGGGCCCGAAAAGGCTTCGGCGTAGGAATTGTTGCGCTCGAGGAACTGGGGAATGACGGACATGATTTCCTTTCAGGGTGCGTGAAGGCCTGACCGGCCAGGTGATGGATCAGCGATTGCTGAGTGGTGGGTGCTATTTCTAGGTGCTGATGGGGGAGTGGTCAGCGACAGAAGGACGACGCGACGCACATGTTGTCGACGTGACGCCGACGAGTCAGCAAAACCTGCACTCGCTGAAGGTAGCCGGGGTTGGGGCACGCTGCTCGGGATGGTCTCGCAGTTGCTAATGATCTGCAATTGAGCGTCTCCTAGGATGCAACGGTGCCCACCTACGAGTTCCGTTGCAGGCAATGCGGTGAGACCTATGTCGTCAACCGTCCGATGGACGCATCCAATGAGCGCGCGCCCTGCCCGCAAGGCCATGACGACACGGTGCGGTTGCTGACGGTCGCTGCCGCGGGTGGCTCACGGCAAGGCGCGGCGTCGTCAGGCGGAGGGTGTTGCGGTGGTGGCTGTGGCTGCGGATGAAGGGCGCTCGATCATGGCGGCCTTGGATACGTCCCCGGAGACCATCATGTTCGTTCGTCATGGTGAGAAGCCCGGGGATGGTGCGCCGCCTCGCGGAGTGACCAAGGACGGCGAGATCGACGAACATTGCCTTTCAGTGCGGGGCTGGACGCGAGCAGGTGCTCTTGCCGCGCTCCTGGCCCACGCTCCCTGTGCATCCCATCCGTATGTGACGAAACCTGAGCGGATTATCGCGACAAGGCCGACCTCGGAGGCGATGAGCAAGCGGGAGATGGAAACCGCGTCGCCAACGGCTCATCGGCTCGGGATCGACGTCATTGACCGACATGCACGGGGCAATGAGGCGGATCTCGTACGTGAGGTGCTGAGCACGCCTGAGTCAACCCTGATCGTCTGGCATCACGGCGCTATGTCAAAACTCGTCGGTCAGTTTCCGGTCGCAAACCTGAACGACATCCCGCAGGAGTGGCCCGAAAAGCGCTTTGACCTCATCTGGATTCTCGTCCGTGAGCGGGGTCCGGAACTCTCGTATCGCTTTGTCATCGTTCCGCAAATGCTGCTCGCGGATGATGCTGAAGTGACGTAGCGGATGCCGCGTCTCGCATGCGGTGATCCCCAGCGTGTTCCGGCGACCAGTCTGGGAGGATAGAACCATGACGGGCCTGTTCGCCACCATCATCATCGTCGCGAGCCTTGCGATGGCGGCGTGGGCTCTCATTCATCTCGTGCTCAACCGGCCGATGAGTCGGGCCTTGCATTCCAGCCAACTCGTGATCGCGGCACTATTCATCGTCCTCGCGCTCGGCGGCATCGTCCAGATGATCGGCTCCGATCGGGATTTCGCTCGAGTCGAGTTCGTTGGCTACCTCGCCTTGAGCCCGGTCATCCCGATCGGCTCTTGGTGGTGGACCCGGGGCGACCAGACCCGGATCGGCTCGGCGATCGTCGTTGTCGTCGGGCTCGTCATGCCGGTGCTCGTCGCGCGAATCCAGCAGGTGTGGTCCGGCGGTGGCTGAGCGATCCGCGGGCGGCGCCCGCCTCCTCGTTGTCGTGTACGCGATCTTCGCCATTGCTGCGACAGCCCGGTCTGCGGTCCAACTGTTCACCCGATTCGACGAGGCGCCGATTGCCTACCTGCTGTCAGCACTTGCGGCGGTTGTTTACATCATCGCGACGGTCGCGCTGTCGCGGGCAGATCGCGCGAGCCGACGGGTAGCGACAGCGGCGTTGGTCTTCGAGGTCTCGGGGGTCGTGGTGGTCGGGTCCTTGAGTCTGATGTTTCCCGATGCATTCCCGAGGGCGACAGTGTGGTCGACCTACGGCAGCGGCTACCTCTTTATCCCACTTGCCCTGCCGATCATCGGCCTGTGGTGGCTCCGGCGGACATCGGTCGACCCAGCAGGTCCCCGCGCGCACGGCGAATAGGGCAGACTCAGGCTGAGTTATCCCACCATCGAAGGAGCACACCGTGCCCGCAGTGATCGAGTACAGCATGCGAACCAAGCCCGAGTTCTTCGACGAGGTCCTCGACGACTACATTGCGTTCGCCGATGAGTTCGGCCTTGTCAACCCCAATGAGGACCTCATCCTCGTGACGGCAGATCGAAAGCGCCAGATCATCCGAGGGATCGGCGTGTTCGCTTCCGCAACAGAGGCTGCCGAGGTCGGCCACGCCGCCATCTTCGAGCGGTTCCGTGCCACCGTCGCGGACAAGCTTTCCGAGGTCCCTGAGCGCGAGGAACTCGAACTTATCCATGTGTTCGTCAAGGACATCTCCTGACGAACGACCGAATTTATAGGTGCTTGTCGAGGAAGCGCTCCACCTGACGGATCGAGTCGGTCCATGGCCCGTACAGGTAGTGACCGGCACCGCGGTACTCGACGAGGGTGACCTCCTTGCCCGCCTGTTTCATGGCTCGCTCAGTAGCTCGGGCCCACTCGATGTCACAGCTCTCATCGCGTGTGCCATGGATCATCAGCACCGGCTCGGTGGCACGGGCGAGGTAGTTGCGTGACGACATCGTCCGCCAGAAGGCCGGATTGGACTCCGGGCTTCCGTAACGGGCAATGATCCTGCGCCCGAGGTTCCCGTCGAAGCGCTGCCAACGGTTGAAGTTGTCGACGATGTCGGTACTCGTTGACGCGTAGGTGATGACGGCGTCGTAGACCCCCGGCCTGATGACCATGGACTGAAACGCGACGCCGCCCCCCATCGATCGTCCGAGGAGGGCCACCCTGCTTGCGTCGATAAAGGGAAGGGACGAGCTGCGGACCGCGAGGCCGGCGTTGATGATGTCAGCGGCGTAGCCGAGGCGCAGGGCGACGTCGCTTTCCGGATCATCGTCAGAGCCGGCGTGGTTTCGGTAGTCGACATGCAGGGCCACGTAGCCATTTCGTGCGAGCCAGTCCTGCTCCCGGCGAAATCCCTGCCCGGTGACATACACGGCCGGATCGATGTAGCCGTGGGCGAGGACGACGACGGGGAACGGGCCCTTGCCTCGTGGCCTATTCATGATCCCGCTGATCGTCAGGTCGCCGCTTTCATAGGTGATGGCGTGCCGGGTGTATGCCGAGGTCGAGCCGATGTCCTTGCGTATGCGAAGGTCGCGGCCCTCGTAGGTCTCGGCGATGGCCGCGGGGATCGAGGGGTCGGACGGGGCGGCAGCAGCGGGCGGCGCAGCCACGAGCGCCGCGATGGTCGTGATGAGGAGGGTGATCGACATGGCAGCGGTGCGCAAGAAAGCGTCCATAGTTTGATGCTACGGCGAGGGAGCTCCGAGCGCAGAACTCATGCGGTGACGACGGGGCATCGTTTGCGAGCCCGGCCCGGGGGCAGGTGGGTGCAGAGGTCGCTCGCGGGCACGGCGCCCTCCCAGTGCACCGACCAGTAGCTGCCCATTCCACTGACGCAGGGGTCGAGGAGGTCGCCGGCCCTGCCACAGGTTCGGGCTCCAATGCTCAGGTCGTCCGGGTGGAACTTGACCGTCCGGCTGCCGAGCCCCCGTGCGCATTGGGTTTGGCCGAATTCGGTCGCGGCGCCCCGGCACCAGGCCAGTGCTCCGTCGAAGTCGTCCGGATGAACCGTCAGCCAAACGACGGGGGAGTAGAACCAGCACTGGGCATCATGGGGCGAGCTTGTGGTCTGGCAAACCTTGCGGGCGGCCTGTGGGTCGCGCGCGATCGGCAATGTCGTTGAATCTGCGTGGTGGGCCGCGAGGTCGGCGCTGAAAAGCTGCATGAAGACTCCCTCGCCACACCGGTTCGAAAGGAGGGTGCTTGGAGCGTTGTCGCATCCTGCGAGCGCCCGGCCCTGCGCCATGCCTGAGGCGAACATGAGTCCGTGACCAACGCCATGCCAGCAGGAGCCGTCCTGCCGCGGGGCGCAGACGGTGAGCATGGCGGCCTCGGGATCAGCCGACTCGGCGAGGGCCTGCTCGATGACCCCGTGGGTGAACCCGCCCCCGCAGACGTCATCGCGGTCGGTCAGGGCGTCGCCCACCTGACCGCCAGCCTGCTCGAGGGCAGCATGGCCGAGATCATGCGAGATGGCATGGCACACCCCGCTCACTCCCTGCTCGCTGTGCGCGAGTCGGCCGAGTGCGCCGAGGGCCCGCCCGCTGCCCTCGCGCGCTTGAATCGCCAGAAGTTCGTCGCGGGTGGCCGAGTAGAGCTCGGCCGCTGTAAGCGGAGCGGGGGAGGGCAGCTGCGCAGCCGGGGCCGGCGGTGCAGACGGAGTCATCGGATGAGCGGGTGACGCACTGATACCCGAGGGAGATGCAGCGCCACCGGGAACGCTTGCCGAACAGGAGCCGACCAGTAGCGTCGCAGCGACCATCGCGACCACGACGCCCGCCCGCTGCATCGTCACTCCAGCGTGAGGTCGACGTGCCAGGTGACCGGAGCGCCGAGGGCCTCGCCACGTTCACCGACCCCGTTGCCGTTGCCCGTCACTCCGGCCCAATGACCGGTTCCGGTGACCACGGTGAAGTCGCCCTCCACCACGGCGCCGGAGCCCTTGGCCGTGGCCTCGGAGACCAGTTGGAGGAGGAGCTCGTCGCCGGCTGCGTCGGTCACCGTCAGGTATCCCCCGGAGGGCCCGGTGCCGTCAGTGAAAAGCACATGCGCCTGCAGCGCGACGTCAACCGGCGCCGTCCCCAGGGTTCCCTTTCCGGAGAAACTGATGTTGCCGTAGGTGATCACCGGATCGGAACCGATCTTCGCGGAGGAGTTCGTTCCGGAGTCGGTTTCGTAGCTGAAGTCGAACGGTATGGAGTCGACCTGTGCGCCGCTGCATCCGGCGACGAGCATCGCCGACCCGAGGGCGATCGCAACGAGGATTCGTCTCATGCCGGCCAGATCATTCGACCGCCGCCATTTGGGACGAGCGCATCGACCCCGGCGAGCTCTGTGCCCGTGAGCAGTGGGGCTGCGCCTGCCCGGGCGTTGGCGGCGGACTGGCGTGCGTCGCGTGCCCCGGGGATCACGGTGCTCACCGCCGAGTGGCTGCGGACGAAGCGGAGTGCGAACTCGGCCATGGACTCGCCCTCGGGCAACAGCGGCCGCAGGCCGTCGACGACGGCTAGATCGCTTCGGTACTGCGCGTGCTGCTCTGGATCCTCGATCCACGCAACCCGGAAGTCGCCCGCGGGAAAACTGCTTTCGGTGGTGAACTTATCTGCGAGCAGCCCCATGGCGAGTGGGCCCCTGACAATCACGCCGATCCCGTTCGCCTCGCAGTAGGGGAGGATCTCCTGCTCGGGTATGCGGTTGAGGATGGAGTAGTCGATCTGCAATACGTCGCAGTCTCCACCGGCGTTGAAGTAGCGGAGGTGATCGATGTCGCCGGTGCTCACGCCCCACGCCCGAACCTTGCCCTGCGCCTTGAGTTCGCGGAAGCCCTCAATGAAGGCATCAGTATTGGGCTCGGTGTAGTTGATATGGCACTGGATGACGTCGAGGTGATCGGTATTGAGCCGCTGAAGCGAGGTTTCGACGCCGCGGACGATCGACTCGGCAGTGTCGTATCGTGAATGGTTCGCCTCCTGATCAAAGCCATTCCAGCCGATCTTGCTCGCGACGATGAAGCGCTCGCGGCGGCCGGCCATTGCCCGACCGAGGAGTTCCTCGGAGTGGCCGTCACCGTAGATGTCAGCGGTGTCGAAGAAGGTGATGCCCGCGTCTAGCGCGACCTCAATTGCGTCGAGCGATGCGGCGTCATCCCCCGGCCCCCACTCGCTGCCGGCGACGGCCCACAGGCCCAAGCCGAGGTCGGTGACGGTGATCCCCGTTGTCGAGCCGAGGGGTCGGTGCGTGAGCCCTGACGGGTCCGGGTGCTGAGTCGAGTTGGCATTCATGATCGCGCGCTCAGCCCTGCTGGCCCATGGACCACAGCGACCACAGGGTTGTGCGAACTCGGCGTGGCTGCGCAAGAACCGTCACGATCGCGAACGCGACATCCTCCGGTCGCATGTAGTCGGCGAGAGCGGGGTCGCCGGCAGTTCGGCCGTCGCCAATGGCGAACTCAGTCTCGACGCCAGCGGGGCAGATGGCCGTGACCCGGATGCCCTGTGATCGAAGCTCGCGATCCATCGCCCCGGCGAGGCCGACCTGTGCGAACTTCGTGCCCGCGTACACCGCTTCATCGGCGCCCCCGCGAAGGCCAGCTGCGCTGGAGACGATGACGATGTCGCCGCCGCCGGTGGTGCGAAGCATCTCGGGGATGGCAGCGCGAGCTGTCCAGACGGTGCCAGCGAAGTTCGTTTGCATCATCTCGGCGAGGCGCTCATCGGTCGTGTCCATAATGCCGCCGTAAATGCCGATCCCCGCATTCGGGACCACGGAGTCGATCCGACCCCAGCGATCTACGGCCGCTGCGACGAGGCGTGCGTTATCGGCAGGCACCGAGACGTCGCAGACGACTCCGACGGCATGCTCGGCGCCGAGTTCTTCAACGAGCGCGCTTAGCCTCTCCTGGCGCCTTCCGCCGAGGGCCACCTTGGCGCCGGCCTCGACTAGGAGGCGCGCAGCGGCAGCCCCGATTCCGGCGGTCGCACCGGTGATGACGACGACCGTGTCTTGCAGGTTCCGAGTCTCGGCTGGCATTGCTGCTCCTTTGTCTGTGGTGAGCCTTGAGAATACGCGCCTCAGCTGAGTTGCTGCTCAGGTGAGGCCCTGCACTTGCCACATTTGCGGGCATCTGGCATCCTTCGGCATAGCAAGGGGAGTATCCCGATATCTGGGCTGTCGTCATCACGGCGCGCGAGCGTCCGGCACCCAGGCCGGCCTAGGCCGGTGGCGAGAGACCTTGTGCCAGCAGCAGCATGTGCTGCCTGACACGAGGGGGTTGCGTGGTCTCGCCCACACCCAGCAACACCGAGGAGCCCAAACCGTCTGAGACGGCACGGTCTTGGCCCATCTTCCCGTGGCGGCGCCTGCCTCATCCGCTCCGCTGGCTGCTTGTCGCCGTTACGGGCGGGGCGACCCTCTTCACGGGCCTCGTGCTCCTTGTCCTTCCGGGCCCAGGTATCCCGCTCATCATCCTTGGCCTCGTCATCCTCGCTTCAGAATTCGCCTGGGCCGAACGCACCCTGCATCAGGTTCGCCGACGCTCCGCCGCAGCCATCTCCACCGTCACCCGTCGATCCTCGAGAAGGGAATCCTCCCAATGAGCACCAGGGAAACGAAAACGAAAAAACGAAACACCGACGCATCCCGGACCCTGCGGTTGACACCGGGCGGCTACTCGGGGATCGCTCATCGCATCGAGGAGATCAGAGAGCAGCGCCTGCCCGAACTGCGACCCTTGCTCGTCGA
>CAMCSO010000053.1 GCA_945877545.1 Bifidobacterium breve | reverse complement strand
GGGAGTTATGGCCGTCGCGAAAAGCGAGCGGGCCTATACCTCGCTCAAGCGCCAGTTCAAGGAGCGCACGGTGGCCAAGGACTATCACGCGGTAGTCCAAGGGCTCCTCGACCCACTCCGGGGCACCATTGATGCGCCGATCGACCGGCACCCATCCCGTGATTACCGCTTTGCTGTCGTGGCTGGGGGCAAGGACAGCGTCACCCACTACGAGACCCTCGAGGCCTTCGCCCATGGTTCGCTTGTCGAGGTACACCTTGAGACCGGCCGGACCCACCAGATCCGCGTGCACGTTTCGGCGATGCGGCACCCGTGCGTGGGCGACATCACGTACGGAGCTGACCCAACCCTCTCGAAGAAGCTTGGTCTCGAGCGACAGTGGCTCCATGCCCTGCGGCTCGGCTTCGACCATCCTGCGACGGGCGAGCGCATGATGGTGACGAGTGAATATCCGCCGGATTTGATGATTGCTCTGGAGCGCCTGCGAGAGGGCGCCTGATTCAGAAAGTTAGGGTAGGTCTATGACGGTGGAGGATCAGTTTGTCCACCTGCATGTCCATACCGAGTACTCAATGCTCGACGGGGCAGCGCGGGTCCCCGACCTGCTGGCCCAGGTCGAGCGACTCGATATGCCAGCCATCGCCATGACCGACCACGGCAACCTCTACGGCGCCTACGAGTTCTACAAGAAGGCGACCTCGCTCGGGATCAACCCGATCATTGGCCTCGAGGGCTACTACGCGCCGCAGGGGCGTTTTGAGCGGCGGCCCTTCGACTTCGGTGGCGGATTCGACGAAGGAACCCCGGAGGATCCGACCGCTGGACGGGGCAAGCACGGCTACACCCACATGACCCTCTGGGCTGAGAACACGCCGGGCATGCACAACCTTTTTCGGCTCTCATCCCTCGCGAGCCTCGAAGGGTTCTACCACAAGCCGCGCTTCGATCGGGAGCTTCTTGAGCGCTATGGCAAGGGCCTCATCGGCACGACCGGATGCCCGAGCGGTGAGGTGAACCGTTGGTTGCAGGCCGGCCAATATGACCGGGCGCTTGCGGCGGCCGCGGACTTCCGCGACATTCTCGGCGCGGGGAACTACTTCTGCGAGCTCATGGACCATGGGCTCGGTATCGAGCGCCGGTTCCGCGAGGACCTGCTGACGATCGCTCGGGCCTTGGATCTGCCTCTCGTCGCAACGAACGACCTTCACTACGTGCATGCAGATGACGCCGCCGCCCATGATGTTCTGCTCTGCATCGGCACGCGCACAACCATGGACGATCCGAAGCGATTCAGATTCGACGCCCGCGACTTCTATCTGAAATCTGCCGCTGAAATGCGCAGCGTGTGGTCGGAGCTGCCCGAGGCATTGAGCAATACCCTGCGCATTGCTGAACGCTGCCACGTCGAATTCAACGAGGGCGCGAGCCTCATGCCGGTCTTCCCGGTGCCGGAGGGCGAGAGCGAAGAGTCCTGGCTGGTGAAGGAGGTGGAGATCGGTCTCCATCGCCGCTACAGGGGCCAGATTCCCGACGATGTCCGCCGACAGGCCGAGTACGAGGTCGGCGTCGTCATGCAGATGGGGTTCCCGGGCTATTTCCTCGTCGTAGCAGACCTCGTGCGCTACGCAAAGGAGACCGGCATCCGGGTCGGACCGGGCCGAGGCTCGGCGGCGGGGGCGATGATTGCCTACGCCTTGGGCATCACCGAGCTCGATCCGATCAAGCACGGACTGCTCTTCGAACGTTTCCTCAACCCCGAACGTATCTCGATGCCCGACATCGATATCGACTTCGACGAGCGTCGGCGCTCCGACATGATCCGCTACGCAACTGCCACCTACGGTGAGGAGCGGGTTGCACAGATCATCACCTATGGATCGATCAAGGCAAAGGCGGCGATCAAGGACAGTGCCCGGGTCCTTGGCTACCCCTACGCGCTTGGAGACCGGATCACCAAGGCGATGCCACCATCGGTGATGGGCAAGGACATCTCGCTCGCCGGGGTGTTCGACCCGAAGGACAGCCGGTACTCCGAGGCGGCCGAGTTCCGAAACCTCTACGAGGCCGACCCGGACACCCGCAAGATCGTCGACACTGCCCGCGGTCTTGAGGGTCTGAAGAGACAGCCCGGCGTCCATGCGGCTGGCGTCATCCTGTGCCGGGAGCCGCTCATCGATGTCATCCCTGTATGGCGGCGCGAGCAGGACGGCGCGGTCATCACCCAATTTGACATGGGGGCATGCGAGGCGCTCGGCCTGCTCAAGATGGACTTCCTCGGCCTGCGCAACCTCACGGTCCTCGACGACTGCCTGCGCAACATCTCCGCCAACCGGGGAGAGGTCATCGTGCTCGAGGAGTTGCCGCTGGAAGACCCAGCAACCTACGCGCTTCTCACCTCAGGTGACACCCTCGGTGTGTTCCAACTCGATGGCGGACCAATGCGCGCCCTCCTTCGATCAATGCAGCCCGACAACTTCGAGGACATCTCTGCGGTCCTCGCCCTCTACCGTCCCGGGCCGATGGGCGCGAACGCCCACAACGACTACGCGGATCGCAAGAACGGGCGAAAGCCGGTTGTTCCAATCCACCCGGAGCTTGAGGAGCCCCTGGCCGAGATCCTCGGCGACACCTACGGGCTCATCGTGTATCAGGAACAGGTCATGGCCATCGCCCAGAAATTGGCGGGCTACTCGCTCGGCAACGCCGACCTGCTGCGCCGGGCCATGGGCAAGAAAAAGAAGGAGATCCTCGAGAAGGAGTTCGTCCCGTTCAGCGATGGAATGCGGGCCAATGGGTACAGCGAAGGTGCGATCACGACCCTCTGGGAGATCCTCGTACCGTTCTCCGACTACGCCTTCAATAAGGCCCATACGGCTGGCTACGGACTCGTCTCCTTTTGGACCGCCTACCTCAAGGCGAACTACCCGGCCGAATACATGGCGGCACTCCTTACTTCAGTCAATGACGACAAGGACAAGTCAGCGGTCTACCTCAACGAGAGTCGGCGGATGGGCATCAAGGTGCTGCTCCCTGACGTCAACGACTCCGACTTTGACTTCACCCCGCGCGGCACTGATGTTCGGTTCGGGCTGTCCGCCATTCGAAATGTCGGAGCGAATGTCGTCGACTCGATCATCGCCACCCGCCGGCGCATCGGACGATTCCAGGACTTCCAGGACTTCATCGCCAAGGTCGATGCCTCGGTCTGCAATAAACGCGTCGTCGAGTCGCTCATCAAGGGGGGTGCATTCGACTCCCTCGGGCACACTCGCAAGGGCCTCGTCCAGGTCCACGAGAATGTCGTCGACACTGCTGTTGAAATCAAGCGCTCTGAGGCCATCGGGCAGTTCGACCTGTTCGGAGGACTTGAAGGTGGCACCGAGAGCGGACTGCTCGCACCCCTCGAGGTGTCCCTCGGCGAGTGGGAGAAGTCCGTGCTCCTCGCGCACGAGCGCGACATGCTCGGACTGTACGTGTCAGATCACCCACTGCAGGGGGCGGAACACATCCTCGCCCAGTTGACCGAGCGCACCATCGCATCGCTGTTCCTCGACGAGAAGATCGACGGAGCAATCGTGACCATCGGCGGTCTCATCACGACGGTCCAGCGCAAGACGACGAAGCAGGGATCGGCTTGGGCCATCATCACCCTCGAGGACCTCGAGGGCTCAGTCGAGATCATGGTGTTCCCGCAGATGTACACGCAGGTGAGCACGAGCCTCATCGAGGATTCAGTCGTTATCGTCCGCTCGCGCGTGGACCGAGGTGACGACGAGGCCCTGCGCGTGATTGCGATGGAGATCACGGTGCCCGACCTCAGCGAGGCCACATCCGGGCCGGTGCGGATCTCCCTTCAGTCAACCCGCTGCATCCCTCCGCTCGTCGACCGTCTTGCGCTGGTGCTGGCCGGCTACCCGGGGACCACCGAGGTTCATCTCCACCTCACTGGGGGCGCGAACACCACTGTGCTGCGGCTCGACGACAGATTGCGTGTCACGCCCTCGCCATCGTTGTACGGAGATCTCAAGGCCCTGCTCGGACCGATGTGCCTGAGCTGATGAAAGGCGAATGCTGACGTGTCGGACATGAAAACGTGACCTTCCTGCGACGTACGACCTCGGTACTCACCGCCGGGATCGTCATCGGTCTGGTGGCGGGGACGGCCCTCGGGGTGGTGTGGTGGCAGCTCTCGCCTCGGGTATCCATGGTCGTCCGGCCGGACACCGCTTTCCCCGCGAACTACCAGCCCGACGGCTACATCGCGGCCGACGTTTCCTTTGCCGCACTCGCCTGCCTCGCGGGAGTGGCAGTCACGATCGGCCTAGTGAACATGCGCCGGGAGCATCTACTGTCGTCTTTGTGGGCGGCACTGATTTCAGGTGCTATCGGATCGGCCCTCATGTGGGCTGTGGGCAGCCGGCTTGGATCGGTCGACATCGCCGGGCTGAGCGCGACGATCGACGACAAGGTTGTCGTCGATGCGCCGCTAACGATCATGATGCCGGCGATCCTGCTGATCTGGCCGGCCACGGCAGCCTTGGTCGTGACCGTCGTTGCGTTCTCCGATTGGTGGCAGGAGGTCAGAGCGAGTCGGCGCGAGTAAATGGCACGACTGCCGCGTTCGTCACCATTGCCGGCTAATTTGGGCAAGGCCCGGGGCTCGCGACATCGAGGGCTGGCAGGCACGACAGCATGGTAATGAGGCCGGTCTCCCTGACAAGCAGGTTCCGGGCCTCGATGAGGCGCGCTCGGCTGTCGAGGGCCGCGAGGAGTCGCTGGCGTTCGGCGACCGGCAGGACCATCGAGGCGGTGACGAGATAGGCGAGATCCGCCTGATCATCCGGCGCCGCGGGGTGAAGGATCTCCTCGCCGAACATTTGCTGGCCGAGCAGGGCCCGGTACTGCGAGAAGAGCCGGCGAACCTGCGCCACCAGCGTGGGTGCCGGATCGCAGACTGGCTCGTCGAGGAAGTCAACCTCGCCCTCCATGAACGTTGCGGTCGGGTCACCCGGCGGAAGATTGATCGATAGGAGGCGAAATCGCCGATTTCCGGTCGTCACGATGTCGAATCGGCCGTCCTCGTACTCCTGGGCCCCGCGCAGGATGGCGGTGGTCCCGACCTCGTGAAGTGCAGCCAATCCGCTGGTCTGCATCTGATGGCCGTCACGTACTGCGATGATTCCGAACTCACGGTCGGACTCCTCCGGTCGCGCGAGAAGCTCCTCGATCATCCGGCGGTAGCGGGGCTCGAAGATGTGCAGCGGCAGGACGAGGCCGGGAACGAGGGCTGCATTGAGGGGGACCAGCGGAAGCGACGCGGACACGATTGCAGCGTAAACTGCTCATCGTGATCCGGCGCATCGACCTTCGGGGGTCGTCAATCGACCCTCGCTCCGTACTCCCGCGTGCAGTCATGGATGTCGCGGATGCCGCGGAGCACGTGAAGCCGATTATCACTGACGTACGCGTCGAGGGTGCCGTGGCGGTCAAGCGTTGGAGCATCGCGCTCGACGGCATTGCGCCACCCTCTCTGCGAGTCCCAGTCGAGCGACTGGCCCGAGCGGAGCGTGATCTCGACCCTGTGGTGCGAGCGGCACTCCTTGAGGCCATCAGGCGCGCACGCCACGTCCACTCTGATCAGCGGCGCCTGGATGTGACCACCGTCGTTGCGACGGGGGGCACGGTGACTGAGCGATGGATCCCGGTCGACCGGGTCGGGCTATACGTGCCCGGCGGGCGTGCGGTGTACCCGAGCAGTGTCGTGATGAACGTCGTGCCGGCTCAGGTTGCGGGAGTCGGATCACTAGTGGTGGTATCGCCGCCCCAGAAGGACTTCGACGGCTGGCCCCATCCCACAGTCCTTGCGGCCTGCTCGCTGCTTGGGGTCGACGAGGTCTACGCGGTTGGCGGAGCGCAGGCGGTGGCGATGCTCGCTTACGGCGTCGACCTCCCCGATGGCAGCCAATGTCGGGCGGTCGACCTCGTGACCGGTCCAGGGAACATCTACGTCACCGCAGCCAAGCGAGCCCTGCAGGGTGTTATCGGCATCGACAGTGAGGCAGGCCCTACCGAGATCGCTGTCCTCGCTGATGAGCACGCCATTGCCAGTCACGTTGCGGCGGATCTCATCAGCCAGGCTGAGCATGATGTTCTCGCAGCGGCGCTGCTCGTCACGGACTCGGCGGCACTGGCCGATGCCGTCGATATGGAGGTGACGTCGCAGGTCGCTTTGACAAAGCACCGTGAGCGCATCACGGAGGCGCTTGGCGGGCCGCAGAGTGCAGTGGTGCTGGTCGATGATCTCGAGGCTGGGCTTCGCGTTATTGATGCCTACGCTGCCGAGCACCTTGAGATTCACACCGTGAATGCACGCGATGTGGCGATGCGCGTTCGTAATGCCGGGGCGATCTTCGTTGGCACGTGGTCCCCGGTGTCGCTGGGTGACTACTGCGCCGGCTCCAACCACGTCCTGCCCACCGCCGGATCGGCTCGGTACTCGTCCGGGCTGTCGGTCCAGTCCTTTCTCCGCGGTATTCACATCATCGACTATGACGAGGAGGCGCTCGCTGAGGTTGCGCCGCACGTGGTCGCGCTCGCCGACGCGGAGGACCTCCCCGGTCACGGTGAGGCAATCAGGGCCCGTACTCGCAGCGGTCTTGGCGCGTGATCGGCGACCCGTTCGACCAAGGGTCGTTCGTCCTCCCGATCCGACCAGATCTCGTGGGCGTTCGGTCCTACGGTGCGCCCCAACTCGACGTGCCGGCGAGACTCAACGTCAATGAAAACCCGTTCCCGCTGACTGCTGAACTCGTCGATGCCATCACCGATTCAGTGCGGGCGGTTGTGTCCGGACTGAACCGCTATCCGGACCGCGACGCGACAGCGCTCCGGCAGGCTCTTGCCGACTATGTCGGCACCCAGACGCCGGCTCCCGTGGGGGTCGACCAGGTGTGGGCCGCGAACGGGTCGAACGAGGTGATGCACCATCTGTTCCTCGCCTTCGGAGGCCCGGGCCGGTCGGCGCTCACCTTCACCCCGACGTACTCCATGTACCCCGAGTATGCGCGTGACACCTTCACCGGATTTATCGACATCCCCAGGGATGCCGCCTTCAGTGTCGACCTAGCGATAGCTCTGCCCGCCATCCGCGAGCTGCGGCCAAGCCTCGTGCTCGTCTCGTCACCGAATAACCCATCAGGGACCGCGCTTCCGCAGGAGGATCTCGAGTCGATCGCGCAGGTCGCCCTCGAGCAGGGCGCGATGGTCATTGTCGATGAGGCCTATGCCGAGTTCCGGCGTCATGGCACGGCGTCGGCCCTTGAACTCCTTGGGCGCTTCCCGAATCTCGTCGTGACCCGAACGATGAGTAAGGCGTTCGGGCTCGCGGGAGCGAGGCTCGGCTATGCGGTCGCGGCTGATCCCTCGGTCATTGATGTGCTCAGCGTCGTCCGACTGCCGTACCACCTTTCCGCGGTGACTCAGGCGGTGGCTCTCGCGGCACTCGAGCACTCCGAAGCGCTCCTCTCGCAAGTAGCCATCCTCCGCGATGAGCGCGACCAACTGCTCGGCTGGCTGGTGGACCACAGGTTCGTCGTTGCACAGAGCGATGCCAACTTCATCATGTTCAGCGGGTTCCATGACCGCGACCACGTGTGGCGGGCACTGCGTGATCAAGGCGTCCTCATCCGGGTACCGGAGCCGGCTGGTTGGCTGCGCGTAAGCATCGGCACGCCGGACGAGAACGAGCTTTTCAGGCGTGCACTCCTCGTTGCTACTGAGGAGAAGTCGCCTACCGAACAGAACACGGCGAATCAGGAAGGCACCCCATGAACCGCACCGCCCGCGTCGAGCGATCGACCAAGGAGAGCCAAGTCCTAGTCGAGATCGATCTCGACGGATCTGGAACCAGCGAGATCGAGACCGGAGTGCCGTTCTTTGACCACATGCTGGCCCAACTCGCCAAGCACGGCGGCCTCGACCTCGTTGTCCGAACGGCCGGTGATCTCGCGGTCGATGCGCACCACACGGTTGAGGACACCTCGCTGGCGCTTGGTCAGGCGATAAACGAGGCCCTCGGTGATCGCTCAGGCCTGCGCCGGTTCGGCGATGCGCTCGTGCCCCTTGACGAGTGCCTCGTGCAGTCGGCCGTCGACTTATCGGGACGGCCGTACCTCGTCCATGAGGAGCCGCAGATCGTCGAGCTCATCGGCTCCTACGACACGACACTCACCCGTCACATCTGGGAGTCGATCGTCGCAACGGCCCAGATCACCCTGCACGTTCGCGTCATCTCCGGTCGCAACGCCCACCATGTTGTTGAGGCGCAGTTCAAGTCGGTGGCGCGATCGCTACGCGATGCCGTGACCCGCGATCCCCGCGTCGTCGGAGTGCCGTCGACGAAGGGGACCCTCACCGGCTCGTGAGTAGACCAGAGGTCCTGATCCTCGACTATGGATCAGGTAATCTGCGATCGGCGCAGCGCGCGCTCGAGCAGGTGGGGGCGATTGTCTCCGTGTCGAGCGACTTCGACGAGGCGGTGGGCGCGCAGGCACTCGTTCTCCCTGGGGTCGGAGCCTTCGAGGCGTGCATGGCTGGCATCAGGGCTGTACGGGGCGACGTCATCATTGATCGCCGACTGGCCGGTGGACTCCCGGTGCTCGGGATCTGCGTCGGGATGCAGGTGTTATTCGAACGGGGGGTGGAGCACGGGACCGCATGCGAGGGCTTGGCCGAATGGCCGGGCGTGGTCGAACCGCTCGATGCCCCGATCCTGCCGCACATGGGCTGGAACACCATCTCGGTAGCGAGCGGGTCTCGCATCCTCGCGGGACTTGAGGGAGAGCGTTTCTACTTCGTGCACTCCTACGGAGTGTCGAGGTGGGAACTGACGGAAAATGACCCCAGCCGCAGGGCACCCCTTGTCAGTTGGGCTCACCACGGGGTCGACTTCGTCGCAGCGGTCGAGAACGGGCCGCTCGTTGCCACTCAGTTCCATCCCGAGAAATCAGGCGATGCGGGACTGTCGCTGCTCGAGGCCTGGCTCGGCATCATCAGGTAGTGGTCCGACGTAACGTAGGGTTTCGGCTGTGACCGCCGCTGAGAGTCTTGTCCTCCTACCCGCAGTCGACGTTGCAGCAGGCCAAGCGGTCCGCCTCGTGCAGGGCCGGGCTGGGAGCGAGACCGAGTACGGATCGCCCATCGATGCGGCTCGGGCATGGGTGGACCAGGGGGCTGAATGGATCCACCTTGTCGATCTCGATGCTGCGTTCGGGCGTGGAAGTAACGCTGCGCTCCTCGCTCAGGTGGTGACCGAGATCAGGAGCCATGTGAAAGTCGAGCTCTCCGGTGGGATCCGTGACGATGCCTCGTTGGCGTCAGCGCTTGCGACCGGCTGCACCCGTGTCAACCTTGGCACCGCCGCCCTAGAGAACCCTGACTGGACCGAGCAGGTCATCCGAGCCCATGGCGATCAGATCGCTGTCGGTCTCGATGTACGGGGTCATACGCTGGCGGCCCGCGGCTGGACTCAGGAGGGCGGTGACCTGTGGGAGACCCTCGCCCGACTCGATGCGGCTGGGTGCGCCCGATACGTCGTCACCGACGTTGCTAAGGATGGCACCATGCGCGGACCGAACTTCGAACTACTGAAGGAGGTCTGCGCGGCCACGAGCCGGCCGGTCATCGCGTCCGGCGGAATCGCTCGTCTCGAGGATTTGCACAAGCTCGCTGAGATGGTCCCGCTCGGTGTCGAGGGCGCAATCGTCGGCAGGGCGCTCTACGACGGGGCCTTCACTCTGACACAGGCTCTCTCGGCCGTCGAGCCGCGGCTTGATCCGTACGAGTGTGGCCCACCCCGACCGTGACCCTCGCCATGCGTGTCATCCCATGCCTTGACGTCGATGCCGGTCGCGTCGTCAAGGGGGTGAACTTCTCCGACCTTCGCGATGCGGGCGACCCCGTGGAGCTGGCCGCCCGATATGACCGAGAGGGGGCAGACGAGCTTGTCTTCCTCGACATCACCGCGTCGAGCTCCGATCGCTCCACGATGCTCGATGTCGTACGGCGGACCGCGGAGTCCGTCTTCATCCCCCTCACCGTCGGCGGGGGAGTGCGCGCGGTCGAGGACTTCGATCGGCTACTGCGCTCCGGGGCCGACAAGGTGAGCCTCAACACGGCTGCGTTAACAGACCCCGACCTGCTGAACTCCGCGGCCAAGCGTTTCGGCTCACAATGCATCGTGTTGTCGATAGACGCACGCCGGTGCCCCGACGGCGTCCTGACTGCCAGTGGGTTCGAGGTGACAACCCACGGCGGACGCCGGGGCACGGGCATTGACGCAGTCGAGTGGGCGGTCGAGGGCACCAGGCGTGGGGCTGGGGAAATCCTGCTCAACTCAATAGACGCCGACGGCACCAAGGCCGGCTACGACCTGCCGCTGATTCAGGTGGTGAGGGAGCGGGTGAGCGTGCCGCTCATCGCGAGCGGAGGCGCCGGCGGCATCGCAGACTTCGTGCCCGCAGTCCTCGCCGGAGCCGATGCGGTGCTGGCTGCGAGTGTCTTCCACTTTGGCCAACTGACTGTTGACGAGGTGAAGACCTCGCTCGCCGCGGCAGGCCTGCCCGTCAGGGCCCTCATGCACGGCCGGAAGCCTTCGGGTTCGAATGCTCCTCGACGAGGGGCACAATAGCCGCATGTCTACGCTCGCTGAGCTCCTCGAGAGCGTCCGGTTCAATGACGATGGGCTCGTCCCGGTCATCGCCCAGCAGTGGGACTCCCGCGAGGTGCTCATGATGGCCTGGATGGACCTCCCCGCCCTTGAGCGCACGCTCGCGACGGGTGAGGCCACCTACTTCTCGCGCAGTCGAGGCCAGCAGTGGGTCAAGGGCGCAACTTCCGGGCACCGGCAGCAGGTGCGGTCCGTTATGGCCGACTGTGATGGCGACACGCTCCTCATCCTCGTCGACCAACTCGGGTCCGCCTGTCACACGGGCGATCGCACCTGTTTTGACGCGATCACCGTCGAACTTGAGGGCGACCGGTGAGCCCGATCCCGGTGGGGGAGGTCACTCCGACTCTCGTGGACTTTCGGGTACTCGCGAAGGACCGTCGGGTGATCCCGGTGGTTCGGCGGTTGCTCGTTGATGGCGATACCGCCGTCGGCCTTTTTCGCGCACTGTGCGGCGATCGGGCCGGGACCTTTCTCCTCGAATCGGCCGAACAGGGTCGGACCTGGTCGCGGTACTCGTTCGTCGGGGTGCGCTGCGCGGCGATGATCACTGATCGCCACGGTGTCGCGGCCTGGTTGGGCCGGGCCCCGAGAAACCTGCCGATGGACGGGTCGGTCCTCGACGTCGTGCGCGATACCGTGGCCGCCCTCCACACTGATCCGATAGCCGGGCTACCGCCGCTCACCGGGGGCATGGTGGGGTACGTGGCCTACGATGCGGTGCGCCATTGGGAACGGGTCCCGGACGCCAATCCTGATGTCACGAATGTGCCAGAGACCGCGTTCCTCCTCGCGACCGACCTCGCAGTGCTCGATCACGCCGACGGCTCGGTGACCCTCATCGCAAATGCGATCAACTACGACGACACTGATGCGCACGTTGATGAGGCCTGGCAAGACGCCGTCGACCGGCTGGATCGGATGCAGGCGGATCTCGCCGCAGGCCCCTCGCACCCGGCGAGCTCATACGATCTCACTGCTGTCCCAGACATCACGGCGTGGACGACGGAGGCGGGGTACCTGTCTGCTGTCGCGACCGCGCAGGAGTACATCCGCCGCGGCGATGCCTTCCAGGTCGTTCTGTCCCAGCGCTTCACTACCCCGTGCACCGCATCGGGCCTCGACGTTTACCGGATCCTCCGCACGACGAACCCGAGCCCGTACATGTACCTGCTGCGCATTCCGGTCGATGACGGCCGCAACCCCAATGATGCGCATGGCGCGCTGTCGGACGTCACTTCCTTCGAGATCGTCGGATCCTCGCCCGAGGCCCTCGTCACCGTGACGAACGGCCGCTGCGTCGTGCACCCCATCGCCGGGACGAGACCTCGCGGGGCCACGCCAGAGATTGATGCCGCCCTCGCGGAGGAACTGCTTGCCGACGAGAAGGAGCGAGCCGAACACCTCATGCTCGTCGACCTTGCGCGAAATGACCTCGGCCGGGTGTGTGTGCCGGGTTCAGTGAACGTCGTGGAGTTCATGCAGGTTGAACGGTATTCCCACGTCATGCACCTCGTCTCGACTGTGACCGGTGATCTCGCTGGCGGGGCAGCAGGATTCGACGCACTCGCCGCAACATTTCCGGCTGGCACCCTGAGCGGTGCACCGAAGCCGAGGGCCATGGCGATCATCGATGAGCTCGAAGGCTCAAGGCGCGGACTGTACGGCGGATGCGTCGGCTATCTGGACTTCGCAGGGAATGTCGATACTGCAATCGCGATCCGAACGGCCGTCATCAAGGACGGCGTCGCGCACGTGCAGGCCGGCGCGGGCATTGTCGCCGACTCCGTGCCGATGAACGAGGCCGCTGAATGCCGGAACAAGGCGGCCGCCGTACTGCGTGCCGTCGCCGTTGCCGACACATTGGCAGAGATATGAGGGCCAGTCTCGTGGCGCTTGCTGCGGGGGCGCTTCTGGTCCTCATCGCCTGCTCGATGACCTGGTCAGTGGTCACGGTGCCGATGCTCGACGATGCTGGCGGCCCGGTGCGCAACGAGTCGCTCTCCGGCTCGAATCTCGCACCACTCGCCGCTGCGGCCGCATGGGTAGCGCTCGCGGCTGTGCTCGCCGTTCTCGCGACCAAGTCGTGGGGACGGGTTGCCGTTGGAGTGGTGGTGCTGGCCGCCGGCGTGCTGATCATCTTCTCGAGCGTCTCGGGAGGTATCGACTCGAACTCGAACCTCTGGTGGGTGCTCGCAGTGGCTGGGGGCGTTGCCATCGGATGTGCGGGTGGGGCGATCCTCCTGCGAGGTCGCCGGTGGCCTGGCCTTGGCCGCCGATACGAGGCTCCCGAAGGGTCGAACGCGTTGGCGTCGCGGCAGATGACGCCGTGGGATGCCATTGACCGCGGCCAGGACCCGACGTCAGATGGCCAATCTGCTTAGATGGGGTCATGTTGGAAGCTCACTTGAACGCCCCGGCCAAGCAGGTCCACCACGGCAACACGCCGGCGGCCTGGACCACGGTCGTGCTCGTCACGCTCGCCTTCACGATTGGCACCCTTGCCATTATGTTGGCCAACTGGCCGGTGTTCTTCGGCGCGGTCGGCCTGCTCGTGGTGGCGGGCATCGTGGGCAAGGTCATGCAGATGCTTGGTATGGGGACCATCGCCCGTCGCTAATCGCCGCCTAAGCATCCTTGCGATTCCTTACATGAAATTGACACAATCCGCACGCCTCCTTACCCCAGATGCACTCGTCCATGACACGCTGTGCATGTGATGAATCCGAGCCACTCAGCCGAGCAATCAAGGTCCGATCAGAGCAAGGGCCTTGTCCTCGTCGTCGAGGACGAGCGCGCCATCTCAGATCTGCTCCGGATGTACCTTTCACGGGAGGGCTTCGGGGTGCATGTCGCCTCCGACGGTTCAAGCGGACTGTCGTTTGCCCGCACCCTCCACCCCGTGGCGATTATTCTCGACGTGGGTCTTCCGGGGATTGACGGCACCGCTGTCTGCCGCCAATTACGGGCCGACGGCGACTGGACCCCCATCCTCTTCTGCACGGCGAGGGATGATGAAGTCGATCGAGTGCTCGGTCTTGAACTCGGAGCAGA
>CAMCSO010000052.1 GCA_945877545.1 Bifidobacterium breve | reverse complement strand
CGCGGGTCGTGCCAAAGCCGTCGCTTCTCGGCGGCGAGACGGGCTATCCAAATAGGCAGTTGGTGGCTCACGAGGACCGCCTCGTGGCCGCGGGCGAGTCCACGGGCACTCTCGATGGCGGCGCCCATTCGGGCTGCCACCTCGTCATACGGCTCGCCCCAGGACGGACGAAACGGATTCCAGAGATGACGCCAGGTACTCGGCTGCTTCAGCACGCCATCACCGACGCTCACCTTCTGGCCCTCGAAGATGTTGTCGGCCTCGATGATGAGGGGCTCCGTGCCAATCCCAAGGTCGTGCACGCTCGCGATCGGGCTCGCCGTCTGCTGGGCACGCTCCATCGGAGAGGCGATGACGTGCGTCACGTCATGATCTTTCAGGGCATCGGCAGCCCGCTGCGCCATTTCGTGGCCGAGATCTGACAGCACATATCCGGGCAGGCGCCCATAGAGAACGCCCTCCGGGTTGTACACCTCACCGTGGCGAAGGAGGTGGACCACCGTGCGCGACGCCTCAGCCATAACGTTTAGGTTACCTTTCGGCGAGCCGCCGTACGGCGCCGACTCGGGCGCCAGCTTCCCTCGCCAGCCTCGAGCGCTGCCATTCGCAGTGATTCACCGTGGAGAGCGAGCGCCTCGACGAGCGCCGGGAGAGTGCTGCTCTCGGCAAGGACGTCGACGCGAAGACCGTGCTCCTCCGCCGTCTTGGCGGTCTGCGGGCCGATGCACGCGACGATGGTCGAATGGTGCGGTTTGCCCGCAATGCCAACGAGATTGCGGACCGTGCTGCTCGAGGTGAACATGACGGCGTCGAAGCCTCCGGTCTTGATGGCCTCCCTCGTCTCCGCGGCCGGTGGCGCCGCCCGAACGGTGCGGTAGGCCGTAACGTCCTCCACCTCCCAGCCGAGTTCGGCGAGTCCGGCAGCGAGTGTGTCGGTGGCGATATCAGCACGGGGCAGGAACACCCGATTGATCGGGTCGGTGAGTGAGTCGTAGACGGGCCAGTCTTCGAGGAGTGCGGACGTCGTCTGGTCGCCCTTTGGCATGAGGTCGGGGCGCACGCCGAACTCGATGAGCGACGCGATAGTGCTCTCACCGACAGCCGCGACCTTGAGCCCAGCGAATGAACGAGCATCAAGGCCGTACTCGCTCAACTTCTCGCGGATGGCGCGCACTGCGTTCACCGAAGTGAAGCCGATCCACTCGTAGCGTCCGGAGACAAGACCGTGGATGGCGCGGTCAATCTGCTGAGGGGTGCGGGGGGGCTCGACGGAGATCGTCGCGACCTCCATGGGAACGGCACCATGCCGGCGAAGGAGCGACAGAATCGGGCCGGCTTGGTCTTGGGTGCGCGGGATGAGGACACGCCAGCCGAAGAGGGACTTCACCTCGAACCAGTCGAGTTTCTCGCGCTGGCTTACGACGTCGCCGACGACGACGATGCCGTGCCCGGCCTGCTTGGAGCCCTTCGTTATGGCGCCAATGTCGCCGAGGGTGCCGGCCAGGGTGCGCTGGTCAACCGTCGTTCCGCGGCGGGTGATGGCGATGGGAGTCTTCGCCTCCGCTCCGACCGCGATGAGGCGACTGGCAATCTCTGCTGCCCGGTCTGCCCCGTTGAGGAAGACAACAGTGACCCGCGGGTGAATGAGATCCTCCCAGACGAGTTCGGTGTCGTGCGCATCGACGACGCGGAACTGCCGGGTGCGACCGCCGGTGAGACCGAAGCCCGCGTATGCGGGAATTCCGGTGACATCGCTTACGCCGGGCGCAACCTCGAAGGGCACCTTTGCCTTGCGCAGTGCTGCCGCCTCGTGCAGCAAGGTGCCATCGACGACTGGGTCGCCAGCGATGAGGCGCACGACCTCCTTGCCCTCGCGTGCCGCCTCGACGACAAGTTTCACGCGATCGGCGTGGTCCAGCGGAATACCGTCCGAGCTGACCGCGGGGATGATCTGCGCATCTGCGCGCCGGTAGGTCTCGGCGATTGCTACAACGTCGGCGTCGGAAACGATGACGTCGGCATCGCGGAGAAGGGCGACCGCACGCAGGGTGAGCAGGTCCGGGTCACCCGGGCCCGCCGCGACCAGCGAGACCGGACCGAGGGTCACCTTGCGACGCGCCTTCGGGTTCCCTGGGGTGGTGCCTGTGGTCACGGTTGCCTCTCCTGAACTGGGTGCTGCGGGGTGAATCTCTTTGGCCGTGCTTTCGAAGGTCATTCGGTGCTCACTTCGTGCATCGCCTCGGGGTGGGTATCGGCGAGGCCGCGGTTGCCGACACCGGATGATGCGGCGAGCAGGTCCGGCGATACGGTGGAGTTCCGGTAAGCCGCGGGGCGGTTAAGACCCTGCCGAAAAAGGACAACCGGACGATCGTGGCGTCGGGGTTTCCCCGGCCCACATCATGGGTTTGGGTCTTGCCGAAGGTTCGGCGGGACAGCGACACGGTGCTCCAGGGAAGTTCTGGCCCGCACACTTCGCCTGCCGGAACCGGCGTTGCATGAGGCTGGGAACGACCAAACTGTGGTTGGCCGCGAGGTAAAGATTAGGCACTTGATCGCGAAGGCACAAACTTAATCGGACGATACACTCCGATTATCGGACAATGCCCTCCGCAAACGCTGGGGATCCACCCGCCAGTAGTCATGAATCCGACCGTCTATGAGAACAACCGGGATCTTCTCCCAGTACTCGTCATAGAGCCCCGGGTCCTCGAGAATCGACAGTTCCTGCCACCCAATACCGAGTTCGTCGCACACCTTGGCGACCTGCTCGCGGGCCTCATGGCACAGATGGCAGTCCGGTTTCCCGACGAGTGTTACCCGGGTCGTCACTGCTCTCCGTAGACCTCGCGCAGGCGGCCCTTGGCGATCTTTCCGGTGGCCGAGTGCGGGAGTGCGTCGACTACGCGGATGCTCGATGGGCACTTGAATCGGGCCAGACGGGTCGCGCAGTGCGCGGCGATCTCCTCTCGCGAGGGACTCGTCCCCTCACTTGTCACGACGATCGCCGAGACCGCCTCGCCCGTCGCATCGTCCGGCACGCCGACCACCGCCACCTCGATGACCCCGGCCATCGACTCGATCACGAGTTCGATCTCGCGCGGGTAGACATTGAATCCGTTCACCAAGATGACCTCGCGACGCCGGTCGACGAGATGGAGGTCGCCCTCGGCGTCTGCGTATGCGACATCGCCCGAGCGGAACCAGCCTTCAGACTCCGGTCCGCCGAGGCCGGCCGGCCAATAGCCCGTGAACACTGAGGCCCCACGCACCCAGACCTCACCCGGATCGCCGTCATCGACCTCCCGCCCGCTGTCGTCGACGAGCCGGACCTGCAACCCCGGCAGCGGCCGTCCCACCGAACCAGCCTTGGCGACACCGGTGACGAGGGTCGTCGAGACCACGGGAGCCGTCTCCGTCATGCCATAACCCTCAAAGATCACCTTTCCAGTGAGTGCGGCGAACGCATCGAAGACGGCGATGGGCAGCGGTGAGCCGCCGCTGGAGAGCAGTCGGACGGAGCGAAATGCCTCTCTGGCCGCTGGCACCCGGGACCACGCCTGGTACATCGCCGGTGCCCCAGCCACCGTCGTGACTCCTGCATCGGTGATGAGGCAAAGTGACTCCTCCGGATCGAAACGGTCGACAATCACACAGGTGGCGCCGGCCGACACCGCAAGGCCGAGCACAGTGTTGAGTCCGTAGACGTGAAACAACGGAAGGACGAGCAGGACGGTGTCGGTCTCCATGACAGCAGGAGGCTCCTTGAGCGACCTGAGCATGTCAATGTTCGCGAGCAGTGCTGCGTGGGAGAGCATCGCACCCTTCGGTCGACCGCTCGTACCGGCAGTGAATAGCAGGAGGGCAAGGCCATTGGGAGATACCGTCTCAGCACTCGGTGCAATGGGCTGGGCTGCAAGAAGATTGCTCCACGAATCGGACGACACGTCGACCACCTCACAGGAGGCGATTGCCTCGACGGCACCAAATCCCACGGCAGCAGTGGTCTCGTCGACGACGACGACCCGAGCACCCGAATCGGTGAGAAGCACCGCTACCTCTGCCACGGTGTACGCCGGGTTCAACGCGACCACGACGAGCCCGGCACGCAGAATCGCGAAGTAGCCAATGACGAATTCGATCGAATTCCCGAGCAGCAGGGCCACTCGATCCCCCGGATGCAGGCCCTGCTCGCACAGGCCACCAGCGATACGATCAACCGATCCATCGAGCTCCGACCAGGTGAGCCGGCGTACGCCATCGATGAGGGCAGGGCGATCCGGAGTAACGCTTGCCGGGCCGCGCAGCAACGACGCCAGGTTCGTCCGCTCGCTCATGCTCCCTACTCTCGCATATCGATGCCGAGACCTCGGTACGCTCCTACCGTGGCGAGCAGGCGGGTACCGAATGCACCTGACCTGCTCGCGTCCTACCGCAAGGCCGGACAGGCCTCTGCCGACGCCGCGGGCGAGGCGATCGGCGAACATGTTGCGGGAGCCAGCGCCGCATTCTTCGACGTGGACAACACAATCATGCGAGGTGCGAGCATCTTTCATCTCGCCGTCGGGCTGGCACGTCGTCACTACTTCAGCGGCCACGAGGTCTGGGGATTCGGAGTCAAGCAGTTGCGCTTCGTCCTCAGTGGTGCCGAGAACCTCGAGGACATGGCGTCGGCCACGACGGCCGCTCTTTCCTTTGTTGAGGGCCGACGCGTCGATGAGTTGCTCACGCTCGGCGAGGAGATATTCGACGACAGCATGGTCGACAAGCTCATCCCCGGATCCCTCGCGCTCGCGCAAGGTCACCTCGATGCCGGGCAGGAGGTGTGGCTCGTCACCGCGACCCCGGTCGAGGTCGCACGGCTCCTCGCGCGCCGACTCGGACTCACGGGCGCACTCGGGACAGTCTCGGAAATTGAGGACGGCAAGTACACGGGTCGACTCGTCGGCCCGCCGCTCCACGGCCTGGCCAAGGCAGAGGCGGTGCACGCACTCGCAGCGCGTGAGGGCCTAGACCTCAGCCAGTGCTGGGCCTACTCCGACTCGGCCAATGACATTCCGATGCTCTCGGCAGTTGGCCATCCCGTCGCAGTGAATCCAGATGCCACCCTGCGCGCACATGCCCGCGACAACGATTGGAAGATCCGAGACTTCCGGCGTAGGGAGCAGGTCAAACGCTTTGCCCTCCCAGCGCTCTCCGGGGCATCCGGTATAGCCGCGGGCCTCGCTGTCGGCTACGCGATCGGGCGCGCACGCACGAGTTAAGCCGCCATCATCCGAATACCGATGGGCGCTTCATGAGGAGGCGGTACAACGCCTGCTGGATCTGCTCCCGCACCTGATCTGTGAGGTTGAACACGAGCATTGGGTCGTCCGCAGCGCCATCGGGATAGTCCTCGGTGTGGATCGGGTCGCCGAACTCGATGTACCACTTACTCGGCAGCGGCACCATCCCAAGTGGCCCCATCAGCGGGAACGTCGGGGTGATCGGGAAGTACGGGAGCCCGAGTAGGCGGGCAAGGGTCTTGGCGTTGGAGATCATTGGGTAGATCTCCTCTGCACCAACGATCGCTGTTGGCACGATCGGAGTTTTCGTCCGAAGGGCCGCGGCAACGAAGCCGCCCCTTCCGAAACGCTGGAGTTTGTAACGCTCACTGAACGGCTTGCCGATACCCTTGAAACCCTCCGGCCAGACGCCGACGATCTCGCCCCGCTCGAGGAGTCGCTCGGCGTCGGGGGTGCAGGCGAGGGTGTGACCGGCCTTGCGTGCGATCTCGCCGAGGAACGGCGTCTGGAAGACCAGGTTCGCGCCGAGCATTCGCAGGTGCCGGTGCGCCGGATGGTCATCGAGCAGCGCCACCTGGGTCATCACCGAGTCGAAGGCCACGGTGCCCGAGTGGTTCGCCACGACAAGTGCGCCCGATTCGGCCGGGATGTTCTCCAAGCCAGAGGTCTCAACCCGGAACCACGACCGATAGAGCGGACGAACCAGGGCCATGAAGACGTGCTCGGTGAGATCGGGGTCGAATCCGAATTCATCGATCGCGTAGTCACCACTGCGACGCCGCTGAACGAACTCCCACGCCTCCTCTACGAACGCACGAAGGCTATCCGGTAGCGATGCGAAGTCCCCGTGCAGCGCGTGCTCGGGGGTCCGAACTGCCGCCGGCGCCGGCTGGGGCCCGGTGTTACCAACGAGTCGCGCGGCCTTGGAGGGAGAAAGCCTGCCGCTGTCGCCCATCTGGATGACCTGAGCGTCAGGCAACGTCGACCAACTCCTCATCGCGCGCGAGGAACTCCTCGAAGGCGGAGTGCGTCGTGTAGGCGGGAGTGAACTCGAAGGTACGCTCGACGAGCGAGGTGTCGAGAACCCTTCCGTAGGTGATGAACCGGACCTGCTCGTAGGAGAAGTCCAGCAGCCCGGCTCTCGACAGGCTTCGGCCAACCGGCGTCAGTAGGAACTCGGGCAACGCCACCCGGGGACGACCGGTGAGCCTGATCGCCTGCGACAGCGTGAGAGCACCTGCACCGGCCACGTTGAAGATTCCCGCCTGGCGATGGTGCACGGCTCGGCGCAAGATCTCGAGTCCATCGTCAACATGAACGAACTGCAGACGGGCATCGAACCCGAGAACCGTAGGAATCACCGGGAGGGAGAAATACGCCGTCATCGCCGTATCGATGGCCGACCCAATGAAATTCGCGAATCGAAAGGTCGAGACGGTGACGTCGGGCCGGCGACGGGCGAAGCCCCGCACGTAGCCCTCGACCTCAGAGCAGTCCTTAGGCCAGCCGGCCGTAGGCGCATGCTTGGGCTCCATGTCCTCGGTGAACATCGCAGGATCCTTCGCCCCGCATCCGTAGACGCCGGAGGTGGATTTCACAATGAGGCCTTCGAGCGACGGTGTCCGTTGGCAGGCCGCGAGCAGTTGCATGGTCCCGATGACGTTGATTTCCTTCATCGAGCTTCGACCACCCGCCTGCTTCGGGGTGGCGATGACCCCCATGTGCACGACGGTGTCGACCTTCGCCTCACCCATGACCTTGGCGATCACCGGGTTGCGGATGTCAGCCCTGATGAAGTCAATGCCGGGTATCGAAGCGATTGGAGGGACAACATCGACACCGATCACCCGATCAACACCGGCGTCGCCTGCCAGATTCTCCGCGATTCGGCTACCGAGGGATCGGGAGACTCCCGTCACCAAGACGATGCGACCCATGTTGCTCCCTCACAGCAGCCCCTTCGGCGCGAAGGGTTGTCGGCTACTTCTTGTTGCGGCGCTGGACTCGCGTGCGTCGAAGCAGCTTGCGGTGCTTCTTCTTAGCCATCCGCTTGCGCCGCTTCTTGATGACTGAGCCCATTAATGAATCCTCGCGTTGGT
Organism: Bifidobacterium breve; assembly: GCA_945877545.1. Lineage (GTDB taxonomy): Bacteria > Actinomycetota > Actinomycetes > S36-B12 > S36-B12 > WLND01. The sequence goes on along the minus strand of CAMCSO010000052.1, from coordinate 6,672 downwards.
TGGTGGCAGCGGCAATGCCGCTGAGCACGACAAAAAGTGCACGATGCGAGGTGGAGCCTACCGCCGTCCGACGCTAGGCCGTTGACCCGGTGTCGTTGCACGCTCTCACATCGGGGTTGGAGTCGCTCTCAGGCGGTCTCAACGAAGGAGTCACGCAGGTAGTCGTGCACGGCCTGCTCAGGCACTCGAAAGGATCGTCCAACTCGTACGGCAGGTAATTCGCCAGCGTGGACGAGGCGATACACCGTCATCTTCGATACGCGCATCACGGCGGCTACCTCGGCAACCGTCAGGAATCGCACGTCGGAGAAGGCCCGATCGGGGGTCGTTGACATTTCACACCGAACTTCCTGCTCAACGACCGCACCGGCTTCCCCTCCGATGAGCAACAGTTGTCGAACGAACTGCACAATAGTGGCAGGGGTGGCCGCTGGGGAAGTTGGTTTGCAATATTGCCTGCACCACTCGAGGAAATATGTTCAACCAGCGGGCTCCACAGCGAGGCCCCATGAAGGGAAGCACGCCTCGCGGGTGGCGAGGATTGCCGCATCCACCGGATCCCGAGGGTCGAACCCGTCGCCGAGCGGCTTGGGCCACGGATGCCGGCCATCAGTCATCTGCTCCGGAGCGAAGCGGCCGAGCACCGACGCCACGTAGTCCGTGAAGCCCTGCGGCATCGGCGTTTCTGGCTTGATCGCATGCCCCGTCGCCTCTGCAATGAGGTGAGTCCATGCACGTGGGACGACGTCGACCCACTCGTACCCGCCACCGCCGACCGCGAGCCACCGGCCCCCTGCGTAACGGTGGGCCCATCGGTGGAGCGCCTCGTAGCTCATCCGCTGTCCATCGATGGTCATGGTGAGGTTGGCGAGCGGGTCATCGACATGGGAGTCGACGCCCTGCTGGGTGACGAGCACCTGCGGGCCGAAGGCTCCGAGAAGATCGGGCACGACGCTGTGCAGGGCGCGAAGGAAGCCCTGGTCGCCTGTGCCGGCGGGCAGCGCCACGTTCACGGCTGTCCCGATGGCCCCGAGTCCGCCCACCTCCGTGGGCCACCCGGTTCCGGGGAACAAGGTGGCCGGGCTCTCGTGGATGGAGATCGTCATCACCCGCGGGTCGTCCCAGAAGATGGCCTGGACACCGTCGCCATGATGGACATCAACGTCGACATAGGCGACACGTTCGACGCCCTGATCGAGCAGCCAGGCAATCGCCACCCCGATGTCGTTGTACACGCAAAACCCCGCCGCTGAAGCCGGCATCGCGTGGTGCAGTCCGCCTGCGAGGTTCACCGCATGCTCAACTCGACCCTCGAGGACCCCGCGTGCACCGGTGAGTGTGGCTCCGACGACCCGGAGGGCAGCCTCGTGCATGCCGGCGAAAGCGGGGGTGTCGACGGTTCCGAGCCCCCGGCTCCGGTCAGCATGACCGGGATCATCAGACGCTCGCTGGACCGCCTCAACGTAGTCGGGCTCGTGGACGCGCAGGATGTCGTGAAGTTCGGCGAACGGAACTGGGGTGAGCATCTCGACGTTGGCGTGCTCAAGTAATCCGAATTCGGTCGCCAGACGCATCGCGAGTTCCACCCGGATGGGTGCGAGCGGATGCCCGGGACCGAAGTCGTAGGCCCGAAGCCGCTCGTCCCAGACGATTCCTACCCGCTCGCTCACCGGTCAGGCCCCGGCGAGTTCGCGGCTGCGGTCACGGGCAGCCTCAAGGGCCCCCCGCACGATCGTCTGCACCCCACTTGAGTCGAGCACGGCGATCGCTGCAGCTGTCGTGCCACCCGGCGAGGTCACCTTCGCACGCAGTGCGGCCGGCTCCTCGTCGCTCGCCTCGAGCAGTCGGGCGGCCCCTAGCAACGTGTGGACAACCGAGGTGCGGGCGGTGTCGGCGGGCATGCCAAGGTCGACGGCCCCAGCCATCATCGCCTCCGCGAGGTAGAACAGGTACGCGGGTCCACTGCCGGAGACCGCCGTGACAGCGTCCTGAAGGCCCTCGGGGACTTCAACGACGACTCCCACGGAGGTCAGGAGCAACCGGGCACGTTCGAGCGCCTCGGCGCCGCAACGGGCGCCCGCACTGATCCCCGTGACGCCGCTCTCGATCCTTGCCGGCGTATTTGGCATCGCCCGGACGATGTTCGCGAGGGGCATCGAGGCTTCAAGTAGCCCGGTCGTGATGCCCGCTGCGATCGAGATGACGAGGGCACCGGGGTCAACGCTCGGTGCGATGTCGGCGATCAGGCCCCTGATGTCCTGCGGCTTCACTACCAGGATGACGACCTCGGCGCCCGCGCACGCTTCGGCCGCATCCTCGAGTAGCACGCCGAACCGCATCGCAAGTTCCGCGGCGCGCTCGGCGCGCTTCTCTGCCACGACGATGACCGGCCTCGGATTCAGGCGCCGCTGGAATCCATCGATGAGTGCCTCGCCCATGACGCCGCCACCGAGCACTGCAATTCGGGTCATCGGTACACCTCCATGTCTCACGCGCCGGGCAAGATCGCCCGAACCACTGACGTCACAGCGTTCGGGCGCTCGGCAAAGCCTCCCACGAGTCGACCGAACCACTCGGGTCCGAACGGCACGCACACGCGCACGCTCTCGCCCGAGTCGACGAGCCGCTGCTGGAGATGCTCGGCTCGGCCGAGGTACATGGCGAACTCGTACTGCCCCGCTTCGCGGCCGTACCGGACCGCAAGCGCCTGAACGATCTCGACCAAGCGAGGGTCATGGGTCGCGAACGAGGGCGTCACCTCGTCGCCACGAGCAAGGAGTGCCTTCGCGCAGCGCACATAGGACTTGTCAACCTCGATGTCGTGCTCAAAGCGTCCGGCGTCAGTGAGCACCGGACCAGTGGAGGTCTTGGACAGTCGCACGCGTCCGGCGACGGCGGCACAGTCGCGCTCGGTGCGCCGCAGCAACGATTGCAGGCCAATACCCACCTCGCGGCCGATTGCCCGCTGGCGTTGAACAACGGCGATCAAGGCATCAATCTCGCCCGGGGCACCGGATGCCACGAGCACCGAAACCCCGGAGTCACGCGCGACGGCGCACACCTCGTTCAGGGCCTCCGGTCCCCGCACCACCGTGAGCAGTTGGGCGGGCATGAGGACCTCGGCGATGGAGCCGAGCCCCGACGATCCCAGCAGCCCGATCACCGTTTCGTAGTCTGCGATAACCCCGTCGAAATCGACGGACGACTCGTCGCCCCAGTGCCGCTCAAGGCTGACGAAGCGGCCGGCGTCTGCGAGATCGTGGACCGATGCCATCACATCCCCCGGTGCCTCGCCCCCAGCGACGCGCTGCACGAGGCCTCGTCCGATACCCGTGCTCGCGAGGAGCGGGCCGACCCGGTCGTTGCTCGCGATTCCCGAGACAACGCTTCGGACACTGGTCATGCGCCGACCCTAATGCCGGGCCTGAGATGGAGGCGCGCGAACTCGAGTGCCTCCACCAGGTCGATTTCACGGTCATCCCGCGTGAGCGCACCGCGGGTGCTCACCTCGACAACCACGGTCTGGTCGAACCCGGTGCGCGCGAGATGCTGCAGCAACTCAGCCGCAGGCTGCTGCCCCCGCCCGGGGATGAGGTGCTCATCGCGCGCCAATCCGGTGCCGTCGGCAAGGTGCACGTGGCGGAGTCGATCTGCGAGGTCTCCTGCCATCTGCATGGCATCGCTGCGGGAAACCGACGTGTGGGAGAGGTCGAGGGTTACGTGTGGATAGTCCTCATCGCGGACGTCCCAGCCGGGCGAGTACGCCGGCAACTCTTGAACTGACGCACGCCATGGAAACATGTTTTCGACCGCGAACTCGACGTCGGTCTCATTCGCCATGGCCGCGAGTCCTGCGACGAACCCCTTGGCATACGAGCGCTGCCACCGAAAGGGCGGGTGGACGACCACGGTCGCGGCCCCGAGTCGTTCTGCTGCCTCCTTCGCGCGGATGAGTTTGCCCCATGGATTGGTCCCCCAGACCCGCTGGGTGACGAGCAGGCAGGGAGCGTGGATCGACAGGATCGGGGTCTGATAGTGGTCGACCAGTGCGCTCAGGGCCTGGGGATCCTGGCTCACCGAGTCGGTGCCGACCATCACCTCGACTCCGTCGTAGCCGAGGCGGGCCGATATCTCGAAGGCGGCGGCCGTGCCCTCCGGGTAGACCGATGATGTCGACAGCCCGACGAGAGCTGTCATGCCCGGCGCCATCGATCCGTGACGATGACCGCCACCCAGACGAGCAGAGCTCCGACGAACCCGACCCCTACCGCCACGAGGCTGTAGCGCTCGGCGCCAAGGGACAGCGCGAACCAGTTCGATAGGAAGGGGATGTAGAGCACGCATAGGAACATGACAATCATGAGGGCCACAATGCCGAGCCTGATGGCGTTGAGCGGCCGGGCGCTTTGGAGGAGCACCGCCGTCGTGACGATGAAGAGCGTGACGGTCGCGGATGACATGGCACTCGAGATCGGTTCGCCGACCCGCAGTGCGATGCCGTAACTCGTGAATGCGCAGGCCGCCGCGATGGCACCCGCAGGCGCCGCGAACAGCAGTACCCGCCGGAAGAATCCCGGCCGGAACCGCTCGGTGTTCGGCATGAGTGCGAGGAAGAATCCAGGAATGCCAATGGTGAGGGCACCGATGAGCGACAGGTGACGCGGCAGGAATGGGAACGCGACTGCGAACACGCCCGTCGTGACCGATGTGATGATCGCGTAGAAGCTCTTCGTGAGGAAGACATCCGAGACACGCTCGATGTTTCCGAGCACCCGGCGACCCTCGGCCACGACGCTCGGCATGACCGACCACCGATCATCGAGCAGGACGAGTTGGGCGACCGCGCGCGTTGCGCCAGACCCCGATCCCATAGCGATGCCGAGATCGGCATTCTTAAGCGCAAGGACGTCGTTCACGCCGTCGCCGGTCATGGCCACGGTCGACTCGCGCAGGTGAAGCGCGTCGACCATTGCCTGCTTCTGCGCTGGCGTGACTCGTCCGAACACCGACGAGGTCGCGAGAATCTCCCCGAGGGCCACCGGATCCTCGGGGAGCGTGCGCGCATCGACCGGCCGATCCGCCCCGGGCACCCCCGCGAGGGTCGCGATCGCGCCCACGGTGGTGGCGTTGTCGCCGGAGATCACCTTCACGCTCACCCCCTGCTCGAGGAAGTAGCGGACGGTCTCAGCGGCGTCGGCGCGCAGTCGTTGATCGATGAGGACGAGGGCTACGGGGGTGAGCAGGCCCACCCCGGTATCGGCGCTCGGCGGCTCGGTGCAGGTGCCGACGACCAGGACCCGGGCGCCGTCGGCGGCCTGCTCATCAGCCTGCAGGCGAACGGGGTCGCCGTCAGGAATGAGCATCTCGGGTGCCCCGATGACCCAGGAACCATGACCCTCGAAGGTTCCAGATGACCACTTTCGGGCACTGGAGAATGGCACTGCAGCAAGGGCCTTCCAGCCTGGGCTGGGAAACTCGTCTGCCACCGCCTGGAGGGTTGGGTTCGGAGTTGATTCCATGACGGCGAGTGCGCCGAGCGCCGCTGCGGCCGCCGGGCCCCGGGAATTGAGTTCGACGAGCCCACGCACGTGCATGCCCGGCTCGGTTAGGGTGCCGGTCTTGTCGACGCAGATGGTGTCGACTCGGGCGAGTACCTCGACGGCGGGCAGATCCTGAACGAGCACCTTCTTGTTCGCAAGGCGCAGGACGGCAACCGCCATGGCGATACTCGTGAGGAGGACCAGACCCTCCGGCACCATCGTCACCATCCCGGCGATCGTGCCCCTGATCGCCTCGTCGAGCGGCAGACCTGCCCGTACCACCTGCGAGTAGAGCAGCAGTGCGCCCACCGGCAGGAGCAGGAAGGAGATGGCCTTGATGAACTTGGCGATGGAGTCACGCAACTCGGAGTTGGTGAGGTGGAACTTCTTTGCCTGCTCGGTCAGGCCGGCCGCGAATGAGTCGCGTCCAATTCTGGTCGCCTGATAAAGACCCGAGCCTGCCACGACGAAGGAGCCGGACATGCCCGGATCGCCGGGCGCCTTGTCGACCGGATCGGCTTCGCCGGTCAGGAGGCTCTCGTCAATCTCGAGGCCCTCCGAGGCCAGGATGGTTCCATCGACGACGAGTTGGTCGCCGGGCGCGAGGACGACGATGTCGTCGAGCACGACCTCGTCGGCGCTCACCTCGAGGTCCTGCCCGTCACGACGAACGGTCGGTTTCGCCTCGCCAATGACCGCGAGCTTGGCGAGCGCTCGCGAGGCCCGGTACTCCTGGATGATGCCGATGAGGGTATTGGCGACGATGACGAAGCCGAAGAGTGAATCCTGGAATGGCGCGACCATGATCATGATCGCCCACATAATCCCGATGACGAGGTTGAACCAGGTGAGGGTGTTTGCGCGAATGATGTCGGTGAGGCTGCGGCTGCGAGCATCGGGCGCGTGGTTGACCTGCCCCGCTGCCACCCGCTCGGCAACCTCTGCCACCGTGAGCCCCTGCTTGACGTCGATCATGATGGAAGTCCGTCCATTCGATGAAGGATGAAGCCCTCGCGCAGGGCCCACGGGCAGATGACGAGTTCGGAAACCTCGAGGAGTTCCATGACAGCCTCGGCCACAACCGCGCCGGCGATGAGCTGCTCAGCGCGACCCTCGCTCACTCCCGGGATCC
>CAMCSO010000051.1 GCA_945877545.1 Bifidobacterium breve | reverse complement strand
ATCGCTCGCGCCGCGTCCGGCGTCCTCGTCGAGGGGATGGTTGCCAGCCATGAGCGTGACGGAAGGGGCTGGAAGGCCGAATGGGTGATGCTTCCCGAGGTCGCGCTGACCACGGGGACCGCGGCCTCCCTCGCGGCCACCTTGCTCGAGGGACTCGAGGTCAACGCTGCCTGCATGCTGGCCAACGTGCGGGCGTCGGGCACGTCAGGGACCGAGGCAGTGCTCGTCGCCCTGTCCTCTCGTCTCGGTAAGCACCGCGCCCAGGCGCTTCTGCAGGAGTCGCTTGCGAGCCTTCGCGGCGACGAGGATGCGGGGGCAGTTGCCGCACTCATAGCCGCAGCGACCGGCGACGACAAGGATACGATCCTGCGCTGGATGGATGCACCAGCAACGACCGGTGCCCTCATCGACGCCTGCCTCGCCCGACTTGAGGAACGCGAGCGATGAACGCGACCCGGCACCACCCCCGCTTTTCACTAGGGCTCTTTCCGACGCCGCTCCACCGAGCGATGCGGCTTCGCGAGGATGCCTCGCTCCTCCTCAAGCGCGACGATCTCACTGGTTTCAGCCTCGCGGGCAACAAGGCGAGGCCACTTGAGTTCCTTATGGCGGACGCCCTCGCGCGGGGGTGCGACATGGTAGTCACTGGCGGTGCTCCGGCATCCAACTTCGCCGGCGCCTGCGCCCATGCGGCCTTCATCGCCGGCCTCGATTGCGAGGTACTCGTCGCTGGCGATCCGGCGTCGTCCACGCCACTTCAGCTGGCCCGTGCCTGCGACGCGTCGGTCCGTCCTGCCGAGTGCGACCGCAGCGTCGTCGATGATGCCATCGAGAGGCGAGCGAGTGAACTCGAGTCTCAGGGACGGCGCCCTTATGCAATTCCGCGTGGAGGCGCCACCGCTGTTGGGGCCCTGGGCTTCGCTGACGCCGCGTTCGAGGTCCGCCGGCAGCTCGATGATCTCGCCATCGATCCAAGCCGTGCCACGATCGTCCTGCCTGTCGGCTCCGGTGCCTCGCTCGCAGGGTTCATGGCGGGGAGTGCCGCGATGGGGCTTGACTGGCGCGTGGTGGGGGTGTCTGTGAGCCGGCCATCAGTCCAGATGGAAGCCCACGTCGCCACGCTCTCGATGGCATGCTCCGCGCTCATGGGAACAATCTCGGCTGCTTCGGGCACATTCACGCTCGTTGACTGTGCTGGGGAAAGCGATGTGCTTGAGGGTGACGGGGGAGGCGCCCGGTTGATGCGCGAGACCGAGGGCATCCTCCTCGATTCGCACTACGGGATCCCGGCCTTCGACGTCGCAATGGAATTGCATGCCACCGATCGGGAGCCGGTGGTGCTCTGGCAGACCGGAGGTCTCCCTGCCGCTATTGAGTTTCTCGGCGTCAGCGACTCGCTCGTGATGGGGCGGCAATGACGAGGGAGCGCGATGATCTGGCGGCGTCAGGCTATGCCTGGGAAATCGCTGATGCGCCGGTGCTCCACGATGCCCTCAACCTCGCGGACCTTGAGCACGCCCTTGAGTTGAGGGAGATCGGAGCCCTCACCGACACCGATGCGGTGACCCTGATTCGCGGACTCCTTATGCTGCACGACATTCCGTGCGAAGAAGTCGGGTACGACCCCTCGCACGGGGAACTCGTGACCTCGCGGGAGGCCTACCTCGCCGACAGGATCGGCGACGTGGCTGGATACCTGCGCGCTGGCCGAACCCGGCGCGAGGCGGTTCGAACCGCCTTTCGGATCGTGGTGCGACGTCAGGCGCTCGATCTCGTTGTTGATGCCTGCGAGCTCGCGACCACCGTGTGCGACCGCAGTGAGGAGCATGCGCGAACCCTCATGCCCGACTACACCTACCTACAGCCTGCGCAGGCATCGACCTTCGGCCACTACCTGCTGTCATTCGCTGATCCGGTGTTGCGCGACGCCCAACGGCTCATGGCGGAGTACGCAAACGTTAATCAGAGCCCGGCCGGATCAGGGGCGGCGAACGGATCCCCCTTGATCAAGGACAGGGAGGGCGCAGCCGAAGCCCTAGGCTTCAGCGCCCCGGCGGAGCACATCCGCGACGCGATGTGGCAGACCGATCCCTTTTCGCACGTGCTATTTCTCGCGACGTCACTCGTGCTCGCTGAGGATCGTCTTGCGGAGGACCTCGAGATTTTCGCCAGCCGTGAGTTCGACTTCGTGTCCCTAGCCGACAACGTGGTGCGGCCGAGCGTCCTCATGCCGCAGAAGCGCAATCCCTATGCCCTCACCGTCGTGCGGGGGTCGGCGGGGATCATGATCGGACGGCTCACCGGCCAACTTGCGCTCGCCAAGGCCCCGTCAGCGCGCAGCGACACGTTCATCTACGCCTACGGCGAGGTTCCACGTGCCCTCGATCTTGCCGGTCGCGTCACGCGACTGCTTGGAAGTGTGATCGCCGGGCTCACAGTGAACGAGGCCAGGATGTCGACGGCCTTGGATGGGGGTCGTACCGAGGCAGCAGATCTCGCCACTGTCGTGATGAGGCGATGCGAACTCGATTACCACCGTGCCCACGACGTGGTCGCGCAGGCAATCGCGCGCACACAGGATGGAGCCAGCATTGCCGATGGTCTCGCCGAGTCATTGATCAACATCGGGATCGATCCGATGTTGATTACCGACTCAGATATGGCTGCTGTCCTGGATCCTGCAGCGCTCGTCGAGAGCCGCGATTCCCTCGGCGGGAGCGCTTACGCATCGATTATCGCCATGTCCGCAGGGCGCCGCAAGATCGCGGACGTGCTTCGCGGGCAGGCGCTGGCCGAACGAGTGCGCATCGAGGAGCGCGAGTCATCTGTCGTCGAACGTGCACGTCAAGCATCGAACGCCTGAAGCATCCATCGCCTGATAAGGAGTCCAACAATGTCCGTAGCCCAGCGTGAACTGCCGACCGAAGCGAACATCATCAACCTCGGGCTCCCCTTGTTTGCCGAGGCTGTTCGCGAGCAGGGGGCGACGGTGACCCATGTCGACTGGGGAGTTCCCTCGGGGAGTGAGCCTGATGTGGTGGCTGCGCTCACATGTTCGTACGGCGTTCGATCGGTGGCATTCGATGTCGCGAACGCTGAGGTCATCGCGAGGCTGGACAAGGCGTCACCCGTGCTCACTGCGGTTGCGCCCGCCGGAGACGTCATCCCGCGTCTTGGTGATCGGATGCTCCTGCATGCGGGACCACCGATCGAGTACGAGTCTGTGTGCGACCCTTTGCGGCGCTCGATGCGGGCCGCGGTCGTCGCCGAGGGGTGGGCAATCGATGTCGATGGTGCCGAATCCCTCCTGGCATCCGGCACGGTTCTCCTCGGGGCTGCGAACGACCATGACACGGTGGTACCGATGGCAACGGCCCTCGGTCCGACAACGCCGGTCTGGGTTGCGGAAAATCGCGAGGCGGGCACGCGCGGGTTCGCTCCGGTCAACCAGGGTCCGGGGGAGGTGCCGTGGTTTGGGCGCGAGACCCCGGCCGCGGTGAACCGGCTCATCTTCCTGCGCGACATTGCCCAGCCTCGCCTGTCGAGGATCCTCGAGGGCCTCGCCGAGTCGAAGGGCCCTCTCGACATCATGTCGATGGCCGCTCAGGGCGTGCAAATGGGCGACGACGTCCATATGCGAACGCAGGCAACGACGAACCTCCTCGTTCGGGAGATGCTGCCATTCATCGCAGCACTCGGGGATGACGCTGCGTCCTTGGAGTTCGCGGATTACCTCTCGAAGAACCACCTGTTCTATCTCACGATTGCCATGGCGGCCGCGAAGTCGCTCACCCTTTCCGCGCAGCAGGTGCCGGGCTCGACGGTCGTGACGTCGATGGCGCGCAATGGCACGACCTTCGGCGTGAAGATCGGGGCCTCGCCGGTGTGGCACATCACCGATGCCCCGCCGGTTGCTGACGCCCTGTACTACGCGGGATTCAGTGATCGAGATGCTGCGCTCGACATCGGCGACAGCGCGGTGCTTGAACTCGTGGGCCTCGGCGGAGCGGCCGCAGCCGGCTCCCCTGCCGTGGCTGCTTTCCTCGGTGGGTCGATGGCTGATGCAGCGCGGGCCACTGATGAGATGACCCGGGTCTGCCTTGCTGACAGCACCAGGTTCAAGATTCCCGTGCAGGGGTTCCGGGGGACGCCACTTGCAGTTGACGTCCGCAAGGTGGTCGAGACTGGAATCCGACCCAAGGTGACCACGGGGATCCTCCACCGCTCATCCGGCGGTGGGCAGATCGGTGCGGGGGTCGCAACGGCACCCATCGAGGGGTTCCGCGCGGGGCTTTTTGCCCTTGATGACGACAGCGCCGGGATGTGACGCCACCGCCCGATGTCGGACGCGCGGTCAAGGACGCACTCGCGGAGGATGGTCAGGGCGAGGTCATCGCGGTCTTCTCGCGAGCGAGTTACGTCGCCGTGGGCGGCCATGTCTTCGCCTTGCTGTCGACGTCTGAGTCACGTGGTCCGCTGCACGCCCGGCTCCCGGCCCCACCAACGGTCCTGCTCGGTGATCGCGTCGTGGTCCTCGACGGCCGCCTCTATATCGGGGGCGGGCTGGTGGATCTGCCAAACCTCTGCTGGGAGCCAGCGAAGCTGCCGAGCGGCGCACCGATCGCGAGGATGCTCGGGGGTGTCCTTGTGCACGAGCCAGTTCTTGACCTCGGGGCGGGTACGAACAATTCGATCGAGGCGTCACTTGAGCGCGCCATGGATCGAGGCGGGCTCAGGGAGGCGTGCCGGTGGGTCTTTGGACGTGGCGCAGGGCTGACACCGTCCGGGGATGATGTGGCCGCGGGCCTGTTGATGGTGGACGCGTTACTCGGCCTAAGCGATGAAGCGACGCGACTCGCAATCGTGGCTGATGCTCCGACCCATGCGATCTCCCGCGCCTTTCTCGTCTGGGCGGCCCGCGGCCAGTCCATTGAGCCCCTGCACCGGCTCCTCGCGGCGTGCGCTCGCGAGGACCTTCCTGAGGCCCGCAGTGCCCGAACTGATCTCGCGGCGATCGGGCATACCTCGGGCCTCGACCTTGCTTACGGGGCGCTCGTCGGGTTCAGACGAGCCGCGGATGTGGCGGCCGCCGCACGTCCTGCGCGCCTGATGACGAGCAGGGCGCTGGCCCAGATCACCGCGTAGATCGACACGATGATGTAGCCGAACGTCTCGAAGTGCGCACTGAGCGAAGCAACCGGGGCCAGAACCTCAAATCCGGCCTCACGTACGAGCACCTCCGAGAGGTACACGACTCCGATGATGGTGGCAATGGCCGCGGTAACGGCGGTCATGACGAGGTTGAGGCCGATGCGCTGCTGCGTCGCGTCGGTGGTGGATGCGTAGACGTGGACCATGGCGATCGAGTCGATGGTGTCGAACAGGCTCATGCCAGCGGCGAAGAGCAGCGGTAAGGCGATAAGCGCTCCGAATGGCAGTGTCCCGCTCGAGGCCCCCTCCGCCGAGAGGCTGAGTAGGGCCACCTCGGAGGCCGTCTCGAGCCCGAGGCCGAATAGGAAACCGATAGGCAGCATCTGCCAACTGGACCGTAGATTTCGGTTGAGTCGTGCGCCGAGGAGGCGCGACATCGGTCCGCCCTGCCGCATTTGATCCTTCGCATCGGCGTTAGTCAATGTGCCATCTCGAAGGCCCCTGTTCGTCCGCCAGAGCTGGCCGAGGACTCGAAAGTTGAACCACGCGACGATGAGGAGGAAGGCGGCGGCCGCGAAGGTCCCGATGCGACCGCCGATGTCCTGGAAGAGCTCCATGCCCTGACCGCTCAGGGCTCCCGCCGTGAGCCCCACGATGATGCACAAAATGAGCACCACGGCCGAATGCCCGAGGGCGAAGAAGAAGCCCAGTGCGAACGGCCGTCGGCCGTTGTTCACCATGAGTCGGGCGCTGTCATCAATGGCAGCGATGTGATCCGCGTCGAAGGCGTGACGGATTCCAAGCACGTAGGCGATGACACCGATCCCCACATAGGCGGACCCCGCGGGCAAGGTGCGTGCGTATCCGAGGTAGAGCGCCCAGCCGGCGACATTGAGAAGAAGGACGGCCCCCGCGATCAGGATGAGCGTTCTCTTGGAGCCACCGGGCATGCGGTGAAGGCTACCTGCGTGCGGATCTGCTGTCATGTACCTTGATGAATGTTCATCGTAGGTTGATGAACGCTGCCACTGACCATTGAACGGTATCTAGAGGGAGGCCCGATGGCGGATGACCGCTTGGTCACGGCTCGATGGGCGGGCGGCTATCAGGTCGACGTTCAGGCGGGAGAATTCGGCCTGCGCGTCGACGAACCGGAGCGAGTCGGCGGCACGAATACTGGACCGCAGCCGACCGACCTGCTCCTGAGCGCGGTCGCATCGTGCTTCGTGCTGTCGTTGGCGTACGCCGCAGTCAAGCGCGACATCGTCGTCGAGAGCATCGGGGTGAATGTCATCGGTACCTATGAGGGTCCGCGCTTTGCGGCGATCCGGATAGAGGTTGACCTCGTCGCCCCAGATGATGTCGCCGCCACGCTCATCGCTGCGGCGGAGCGGGTCTGCTACGTCACGAACACCCTGAAACGCCCGCCGGAGATCACCGTGGTGAACCGGGGAGCCAGCTAGCCGCGCGTGCGCGCCGCCGAACGTGCGCGCTACTGTCGTGAAATCTCGCTAAATGTGGGATTTCACGACAGTTACGCGCACGCTGGCGAAATTGTTGAGTCAGCCGTTGCGGAGGGCGACCCACAGCAATTCGGCTGGCTTCTTGCTGTGGTTTCGCCAGTGGTGCGGGACATCGCCATTGAAGTGAAGTGAATCGCCGGGGCCCATGGCGAGTTCCTGCTCACCGACCGTGAACTGCACCCTGCCGCTCAGCACGAAGACCAACTCCTCACCTGGGTGCTTGAGTAACTTGGCTCCGCTATCAGCGCCGGGAGCCATGGTCGCAACAGCAGCGGCGGCCTGGAACTGGCGGTACGACCCGCTGATTCCGGTGAGGGCAAGTCCCTCATGGGGGGTGTAGACGGCGCGGCCGGTGCCGCCCTTCGTGAAATGGACGGACTCGGGATGCGGGCCTTCTTCGGCGACGAAGTATCCGACGGGCACCCCGAGGGCGCCCGCGATCTTGAGGAGCGTTGTGACCGTTGGCACCATGCCGCTGCGCTCGATCTTGTGAATGGCGGCTGCCGACACGTCGCTGCTCATGGCCAATTGTTGGAGTGAGAGTCCCTGCGCTTTGCGGAGCGCCGCGATCTTTGGCCCGATCATGTTGACGATCTCGTCGCGCTGAACGCTGGCCTTCTCATGTGGCTCAGACTTCATGGGAGGTTTTGGCTTGGCCCGAGAACGTGGTTTCGCTGCGGTTGTTGTGGGCTGGTCTTTCGGCTGTGCGACGATCCGTGCCACTGGTACGCCTCCCGTGTCAAAGACCGAAGCGTATCCCAGCCACGACGGATGAGGCATCCTGTGTCAGGGCCGGCATTTCCTTTCAGAAGAACTGCGAGCGATGAGGCATTCCGTCAAAGTGATTGACAGCCTCGTCGATATGTAGGATGGTGAACGCATAGCAGCCTATTGTGTATGGCTTGAATCCTTATCTCAGACTGGAGTGACCTGTGGGTCAGCGCATTGTTGTTATCGGTGGCGGTGGCGGTGGCCTCGGTGCCGCCGGAGGCGCGAAGGCAGTTGATCCGGGTGCGGAGGTCATCGTCTTCACCGAGTTCGAGGACGTTGCCTACAGCCCCTGTGGGATTCCCTTCGTGCACGGTAAGGAGATTCCGAGTTTCGAGGCACTGTTCCTCGCTGATAAGCAGTCTTATATTGATGCCGGCATCGAGATCCGCTACAACACGACCGTCACCTCAATCGACACCGCAAAGAAGACGGTTCAGGTACTCGACGGGGAGCCCGTGGCGTACGACTCGCTCGTCATCGCGACCGGATTCGGGTACGCGAATCCCGGGGTTCCGGGGGGTGACCTCGATGGCCTGTACTACGTCAAGAACATTCGCGAGGCCATGGAGTGGGATAAGCGACTCGATACCGTGAAGAAGGCCGTCGTGGTCGAGGCCGGACCCCTCGGAGTCGAGATGATCACAGCACTCGCCCATCGGGGTATCGAGACGCATGTGATCGATCCGAACCCCTGGGCCCTCGGCGAGGTGGCTGACCCTGACATCGTCGAACTCGTTCATGAGTCGTGGACCGAGCTCGGGGTTCAGATGCATTGGAACACCACGCTCGAGGCCTTCCTCGGTGACGACAAGGGGTCGGTACGCGGGGTCATGACATCAGGCGGCGAAATCGAATGCGACCTCGTCGTCGTCGCCACCCACAAGGTGCCGAACAATGCCCTGGCTGCAGCAGCAGGACTGAAGACTGGCAGCACCGGGGGCGTCATCATCGATGGTGGCATGAAGACCTCGGCGCCATCGGTGTGGGCCTGCGGCGACGTGTGCGAGGTGCCCCATGGCCTCGGCGGATTGCCGTTGCAGGGGCTCACCGGCAGCCACGCGTATGCGCAGGGCAAGGTCGCGGGAGCCAATGCCGCGGGTGGGTCGCGAACCTACAACCCCGTCTATGTTCCCTGGGGCATGGTGGCCGGCAAGTGGATGATTGGTGGCGTGGCGTTCGGTGAGGTGACGGCGGACGCCCTCGGCATGCCGCACGTCATCGGCATCGCCGATGGCATCTCGCGGGCGCGTTACTACCCGGGGGTGAAGAAGGTGCGGGTGAAGCTCATCGCGGAACCCGGCACCCTGCGTCTCATCGGGGCCCAGATGGTGGGTGGCGAGGGCATCAAGGAGCGAGCCGACTTCCTCGGTGTTGCAGTCAAGACCGGCCTCACCCTCTACGACCTCGCGACGATGGAGAACGTCTACTCGCCTCCGATCGGTGCGTTGAACGAGCCGATCGCTGTCGCGGCCCAAAAGGGCATTGCGGCATCGAAGGCTACGTGACATGCAGTCTCCATCGGCCTGGCTTCGGGTTAACGCGCAGCATTACCTGCTCCGAGACTCGCAGTCTCGCGTCGCACGCAGGCGCGGGTACGCACCGCCGAACACCGCGGGTTCGTTCTTCTGGACGAAGGTGTTCATCCCGATCTACCGGGTGATGCCATGGGGTCTGCGCAGGCGGATCATGGTGGCAATTCCCGGGAGCCACACGAAGCAGTGGGCAAAGCAAGGACTGCCGGAGGGTCCGGCGGTCTAGGTGGGTGTTAACTAAAGGAAAGAGGAGGACAAATGCCAAAGACCGTGCACAGAACTCTCCCGGCAGACGGCGAGTCGCTGTTCAATACCGAAGAGAAGCTCTTCCCAGACATCAAGGCCAAGCCGGGACAGAAGGCATTCGTCTTCATTCACTCGGTGCCCTACGAGGGCTCGGTGCTGCTTGTTAACCTGTTGACCTCGACGCGCCTCGTGCGCAAGGGGTTCGACGTGAACATCGTCCTGTACGGCCCCGCGGTGCTTGCTGCCTCGGGCACGCGCGGCTACCCGGGTGTCGGCCAGGCGGCCTTCCCCGGTCACCTCGCGATCAACGAGCAGTTGAAGACCCTCATGAAGGAAGGTGCGACGATCTACGCGTGCCGGTTCGCCATGGGTGCCCTCTACGGTTTCGGCGAGGACGATCTCATTCCCGGTGTCGTCCCGTTCAACCCGCTTGACGTCCTTGATTCCGCGCTTACCGCGTGGACCGAGGGCGCGTTCCAGATGAACACCTGGACCGTTTAGTTTCCGTGACGCTGGTCGGGGACATAATCGTCCTCGACCAGCGACTGGAAGCCCGGTTCGCACTTGAGCGCTCGCACTGACCTGGAGGTAGACATGACTGGCATTCAAGCGGCAAGCGGTGTCGCCGATCTCGGCGGAGCCGAGGGTTGGGGTGTGGCACCTCTGCTCGATCCGGCTGAGCCGGTATTCAAGGAGGAATGGGAGGGCCGGGCGTTCGCGCTCTCACTCCTGTCAATGAGAATTTCGGGAACGAATCTCGACGCATTTCGACATGCAATGAACCGGCTTGATTCGGAGCACTATTTTGACGACGGCTACTACGGTCGCTGGCTCTACGGCGCTGAGAACCTCCTCATGGACAGCGACATCATCGCTCCAGGAGCAGTGGAGGCAAGAGCGGCGAACATGACCGGTGGCCATGTGGATGAGCCTCCTGCCCCCGAGCCCCACAAGCCCGAGTACGCGCCCACCGCGGGCGGCTCCATCCGGGTAATCGAGGCACCCCAGCGCTTTCAGGTCGGCCAGCAAGTGCGTGCCAAGGTCATGCAGGCGCCGGGCCACACGAGGCTGCAGAAGTACACACAGGGGCATGTTGGTGTGGTGGCGATCGTCGAGCCGGCGCAGATCCTGCCCGATACCCATGCGCACTTCATCGCTGAGAATGCCCAGTGGGTCTACACCGTCAGCTTTGATTCCAAGGAGTTGTTCGGCCCCGCGGCGGAGCGGTTTACTCTCAACACTGACCTGTACGAGGACTACATGGAGGAAGCATCATGAGCACCGACGTCAGCGCCGATCGCATTCCGATCAAGCTTCGCGCGGAGGCCCTCGAGCAACTGCTCGTCGAGCGCGGCCTCGTCGATCCGAATGTCATGGACTCCTTCATCAAGACCTACGAGAAGGACGTCGGCCCGCTGAACGGCGCGAAGGTGGTCGCCAAGGCCTGGACGGATCCTGAGTTCAAGGCGCGCCTCCTCGAGAACGGCACGACGGCTGTCGCGGAACTCGGCTTCAAGGGGCCGCAGGGGGAGCACATCGTCGTGGTCGAGAACACCGACACCGTTCACAACGTCGTCGTATGCACCCTGTGCTCCTGCTATCCCTGGCCGCTCCTGGGCCTGCCCCCGACCTGGTACAAGGACCCGGCGTATCGAGCGAGGGTGGTGAAGGAGCCGCGCACGGTGCTGGCCGAGATGGGCTTGACGCTTCCGGAGAGCACCGAGGTCACGGTCTGGGACAGCAGTTCCGAGGTACGGTTCTTCGTGCTGCCGCAGCGTCCTGCCGCATCCGAGGGGATGTCCGAGGAAGAGCTCGTGGCAATCGTGTCGCGCGACGCAATGGTCGGCGTGGCCATTGTGGGTGCATGATGTCGGCAGTCATCGAACTCGATATTGAGGGGCCGGCGGCCCCGCCGCGGGCGAATGGCGAACTCGTCTTCGCTGAGCCCTGGGAGAGCCGTGCGTTCGGGCTGGCGATGAGCCTCAATGAGTCTGGCGTCTTCACGTGGGACGAGTTCCGCGAGGAGCTCATTGCTGCCATCTCCTCTTGGGAGCAGTCCGCTCAGCCGGGTGACTGCTACAGCTACTATCAGTGCTGGCTCACCGCGCTTGAGCGGATCTCCGTCAGCCGCGACCTCATCCCAGCCCATTCGCTGCGCGAGCGGGCTCAGGAACTGGCCGATCGACCCGCGGGCTACGACCACGGCCATGATCACGATCATGACCACGACCACGACCACGACCACGACGATCACGATCACTGAACCGACGCCCAACTGAACCGGACGCCCAACTGAACCGGTAGCTCAGAGAAGTTCGGCGTACAACTGCGCATGACGCGCGGCAGATGCGTCCCACGTGTAGCGGGGCACGACCTCGCTGCCTGCGGCGACGAGTGTCGCGCGCAATGCGGGGTCGAGGATCAACTCCTCGAGCGCATTCGCCAGTGCCACCGGGTCGCAGACCCGGGGGAGCAGGGCGTTGACGTGGTCGGTGAGGAACTCGCTAAACACCGGGATGCTGCTCGCCACGACCGGCAAATCGGCAGCGAGGGCCTCGAGGGCGACGAGGCCGAATCCCTCCTTGACGGAGGGGTAGGCGAGGATGTCGGCGGCCCGAAACCACTGCGCGAGCGTGAGGTCATCGACCGTGCCAATCTGGACGATGTCGTCACCGAGGCCCAGGCCTAGGCCTGGCAGCAGGGCGAGCGTCTCGAGGCGGTAGGCCTCGTAGTCTTGGAACGAATGGCCTCCGAGGATGACGAGCACGACCCGGTGTCCGCGGGCTCGAAGGAGGCCGACTGCCTCGAAAAGTTCGCGGCTGCCCTTGCGCGGCTCCACGCCGCCAACGGCGAGGAGCACCGTCCGATCCTCCGCTCGAACGGAGTCGCGCAACCGTGATCGCACCTCGTCACTGATCGGTGGGAACCTGTCGGTTCGAACCCCATTGTGGACGATCTGAGCGTCGACCCCGTAGTCACGCAGGAGGGTTTCCTGCCATGCCCGGCTCACGACAAGCACATGATCGGGCTCGAGGATCGCCTTGCGCTGACAATCGATGAGGGCGGCGGTCGTGAAGTCATCAACGTGATGAACGGTGCGCACGACAGGCGGTCCAGTGCCGGCATCGCGCACCCGTACCGCTGCCCTGGCTGAAATGCAGTCCTGAGCATGGAGCAGGTCGAAGGCCGAGGCGGTTGTGGCCAGCCCTCGTGCCATCGAGTCCACGGATGCGAAGACCTTGTCGTCGAGGGTCGTGGCCCCTTCGATGGCAGGAAAGAGGGTGAAGGGGACCGACGTCGGTCGGAAGAATGACTCGCCGGGTCCACCGAGGGCGAAGAGATGGACGTCGATGCCCCGAGCCTGCAGTGCCTCGGCGAGCTCGAGGGAATGAACGACACCACCGCGTGGCTTCGTCGAGTAGGTGAGGATGCCGAGCCGACCCTGAAACGTCACAAGGAGAGACTACGTTTTACCCGGTCGCGCGAGGCAATCGCTCCGGCGGCGATGGCCGCACGAGCGTTGGTCTCCGTGACGAGGCAGCCGGCCTCAACGAGCTTCGCGACCTGCGCCCCGAAGTGCTGAGGGTCCTGGTCTGTGCCGAGCACATAGGCGACCACCTGGGGTCCACCGTCGGCCATGATCTCCCGAATGATCGGCACCAGCACGCCGGCAGGGTCCGGATGCGCCCCGTATCCGAGGACCACGTCGAGAAGGATGACGCCGACCCTCGGATCGGCGGCTGCCTGCTCGAGCTGCTCGATGCGGGCCATTGGATCGATCATCGGGTGGGGGCGCCCCTTGGTGTACTCCTCCTCACCGAGGTCAAGCAGAACTGACGCTCCATCTGGCGCCGGGAGTCCGAGTGACTTGTCGATGGGGGTGTTCGAGTAGACGGGGAGTGGGTAGGTCTTTCCGAGGAGGACGAGGGCCTCGTAACACAGGGTCCCTCCGGAGAACAGGCCCCGGATGAGGGTCCGCTCGGCTGGGAGCCGGTCGATCGCCTCCGCGATCGTTGGCCCATGGGTCACCGAGGTATCCGGTGCGCCCCTGCCGAGGAGTTCCATGGTTCTTAGGACCCCGCCTTCGAGGGTGTCGGCGAGGACGACCCCGGCCGGCGCCGTCATGGTCAGGTCGACCCCCATAAATGCTGCGACCATTGGGATTCCGTTGGCGAGCGACATCACGTGCTGCGCGACGCTGGGTGCCGGGGGCTTCGAGACGAACAGGATGACCTCGGTTGTTGGGTCGGCCTTCAGGGCTTCGATGGCCAGTGCCGCCATTCGCCCGCCGATATCTTCATTGAGATCGCGTCCACCGAGTCCGATGACCTGCGAGACCCCGACACCCCACCGGTCACACAGGGCCATGGCCTCCTGGGCTCCGGTGCCTGCGGCCGCTATAACCCCAACCGGCCCGGGCGAAACGACGTTGGCGAACGCGAGTCCAATGCCGGCGAGCATTGCGGTGCCAGCACCCGGACCCATGACGAGGCGCCCACGGGCGGCGGCATGGTCCTTCAGGGCAATTTCATCTGCCCGACTGACGTTGTCACTGAAGAGGAGGACGTCGAGTCCGCGTCCGAGTGCCTTGTTTGCTTCGAGTGCGGCATAGTCTCCGGGCACCGAGATGATGGCGATGTTGGCGGAGGGCTCGAGTCGAAGGGCCTGGTCGAGCGAGATCGGTGCTTGATCAAGTCCGGGGGTTGCCGCCCGCCTGCTCGAGAACATGGCAGCCTCAGCGCGTGTGGCGGCGTCAGACGCTGCCGTCTCATCGGAGGCCTCGACGGCGATGAAGAGATCACCGGGCTTGGCACCGTCGAGATCCTGGGCGCCGAATCCCCGCTGAAGGAGGGTCTCGATGTTCGCTGGCGTGGCCATCGCCGACGATCCCCACGTGACCCCGTCGCTCTCCTCGAGGACCCTGGTCCCGGACATTTGGAGGACGGAGTCGAGGTAGGTGTCCTTGAATAGGCGAATGGAAAATGTGGTTGTCATCAGCGGATGCTCCTCACGATGTGCGTACCGGGGCCAGTGAGGCCGTCGAGTGCAGCGGACATGAGGTTCGCACTGGTGATGACGGCAACGCCATCGCGTGCGTCGACAAAATCGATCGCGGCCTCGACCTTCGGGCCCATGCTCCCTGTTGGGAATTGACCATCCTGTGCGTGGGTGCGCATCTCGTCAGCCGTGGCCACGTTCAACTCCCGCTGTGTCGGCTTTCCGAAGTCGAGCAGGACGGTATCGACGCCGGTCACGAGGACAAGGGCATCTGCCTTCAGTTCGGCGGCAAGCA
>CAMCSO010000050.1 GCA_945877545.1 Bifidobacterium breve | reverse complement strand
CCGCGAGTCGCTGGATGGGTGCGCGGGCGAGCCGTTCCAGGGGATCGTGACGCAGGTAGGCCGCGCCAACCTCGAAGGCGGCGACTCCTAGGCCCCAGCGGCCCTCCTCGGGGAAATGTGCGACGAAGCCTGCGTCCTCCATGGCGGATAACAGGTGGTAGACCGTTGACCGCGGCAGGTTCAGGTCCCTGGCGAGACTCGCGGCGGTGAGCGGCGAGGCGGCGCAGGCCAGTGCACGGAGAACTGCCAGCGTGCGGGTTGCTGCCGGGACATTGCCTGCCACGTCAGTCCTCCTCTCGACCTAAAATCTCGTATCTGAGACACTAATCCACCCGACGACCTATCGAAACACTTGATGCAGCGGTGGAATTGGCCAATGACCGGACCCCGCGCCGTACGCTCACCTAAGGGCAACACCCTCACCGCCCAGAACTGGCAGACCGAGGCCGCCCTGCGGATGCTGCAAAACAACCTCGACCCTGATGTGGCGGAGCATCCCGATGAGCTCGTCGTATACGGCGGCACCGGCAAGGCGGCCCGCAACTGGGCGAGCTTCGATGCCATCGTCCGCACCCTCACGAACCTGAAGCAGGACGAGACTTTGCTCGTGCAGTCCGGCAAGCCGGTCGGGGTCATGCAGACCCATGAGTGGGCGCCGCGGGTGCTCATCGCGAACTCAAACCTCGTCGGCGATTGGGCCACCTGGCCCGAGTTCCGCCGGCTCGAGCAGCTCGGACTCACGATGTACGGGCAGATGACCGCCGGGTCGTGGATCTACATCGGCACCCAGGGGATCCTCCAGGGCACCTACGAGACCTTCGCGGCCGTCGCAGCAAAGCGTTTCGCAGGCACCTTGGCCGGCACCCTCACGGTGACGGCGGGGTGCGGTGGCATGGGCGGCGCCCAGCCGCTGGCCGTCACGATGAACGAGGGCGTCTGCCTGATGATCGACATTGATGGCACTCGGCTGAAGCGCCGGGTCCAGACCCGCTACCTCGATGAGATCGCCGACAATCTCAACGATGCTATCGACCGAGTGCTCAAGGCGAAGCATGACCGCAAGGCACTATCGGTCGGCGTCGTCGGCAACGCATCCACCGTCATTCCCGAACTCCTACGCCGAGGAGTCCCGGCCGACATCGTCACCGACCAGACCTCGGCCCATGATCCGCTCTACTACGTGCCGGAGGGCTTCGAGGTCGCCGAGGCCCGCGAGTACGCGGATCGCAAGCCCGAGGAGTTCACCGAGCGCGCGCAGGAGTCCATGGCCAAGCACGTTGAGGCCATGGTCGGCTTCATGGACGCCGGCGCCGAGGTGTTCGACTACGGAAACTCGATCCGTGACGAGGCGCGCAAGGGCGGTTACGGACGCGCCTTCACCTTCCCCGGATTCATCCCCGCCTACATCCGTCCGCTCTTCTGCGAGGGGAAGGGGCCATTCCGCTGGGTCGCGCTGTCGGGTGACCCGAAGGACATCCACCGCACCGATCGGGCCGTTCTGGAGCTCTTCCCTGACAATGACCACCTGCGCCGCTGGATCACGATGGCACAGGAGCGTGTCGCGTTCCAAGGCCTCCCCGCCCGCATCTGCTGGCTCGGCTACGGCGAACGCGACAAGGCGGGTCTGGCCTTCAACGAACTCGTCTCCAAAGGCGAGGTCAGCGCACCCATAGTCATCGGCCGTGATCACCTCGACTGCGGTTCAGTCGCCTCCCCATACCGCGAGTCCGAGGCCATGCTCGACGGCTCCGACGCCATCGCCGACTGGCCCCTCCTGAACGCGATGGTGAACATTGCATCAGGTGCCTCATGGGTTTCGATCCACCATGGCGGCGGCGTCGGCATCGGCCGATCCATCCATGCAGGTCAGGTGAGCGTCGCCGATGGCACCCCCCTCGCCGCGCAGAAGCTCGCGCGCGTCCTCACCAACGACCCGGGCATGGGCGTCATTCGACACGCCGACGCCGGCTACGACCTCGCCGTCGACGTCGCGCGCGAGAAGCATGTGCACGTACCGATGCTGGACACCGAGGGTGAGTGAGTCCACCGCTCTGCTGAACATCGGATCCCTCGTCACGAACGACCCGGCACTCGGCGAGGGAGCCCTCGGCATCATCACCGGCGGCGCAATCGTGATCCAAGGCGGTCGAGTCTCGTGGGTTGGTCGGAGCGCCGACGTGGACGCGACCACCACCGTCATCGACCTCGAGGGCCGGGCCGTGCTCCCGGGTTTCGTCGACTCGCACGCCCATCTGCTGTTCGCCGGCGATCGGGCCGACGAGTTCGCCGCGCGCATGAACGGCGAACCATACGCGGCTGGGGGTATTCGCCGCACGGTCACCGCCACTCGCGCCGCGACCGACGAACACCTCGCCGCGAATCTCAGGCGGCTCGCAGCCGAGTTGAGGCGTAGTGGCGTCACCACCTTCGAGACGAAGTCCGGCTACGGTCTCACCACCCAAGACGAGGCCAGGGCGCTAGAAATCGCGAGGTCGGTGACCGATGAGACGACCTACCTCGGCGCGCATGTCGTGCCTGCCGAGTTCGAGGGGCGACCCGACGACTACGTAGCGCTCGTTGCCGGCGACATGCTCCACTCCTGCGCCCCGAACTCCAAATGGATCGACGTATTCTGTGATGAAGGGGCCTTCGACGTCGACCAATCGCGAACCGTGCTTCTCGCGGGTATCGCGGCCGGGCTCGCCCCGCGCCTGCACGCCAATCAACTGCAGCACGGCGGCGGGGTTCAACTGGCCGTCGAACTCGACGCCGCGTCGGCCGACCACTGCACCTATCTCGATGACCGTGACATTGAGGCCCTCGCGGCAAGCAACACCGTCGCCACACTGCTGCCGGGCGCGGAGTTCTCCACCCGTTCCCGCTACCCGGATGCCCGCCGGCTCCTCGATGCCGGCGCCACCATCGCACTCGCAACCGACTGCAATCCAGGCTCGAGTTACACCACGAGCATGTCGCTCATGATCGCGCTCGCGGTTCGAGATATGCACATGACCCCGGATGAGGCGGTATGGTCAGCCACCTTCGGAGGTTCAATGGCGTTACGTCGCAATGATATTGGACGCCTTTCTCCCGGAAGTCGTGCTGACATCGTCAGCCTGAATGCCCCTAGCCACATCCACCTTGCCTACCGCCCGGGTGTCGATCTCATCGATCGCGTCTGGCAGGCACCCCTTACCCCTAAGGTCGCAGCATGAGCAGTGCATCGAGCTGCGGCCCGGTCACGATCGGCACGAGAGGCATGACCCTCGACGATGTCATCGCCGTGGCGCGAGACGGAACCCAGGTGTCACTCTCCGATGAGGCAGTTTCGGCAATGGCCGCGACTCGCGTCCAGATCGAGGCTCTCGCCCATGCACCCGAGCCCGTCTACGGGGTGTCGACCGGCTTCGGCGCCTTGGCAAACCGCCACATTCCCGCCGAGATGCGCACCCAGTTGCAGCGTTCGCTCATCCGCTCGCACGCCGCCGGCATGGGTGCACCGATTGAGCACGAGGTCGTGCGCGCGCTCATGCTCCTTCGACTCAAAACCCTTGCCAGCGGCCGCACCGGCGTGCGGCCGGTCGTAGCCGAGACCATGGCCGCCCTGCTCAATGCAGGTATCACGCCGGTGGTCCGCGAATTCGGGTCACTTGGGTGCAGCGGCGACCTTGCACCGCTCTCCCACTGTGCACTCGTCCTGATGGGCGAGGGTGAGGCGACCGGTCCCGATGGCGTCGGTCGATCGGTCCCCGAACTGCTCGCCGCCGCCGGGATCGAGCCGATCGAACTGCAGGAGAAGGAGGGCCTGGCCCTCATCAACGGAACTGACGGCATGCTCGGAATGCTCATCCTCGCGATCGCTGACCTCGAACACCTCTGCAACGTCGCTGATCTCACCGCGTCCATGAGTGTTGAGGCGTTACTCGGCACCGATCAGGTGTTCCGGCCCGAACTCCACCTCCCCCTTCGACCGCACCCGGGCCAGGCCCTCAGCGCCGCCAACATGCTCGCCCACCTCAGCGGATCAGGGATCGTGGCATCGCACCGCATCGACGATGTCCGGGTGCAGGATGCCTATTCACTGCGATGCGCGCCGCAGGTGGCAGGCGCTGTGCGCGACACCATCACTCATGCACGACTCGTCGCGGGCCGGGAACTCGCCGCGACAATCGACAATCCGGTCGTTCTCGGCGATGGCACCGTCTCGAGTAACGGCAACTTCCATGGGGCGCCGGTTGGATACGTGCTCGACTTTCTCGCGATCGCGGCCGCGGACCTCGGCTCGATCTCCGAGCGCCGTACCGACCGTATGCTCGATCGACACAGATCGCACGGCCTCCCCCCGTTCCTCGCCGATGATCCCGGTGTCGACTCAGGGCTCATGATCGCGCAGTACACCCAAGCTGCCCTCGTCTCGGAGAACAAGCGACTCGCCGTTCCCGCGAGTGTCGATTCGATTCCCAGCTCGGCGATGCAGGAGGACCACGTCTCGATGGGCTGGCACGCCGCGCGGAAGCTGCGGCTGTCCGTCGCGAACCTCTCGCGAATCCTCGCCATTGAGCTCGTCGCGGCGGCGAGGGCAATCGACCTGCGCGCGCCGCTCGAGCCATCATCCGCAAGCGCCGACGTGATCAGGCGTCTTCGTGTCACCGTGCCTGGGCCGGGCCCCGACAGGTTCCTGGCCCCCGAACTTGAGGCCGCTGAGCACTTCGTCCACGCCATCAGGTTCGCGTAGGGCTGGCCGCGCCAAGAGCCGTCGTCCTCTCGCCTCACGACATCGCCCATGAACTCGGTCACCTCGAGCCATGGCTCGATCGCACTCGGTGCCCCAGAAGCCGAGTACGCACCGCTTGTCGGAGCCCTCGCCACGAATGAGATGGGACCCCGTCCAGCGCGGGCGAGAGTCACTCAGTTCCTCGACGCCGCCTTCGGCACGATCACGTAGGCAACCACCGCAGTAACTGCCGCAACAAGGATCACCGACGTCCACGATCCGATGAGCTTGCCGAGGGGATGCGAGACCGCAAACGACGCGACGTAGACGAGGCCGACGACAGTTGTGCGCCACGGACCAGCAAGCCGCAGCAACTGAAACGCGCACCATACGCCGCCCGCCAGCAGGACAACGCCACCGGCGAGGCGATTGCCCGTGAGGAGTGCGATGGCAAACCCGGCCACGAGCCCTAATGCCGCGACCGTGGCAATGAACATGCGCATGCTCGAAGGTTAGTGCGGTGCTCGGGCTGCCACCTGCGCTGCGCTAGAGGATCTTGTCCGCCAAGTTCGACAGATCCGACCTGACATCCCACAGTTCCGGGAAGAACTTGCGATCCCGCAGGCCGCCGATCACCTCGACGGGCGTGCCCTGCGTGCCTCGTACGTTGAAGCCGATTGTTCGCTCGACCACCCGGAAGTGTCGGTCACGCCATGCCATGAATGCCTCGTCAATGTCAAAGAGCATCTCGGCCAACTGGTAGAGGTCCTCATGCGCCTGATAGCCCGTAAAGAGTTCGAATAGGGCAAGTTTGCGTTCCTCGAGCATTGCGAAAAAGACCGTGCCGAGTTCCGGAACTGCAGCCCTGATGCCGCGAAAGCCCGGCGAGTCGAATCCGGATCCGTGCCCCAGCGCCTTGCGGACCTGCTGGTAGTCCCATGGGGTCATCTGCTCCAGCATGTCGAGTTGGATCGTCGAGTAGCCGATGCACATGCGGACCCGGGTGAGGAGTCGAAGTGCCGGCTGCACATTGCCGGCCCGGAGCAATGACAGGCTCTCCGTCACCTCTGAGGTTGCGAGTTTGAGCCAGAGCTCGGACGACTGATGCGTGACGGTGAAGAGCAACTCATCGCGATGGATCCACTCCTGCGGACCCTTCTGCAGGGCGAGGAGCTCATCGGTGCGAATGTATCGCTCGTAGTCGCTACCCCCCTGGCCATCGAGGACCTGCTCCGCTCCGTGGCTCATCGGTGTCTCCGTTCGTCACGCGACGCACCGGTGCACGTCGATGCGCGAAGTATCCCGCGGCAGATCATCCAGCGGGATGATTCTCGTGCATCAAAACAACCATTGCGCCTTACGCTTGGATGTTGCTACAAGATATTCACCTTTGAAGCGTAAGGCGAATGGACGAGACCTCAGGCGGTACGGGCCGCGTGCACCTCGGCATCGCGAACGACCTGCTCGAGCACGGTCAGGGATGCGGTGAGCTTGCCGTTCCAGTGTTCCGCACGAACGCACCACATCACCGTGTCGGCGGCCTCGAGCACACCATCACGCAGACCCTTTGCTCCGCCAGAACCCAGGCGACTCACGACACGCTCAGCTGCGCTCACCCACCGCTCGGCAAGCTGGAGGTGCTGGATCTGCTTGTCGAGGTCGACCACCATGTTTCGGGCATCGGGGGTGTCCAAGGTGATCTCGTGGAGTTCGCGCATGACGCGCTCAGCTGCGCGGAGCAACTCCGAGGTTGTGGCCTCGTGCATGTGCGACCTCCGCACATCGATGATGAGCTGCTCGCAGTCTGCCCTCGCGGCCGATTTTGCGGCGAAGAACCTGTCTGACTTGCGATGGGGGACTTCCTTCGCCGCGAGGCGGGCGAGGCGGGTGGGACCGGTCGACTGCTGTGACATATTCGCTCCTTCGTGATCGATGGATGCTGCGAACGCTGTACGACCCCTTTCTACTCCCATCTGCGCCGTTATGCCGGATCGACACCAGGGATGTGCACAAGTTCCCAGCGGGTGCCTCCGACGCGATTTGGCCCTACGGTTAGGTGCTTGTTCATTCACCCGAGCTTGGAGCCCGCAACGTGCCTTCGTCCAACATCCGTGTCGGTCTGCTTGCCTATGGCGCAATCGGCCATGAGCACAACCTCGCGGTGCAGGCCACCGATGGCCTCGTTCTCGCGGCAGTCTGTGACACGAATCCCGAGCGAATCGCCGCGGCCCTCGAACTCGCTGCCGATGCGGCCACCTTCAACGATGCCGGCGCGATGCTCGACTCAGGCACCATTGATCTCGTGGTGATCTCGACCCCTCCGGACAGCCACTACTCGTGGGCCAAGGCCGCCCTCGAGCGCGGAATCCATGTCATCCTCGAGAAGCCGATGGCACTCACCACGGAGCAGTGCGACGAGCTCATGGCACTCGCCGACACACGCGGACTCCTGCTCGTCGTCTACCAGAACCGTCGCTTCGATCGCGACTTTGTCACTCTCGCTGCGCTCATCTTCTCCGGTGCGATCGGCGAGGTATTCCAGTACGACAGCTTCGTCGGCGGCTACTCCAAGCCCTGCTCCTACTGGCACTCCGATGCCGCCATCTCCGGTGGGGCGATCTTCGACTGGGGTAGCCACTTCCTTGACCAAGTCCTCGCGGTCATGCCCGGAGAGGTGGCTCATGTGAGCGGGATTAACCACAAGCGGCAGTGGACCCACGTCACAAATGCCGACCACGCGCAGGTCACCATCACCTTCAACGATGGAACGCAGGCAACCTTCGTGAACTCCGATCTCGCTGCTGCACGAAAGCCCAAGTTCTACGTGCTCGGCACCACCGGGGCAATCGTCGGCGATTGGGATCCGCAGGCCGAGCCTGCCGTCGCCGATCTCCCGGCACTGCTTACGCTCCACCGACCTGACGGGTCATCCGAGCGACTACCGCTCGACGACGTCCCGGCCAACGCCTTCCATATTTCGGTCGTCGAGTTCCTCGTGGATGGCGTGCCCATGGGTATACGCGCGACCCAGTCCCGCGACGTGGTCGCCCTCATGCAGGCCGCCGAGGCATCTGCTCTCAAAAACGGCCTGCCCGTCGTGCCGCAACTCCTGAGGTAGCCGGTGCCGATCAGGTGGGGCTTCCTCGGCGCCGGCTGGATAGCCACCCGGGCTATGGCCCCGGCCGTCCACGCCGCGCAGGGTGCCCGGCTCCGTGCGGTAGCCAGCCGCAGTGCTGATCGGTCAGCCGCACTCGAGCCCGACGTCGTCCATTCCTCCTATGACCGGCTGGTCGAGGATCCAAACGTCGACGCCATCTACATCTGCCTGGCGAATCACCAGCATCTCGAATGGACGAACAGGGCGCTGGAGGCGGGCAAGCACGTGTTGTGCGAGAAGCCACTCGGGTGCGACGCCGGAGAGGCCCGCCGAATGGCCGATGCCGCTGTGCACGCCGACCGGCTCCTCGTAGAAGCCGTGTGGACCCGCTGGCACCCGCGGTTCCGACGGCTCGCCGAACTCTCCACCTCGGGTGCCCTCGGCGAGATCATGTCCATCGACTCCGCCTTCACCTTCCCGGGCCAGATCGACGGCAACTATCGCAGTGACCCATCCATGGGAGGCGGCGCACTCCTCGACATCGGTGGCTATCAGGTGCACGCCTGGGCTGCCCTCACGGGCGGTGCGCAGGTCGTCGACTTCGTGCAGGTGCGTGCATCGACCGGACCCTCAGGGGTCGACCTCACCACCTCGGTCACCGCCGTAGTCGACGGAGTGATCCACGCAACAGCACTGAGCTCATTCGAGCAGGACGAGGCTCAGCACCTCCGCGTCCATGGATCAGACGACAACGCGGCCATGGCCATCGGACCGGCGTTCACCGCCTGGCGCGAGGAGACCACGCTCATCATCGGCGGTCGCGAGGAGCGCTTCGCACCGGTCGATGCCTATCAGTTGATGATCAAGGAGGTCAGCGCCCGCATCGAGGGGAGCGAGGCCTGGGTCGTGCCAATCGGCGAATCAGTCAGAGTCGCCGAGATCCTCGACGCGACCCGCAGCGCCGGCCGTCTCCCCTAAGGCACCCGGCTCGTCAGGAGACGAGCACGACCGCCACCACGTCGACCAGAACTGCACCGATGAGAGCCACGAACATGCCCGATCGCCTTGTCGACCGGGTTCCATACCCGACTGCGCTCGAGTAGGCGACGACGAGGCATAGGGAGATCAGCGCATTCGAGGGCGCAGCAACCAGCGCCAGAACTGCCGTCCCAGCAGCCAGCAGCGTCCAGCAAAGGAGAACCGAGCGACGCCGTCCAAGTCGCACCGCGAGGCCGCCCATCCCCGCGTCCGCGTCCGACGCAAGATCCGGAAGAGCATTCGCCAGATGCGCGCTGACCCCGATGATCGCGAAGCAGAAAACCGACCAGATCGCGGGTGGCTCGCCATTGAGCCCGTACGTCACGAAACCTGGTACCGCGCCGAAAGCGAGTGCGTAGGGCAGCCACGACCATACGGTGCGCGAGAGACGCACGTTGTAGAGCCAGGCTATGGCAATGGAGAAGACGTGGAAACTTCCACCGACGGGTCCAGCCGCGATCCAGCTGAGCGCGGATGAGAGCACGAGGGCCGTTATCGCCCCGAACCACAGTGCCCGCGCCGTGACCTCGTTACCGACCGTGGGCTTTGACAGGCGACCGGCCGCGGCATCGAGGCCAGCGTCGAACGCGTCGTTACTCCAGCCCACCGACAGTTGCCCGACGAGCACCGCAAGGAGGAGGAGGGCTATCCCCGGGGGGCGCCAACCGACACTCCAGGCAAAGGCGGTGATGACGAACGTGACCGCCATGGTCGGGCCCGGATGACAGGCGCGGAGAAAGCCTTTCAGAGTTCGCATCAGGCGGCGAACCGGATCAGGCGCCGACGTGCTCGAGAACCAGCGCGACGAACCTGTCAGGGTCGTCGACGTGCGGTTCGTGTCGAGCGCCGGGGAAGGCCACGAACCTGCTCCCCTCGAGCAGCGCATGGGCATGGGCGCCGTGGGCCATCGGGATCATCGGATCGCGATCGCCCCAGACGATGAGGACCCGCTCGCCCTCGATGAGGTACAGCTTCTCAAGCGCTGACACCCGCTGGCCCCGCACCCCGACAACACTGCGCAGGGTGGCGAGGAAGGCCTCCCTGCGCTCCTCATCGCCGAGCCTGCTCACGGTGCGAAGCGCACTGGGGCTGAGCGCATGAGGCTCGACGCCAACCCGCGCGAGCATGCGGCCAACGCGGGCCGCCCCCGCAACGGTTCGGCGGTTGATCGCAATCTTGAGGGCGAGTGCAGCGCCAGGCAGGGCGCCGGCCCGAAGCCCAACGAAGGCCTCCTCGCCTAACCCGCCGCTCGAGACGAGCACGAGCCGGTCGACACGCTCGGGGAACTGATAGGCGAACTGGAGGGAGATGCCACCGCCGAGGGAGTGCCCGGCGAGGTGGATTTTCTCATGGCCAAGAAGATCGAGCAGATCGCGAAGGGTGCTCGCCATCGCGCCGAGGCTGTAATCGCCCGACTCCTTTGAGGATTCGCCGTGACCTGGGAGGTCAACGGCGATGACAGCGGCGTTCTGCAGCACGAGACGGTCAAACACCGGCTGCCAGGTGTCAGCACTTGAGCCAATCCCGTGGACGAGGAGGATCGGCGTACCGACCCCCTGATGCTCCCGATACGAGACCGTTCGTCCGTGCATTCGCGCATATTCCCGTTGAATCTCGGGCTGCCTTTGCCCACTCGACGTCACCACCGCAAATGCCGTCCGGATCATGTCAACTCCCCGCTCCTCGAAACCTCGACCGACAAACCTACGCTAGCGTAACCTACGCCGACGTAGGTTAGGACCATCGGTCTCCAGCGGACGAATCGACCTGCGACGTCGCGCGGCACGACTGAAATTGCGGCTCGCGCATGGCATGGCACAATTCACCATCATGGCCTTGCAACGATGCGTCCTCTCGTCTCATCGATTTGCGCGCCCGCGCAGTCGCGCCCTCGTCGCCATCGCGGTCTCAACATTCATCTGCATGTCCGCACTGTCCTTGGCACCCGCAGCCTCGGCGCAGCCTCTCGCAGCCCCCCGGATCTACGGAGGCACCCCCGCGAATGGCAATCCAGCAATCGTGAGCATCGCAACTTTCGACGGCACGAGTTGGCCCACCGGCTGCACCGGTGGAATGCTGCGCGGTCGGCTTGTTCTCACGGCCTCACACTGCACAACAAGCGACGAGTCTGGGAACGGAGTTGCCGGCTTCGCGCTGTTCAACCCGGGTGCAACTGCACTCGTCTACAGCAACACCGGACCCCAGGGGGCCTCGGCGGTCAAGGTTATCGATGCCTTTCGGCCAGCCGGCTATGTGAACACCACGAATCAGGTGCAGCCGAACGACATCTCCATCCTGCAACTCGACCGCGATCTCGGAGCCCCCGGATTCACGCGACTGGCGACCCAATTCGACCTTGAGCGCTGGAAGGCGGCCGGGACCTTGGTGCAGCATGCTGGCTACGGCCTCACCGGCCCCGGCCAGCGTACAACGAACCCCTTCGCGACGAGCCTGCCACTTGTCTCGTACAACCCCAACTCCTCGCTCGGCTACATCTTCGCGACGGCACAGTCTGCCGCCACCGGAATCTGCCCAGGAGACAGCGGTAGCCCGGCCTGGGTCGCGGACCCCACCGGCAACATCCTCATCGGCGAGATAGCAGGCGGAAACGCGCCCTGCGGCAAGGCCACGAACTACTCGAATCTGGGGCTGTTCGCACTCGGCTACCTCGATATGGTGAACAGCGCACTGCGAGCGGCCGGGTATCCGACAATTCCTAGTGCTCCGCAGGGCATCAGCCTCACCGCACGCAACCAATCGGTGGTCGTGGCGTGGCAGGCCCCGGCCACCTCACCTGAGACCGTGGTCGGGTACGACGTGCTTGACGCATCCGGAGCAGTCGTGTGCCAGACAACCACCACCACATGCACCGTCCCGAACCTTCCTGACGGCACGTATGCGTACACCGTTCGAAGCCGGAACGTGGAGAACGAGGGCGATGCCCTGCCGATTTCTGCCGCTCCAGTAGTGGTCGCCGCTCCCACCCAGCTTCCGGCTCCCAAGATTTTGAAGACACCCAAGGGCAAGTACTCCATCGTCTACCAGACCCTTGCCGGCAAGTCATCGGCAGTCGTCACCTCCTACACCGTCCGCGACAATCGAAACAAAGTGCTCTGCTCCGGATTGCCAAAGGGACCCAGCGCGCTCACCGAGGCGACACTCACCTGCAACACCCTCCCGACCAAGCCCGGCACCTACCGATTCACCGTTCAAGCCGAGACCGAGACGGGAAGCACTCCGGTCTCGAGCGCTAGCCGGCCGTTTCGGATCCGCTGAACCTCGGCCCTACGCCGGGGTGGCAGCGCCACTCCCCTACCAGGCGTATGCCTCCGGTGCGGTTCCGCCGGGCCCGGGGAAGATCTCGTCAATGCGCGCGAGCGCCGACTCGTCCAAGGTGATCTCCAAGGCCTTCAGCGCACCATCGAGATGATCGACCGTACGGGGGCCGACGATCGGCGCGGTGACGGCCGGCTGGTGGAGCAGCCAAGCGAGTGCGACGTCGCCGGGGCCCTCGCCCCGCTCGTCGCAAAAACGCTCCCACGCCTCGA
Source organism: Bifidobacterium breve (assembly GCA_945877545.1). Classification (GTDB taxonomy): domain Bacteria; phylum Actinomycetota; class Actinomycetes; order S36-B12; family S36-B12; genus WLND01. The sequence goes on along the minus strand of CAMCSO010000050.1, from coordinate 2,161 downwards.
TCGCCGGCCGGTGCAGTTCAAGGGATTCGGCCGCGCGGCCGCTGGCGCTGCGGCTCGTGGTGCCATCAGCGGTCTTGCGGATCACTCCGCCGAGGAGTCCCCCGTGGAGTGGTGACCATGGGATGACTCCGATGCCGTAAGCCTCGGCGGCCGGGAGCACCTCGAGTTCAACAGTGCGCTCGACCAGGTTGTAGATCGACTGCTCGCTCACCAGCCCGAGTTGCCCGCGCCTGTTCGCAGCCTCCTGCGCCTGAGCGAGGTGCCAGCCTGCGAAGTTCGAAGACCCCGCGTAGATGATCTTGCCCTGCTGGCGCAGGACATCCATCGCCTCCCAAATCTCATCCCACGGCGTGGCGCGGTCAACATGATGCATTTGGTAGAGATCGATGTAGTCGGTCTGGAGGCGGGCGAGCGAGGCATCGCACGCACGTCGGATATTGAGAGCCGAGAGCTTTCCGTCATTCGGCCAGTCGCCCATGTCGCCATACAGTTTCGTTGCGAGGACCGTGCGTTCGCGCCGGCCGCCGCCTTGAGCGAACCACTCCCCGACGATGCGCTCGGTCAGACCCTTGTCGCTCCAGCCGTAAACATTCGCGGAGTCAAAGAAGTTCACGCCCTGGGCATGGGCGGCGTCCATGATGGTGAAGGAGTCCTCCTTGCTCGTCACCGGACCGAAGTTCATGGTTCCCAAGCAGATCCGACTCACCGAGAGTCCCGTTCGACCGAGATGCACGTACTCCATGAGCGTTCTCCTTCATCTGGACGTGTCGATGCACCGAGCCTACTGACCACCGCGGCTGGCTAAACGCGAGTCGCGCGTAGCAGCATTGCTCAGCCCGAGAGCGTCACCGAGGTAGCAATGAATATGAGCGCGAGCAGCGACTGCATCGACCCCGTAGCCGGAGAGCAGGTAGAGGGTGAAGGCATCCTCAAGGGCAAGGGCCGTGCGTGCGACCACCCGAGTGTCTGTGGCTGGTACGAAGTCCCCTGACGCCACACCGCGCTCGATCACCTGCGAATACAGATCGAGTTGTCGCTCGTTCAACTCCGCAAGGACCGGCACGACCTCAGGGTGCAGACCGATGAGGCTGCTCGCCTGGTAAACCACCCGAACGGCATCACTCAGAGAGTCTGGGATACCAAGGCAGATGAGGGCGTCGAGCGCCGATCGAGGGTCCGGCTCGCCATCGATTCGTTCCTGACGACCCGTGCAGTACTCGACGCCGACCGCGTGAACCGCTGCGATCAGCACCTCGTCGAATCCGCCGAAGTAGTAGAGGATCGAGCCCGTACTCAGCCCGGCCTCAATCGCAACCTGTCGCAGGCGGGTGGCCTGAAGACCATCTCGGGCGATCACTGCCGTGGCTGCGCTCACGATCCTGTCGCGCTGTCGCTCGACGTTCACCTGCTCGCGATGACGAGCCATGACTACCAGCGCGCATGGAGCGCGGTGGGGGCGCGGAACTCCCAACCCTTGAAGGTCACCGGCCCATACTCCTCGTCGAACCTGAGATCGGGCATCGCCTCGACAAGCAACTGCAATGCGATCCGCTCCTGGTCACGCGCGAAGGCATGCCCGGCGCAGAAATGCGGTCCGAAGCCGAAGGCCGCATTCGGCCTGCGCGTCCTTCGGATATCGAAGGTGTCGGGGTTATCGAACTCGCGCTCGTCGCGGCAGGCACTCGACACCACAGCGCAGACGGTCTGGCCGGCCGGGATCATCGCGCCACCGAGCTCGACATCACGTGCGGACTCACGGGTCTGGGTTCCGATTGGCGCGACCCAGCGCAGGCCCTCGTGGACCGCATCGTCCCAACGTTTCGGCTCCTCGCGCAGCAGTGCGAGCTGGTCGGGGTTCTCGAGCAACCCGACGAGGCAGGTGCCGGCCCCGTGGCCCGGCTCCTGCATGCCGCCGGTAAGGATCACTTTGAGCGACGGCATGACGTGGTCAATCGTCCGGGCCTGCCCCACCGGGCAGCCACTGGTGAGCATCGACGCAATCGTCGAGTCATCTGGGTCCTCCCGAAGCCTCGTCATCATCGGACGCAATTCGCGGTCGATCTTCGCGGTGGTCTCGTCGCTGATCGCCTGCTTCACCGGGTCGTTCTCGAAATTGATGGCGCCCATGGCCAGGCCGTGAAACCAGTCCTGGAGCACCTCG
>CAMCSO010000049.1 GCA_945877545.1 Bifidobacterium breve | reverse complement strand
GCGCCGACGAACGCCATCAAGGACTGGACAGGATGACCAGAAACGAACTCAAATGACCAGATTCTGGGCCGTTTGAGCCGGAATCCGGCTAAAACGACGGGACGTTGGGTCCGCCGGTCTTGATCTTGGTTCAGTCCTTAATCTCGCATAGGACGGTGCCGGACGATACGGTCGCCCCCTTCTCCGCCGTAAGCCCTGTAACGGTGCCCGCCTTGTGGGCGGTGAGCGGCTGCTCCATTTTCATGGCCTCGAGGACGACGATGAGGTCTCCGAGGGCAACGACGTCGCCCTCGGCCACCTCGACCTTAACGATCGTGCCCTGCATCGGAGCGGTGAGCGAATCTCCCGAGGCGCCACCGGTGGCCTTCTTCGCCGACCGCTTTGCCGGACCCGCACCCTTCGCTGGCGCGGCGCTGCCGGATCCAAGGCCTGCGGGCATCGTGACAGCGACCCGCTTGCCGTTGACCTCTAGGACGATGGTCTCGCGCTCGTGATCGCCCTCATCCCCAGAGGCGGTCCCGGAATAGGCGGGTATTTGGTTGTCGAACTCGGTCTCGATCCAGCGAGTGTGAACGGTGAATGCGTCGCCGGGGTTCGCGGGAGCGAAGGCTGGGTCACGCACAACCGCCCGGTGGAAGGTGAGTGCCGTCGCGATGCCGTCGACCTCAAACTCATCGAGGGCTCGCCGCGACCGCTCGAGTGCTTCGGCGCGATCCCGGCCTGTGACGATGAGTTTGGCGAGGAGCGAGTCGAAGTTGCCGCCGATGACGTCGCCCGACTGGAACCCCGAGTCGACCCGGATACCGGGGCCACTCGGCGGCTTCCAGACGCTCAGGACGCCGGGGGCTGGTAGGAAGCCGCGGCCAGGGTCCTCGCCATTGATGCGGAACTCGATCGAGTGACCCCGAAGCACTGGGTCGGCGTAGTCGATGACGCCGCCCTCGGCAATGCGGAACTGCTCGCGCACGAGGTCGATACCGGCGACCTCCTCGGTCACCGGGTGCTCGACCTGAAGGCGGGTATTGACCTCGAGGAAGGAGATGGTGCCATCGACGCCGATGAGGAACTCGCAGGTGCCGGCATTTGTGTAGCCGGCCTCCTTGAGGATGGCCTTGGACGAGGTGTAGAGCTCATCACGTTGGTGCTGGGTGAGGAACGGCGCAGGCGCCTCTTCGACGAGCTTTTGGTGCCTGCGCTGAAGTGAGCAGTCGCGGGTGGAGACGACGACGACATTGCCGTGCTGGTCAGCAAGGCACTGCGTCTCGACGTGGCGCGGATTGTCGAGGTAGCGTTCGACGAAGCATTCGCCGCGACCAAATGCCGCGATGGCCTCTCGGACTGCTGAATCGAACAGCTCCGGGATCTCCTCGATTGTCCGTGCGACCTTGAGGCCGCGCCCGCCACCACCGAACGCTGCCTTGATCGCGACTGGAAGCCCGTGCTCCTTGGCGAACGCAATGATCTCGTCGGAACCCTTTACAGGGTCGGCAGTGCCCGGGACCTGCGGGGCACCAGCCTTCTGGGCGATGTGGCGTGCCGACACCTTGTCCCCGAGTGACCTAATGGCGGCAGGCGGCGGACCAATCCACGTGAGGCCTGCATCGATGACCGCCTCGGCGAAGTCGGCATTCTCCGAGAGGAAGCCGTATCCGGGGTGCACTGCGTCGGCGCCTGAGCGCACGGCAGCATCGATGATCTTGTCGATGACGAGGTACGACTCGGCGGCCGTGCTGCCGCCCAGTGCAAATGCCTGATCGGCGAGCTGCACGTGGAGGGCATCTCGGTCAGGATCTGCGTACACAGCGACCGAGGCCAGGCCGGCATCGCGGCAGGCGCGGATGACTCGGATCGCAATCTCTCCGCGGTTGGCGATGAGGACGGTACGCACATGTGCTCCTTTGAGTCCGAGACCGGGCGCCCGCGGCCCCCGTCGGCCGTTATGCGCTAGCGCAGCGTAGCGATGCTCATTATGTGGACGTCCACAGGTCGGGCCAACTGAGCCCAAGATCACGCATGAGATCGCGCATTGTCGGCAAGGAGATGCCGATGACGTTGCTCGGGTCGCCGACGATACGACGAATGAATGGCGCGCTTCGCCCGTCGAGGGTGAAAGCGCCGGCAACATTGAGCGGTTCGCCGGTCGCGACGTAGCCGGTGATCTCCTCATCGCTAAGTTCGGCAAAAGTGAGCGCGGTCGTGGTTGTGGTGCCGGTCGATCGGTTGCCGCGGATCGCCCAGTGGCCGGTGTGAAGGTGACCGGTCCGCCCGGACATCAAGCGGATTCTTTCGATGGCAACCTCGGTCGTGAGCGGCTTGCCGTAGGCGATCCCGTCAAGGTCGAAGATGGAGTCGCAGCCGACGACGATGACGTCGTCGCGTCCGGCGAAGTGAACTGCGACGTCCTGAGCCTTTGCCCGTGCAAGAGCCAACGCCAATTCGGCGGGTCCGATCGGCTGCAACGTGGAGGCGAGCGCATCCTCGTCCACCTCGCTCACCTGAACGATGGGAGTGATTCCGGCCTCGGTCAGCACCTTTTTCCGTGCGGGGGAGGCGGAGGCGAGGACGAACGTGACGCTAGTCACCTCGGCAGGGTCGATGCGCGCCAAGCGCCGAAGCCTGGGCGCTGGGCGGGGCGCACCTGCCTTGCCTTGCGCGCCCACAGGCTGAAGCGCGGTGCGGCCGCCGCGGCACTGCGTGACCGAGTGCTCACGGCCGCAATGATCGCGGCAAGTTCTTCCTCGGACGGATCTCCCGAGATAACCCGCAGCAGGGGCGGGCGCGACTCGCAGGTCACAGCGGAATGTTTCCGTGCTTGCGCGGAAGGCGGCTACCGCGCTTATTTCGCAAGGAGCGCAAGGCACGCACGATGATCGGTCGGGTCTCATGCGGGAAGATCACCCGGTCGATGTAGCCACGCTCAGCCGCGACGTAGGGGTTCGCGAGGGTGTCCTGGTATTCGTCGAGGAGCCGGGTCCGCTCGGCGACGGGATCGTCGGCCGCGGCGAGTTCCTTGCGGTACAGGATGTTGACGGCTCCTTGGCCGCCCATGACGGCAATCTCGGCGGTCGGCCAGGCGAGGTTGATGTCGGCGCCGAGGTGCTTTGAGCCCATGACGTCGTAGGCGCCGCCGTATGCCTTGCGGGTGATGAGGGTGACGAGCGGCACCGTGGCTTCGGCGTAGGCGTAGATGAGTTTGGCTCCGCGGCGGATGATGCCGTCCCACTCCTGATCGGTTCCGGGGAGGAAACCGGGGACATCGACAAGGGTGACGACCGGAATGTTGAACGCATCGCAGGTGCGGACGAATCTCGCGGCCTTCTCCGACGCGGAAATATCCAAGGTGCCGGCGAACTGCATCGGCTGGTTCGCGACGACCCCGACCGAGTGGCCCTCGATTCGGCCGAATCCACAGATGATGTTCGGCGCGAACAGCGCCTGCGTCTCGAGGAACTCTCCGTCGTCCATGAGGTGCTCGATAAGCCGGTGCATGTCATAGGGCTGGTTCGGGGAGTCCGGGATGAGGGTGTCGAGTTCGTAGTCGGCATCGTTGAAAGCGAGATCTGCCTCGCCCTCGAAGATGGGAGGGTCCTCAAGATTGTTGCTTGGCAGGTAGGAGAGCAGGGCCCGCAGGTAGTCGAGGGCGTCGGCCTCGTCTGCGGCGTTGTAGTGCGCCACGCCGGACTTCTGGTTGTGCGTGACGCCCCCGCCGAGCTCCTCCATAGCGACGTCCTCGCCGGTGACCGTTTTGATGACGTCAGGGCCGGTGATGAACATGTGCGAGGTCTTGTCGACCATGACGATGAAGTCGGTGATAGCAGGGGAGTAGACGGCGCCACCGGCGCATGGACCCATGATGAGGGAGATCTGCGGGATGACCCCGGAGGCCTGGACATTCCGGCGGAAGATCTCGCCGTAGAGGCCGAGTGATGCGACCCCCTCCTGGATGCGCGCCCCGCCGGAGTCGTTGAGGCCAATGAGCGGGCAGCCAGTCTTGAGCGCCAGATCCATCACCTTGACAATCTTCTCGCCGAATACCTCGCCGAGCGAACCTCCGAAGACGGTGAAATCCTGCGCGAAGATGCAGACTGGGCGACCGTCGATCGTGCCGTACCCGGTGATGACGCCGTCACCGTAGGGACGGTTCTTTTCCTGGCCGAAGTCATGGGAGCGGTGCCGGGCGAGGCCATCGAGTTGCTGGAACGACTCCGGGTCGAGGAGGGCTTCGATCCGCTCCATCGCGGTCATCTTGCCCTTGGCGTGCTGCTTGTCGACTGCGGCGGCGCGACGTCCGACAGCCTCGGCCCGCTTCTCGGAAAGGACAGCCGCCTTGCCCGCGGTCGATCGGCGATCTGGATCTGTCAGTCCGACTTGTTCGGTCACAGCACTCATCATTCCTCCTTGGTCAGGCGTACTTTAGTGGCGTGACCATGTCGAGTGAGCGTGCTGGGTCCGTCGACCGTCCCGGCTTGGACCGGGGCCGGATCACCTTGTTGCTCGCTGACGATAGATGGACGCGGCCGCTGCCGGTGGTCCTTGATACGACGACGTCGACGAATTCCGAGGTGGCCATGCTCGTGCAATCCGGCGCCCTTGAGGGGACCTGCGTTGTGGCGGAGGAGCAGACGCAGGGTCGGGGTCGGCAGGGCCGAGTGTGGGTGAGCCCGCCGTCTGCTGGGCTGTGGATGTCGGTCCTCGTGCGACCCGGTGACGTGGCGAGATCCCGTTGGGGCTGGCTGTCGCTCCTCGCGGGCCTCGCGGCGCGCGATGCCATCATTGAACTCGGACGAGTGCCCGTGGGATTGAAGTGGCCGAACGACCTCATGACGACTGGATCCCAGGCCGGAATGCGCAAGCTCGGCGGGATCCTCTCGGAGGCGTGCGGATCGCCGGATTCGCGCAGCGGTGAGGCCGTGATTATTGGCATCGGCATCAACGTGGCGCTCACCCCGGGAGAACTCCCCACCGTGCTGTCGACGTCGTTGCTCGTGGAGGACGGCTGCGTCGATCGGGAGGCACTGCTCGTGGCTATTCTTCGCCACCTCTTCGCACGGCTTGAGCAGTGGCGCTCAGCAGATCCGTTGCTCGCGGCTGACTATCGAGCCGCGTGCGTCACCTTGGGCCGAATCGTCGACGTCTCGATGCCGGGTGGCCGAGTCGTGCGAGGGGAGGCGATTTCGATCGACGATGATGGCCACCTTGAAATCATTTCCCAAGGAAAACTCGTGTCTGTCACCGCTGGCGACGTCATTCATGCCACCATCTGACCATGGGATACCCAAAGAAGCTTCTGGCCGATGGCGAAACGATTCAGTTTGAGTTGAAGCCGCATTGGCGCGCATTGTTCGTGCCGATCGTGGTGCTGGTCATCATCGTCTTCTTGGGCACATGGCTGTACTTCATCACGACGAACTCGATCCTGCGGTACGCCATTTTGGGCGTCGGGGTCATCGTCGTTGCTTGGTGGGCCGCACTGCCGTTCCTTCGCTGGCTCACGACCCAGTTCGTCTTCACGAACCGCCGGGTTATCGTTCGCCGCGGCCTCCTCACCAAGCAGGGCCGCGACATGCCCCTGTCTAAGGTGAACAACGTGTCGTTCAGCGTGCCGTTCATGGGCCGGATCCTCAACTACGGCCGCCTCGTCATTCAGTCTGCAGGTGAGGACAGCGACCTCGACATCGACGATGTCCCGAGCGTTGAGAAGATCCAGCGAGATGTCTACGCTCTCTACGAGCAGGACGACGCCCGCCGCCGCGGCGCGACCGATCCCGGCGACCAAGGCGCACCCTCTGACGGGATTTAGCCAGCGCAAGTCCGCACGTCCCACAACAGGTTCCCACCCAAGCACCCCCACCGAGTCATTTCATCCGGAATCCGGCTGAAATGACGAAGAATCTGGTCATTTCACTGAGAAAGTGGTCATCTGGTCCAGTGGAAAAGGTGCGCTGAGACGTCGGCGGCGCGGTTGCTGACGTTTATATGGCCGGCGCGCATTCGTGCCGGTGCTCCTGCATCTCAGCCGGTGGGTCGTCGACTTTCGGAAACACGAAGGTGCTGTACGACCAGAATCGGAACAGAGTTCCGAGTCCGAGGCCGATGACATTCGCACTGATGTTGTCTGCGAGCGGGGAATCGAATTTGAGCATGTAGTGGCTGAGCCACAGGCAGCCAATCGCAATGAGCAGTGCAACCCCGTTGAAGACGAAGAACAGCAGGTACTCGCGGCCCATGTTGGTGCGGCCCCGGTGGCGGAAGGTCCAAAACCGGTTGCCGAAGTAGGCAACGGTGGTGGCGACGGCGACGCTCACGACCTTCGCCGAGATGGGACGATCGTAGAACGGACCCTCGCCGCCGGCAAAGCGAAGCAGGTTGAACGTGCTGATGTCGACGACGAGGGCGACGAGTCCGACGATCCCAAATTTCGCGAATTCGCGGACGACGGCGCCGAACTTCTCGCGCAGCGCCAAAATGGCGCGTGAGATCGGGTTCGTCGCTGGAATGGACATCTTGGGAGCCTACTCGCCCATCGGCTCGTCACCCGCCTTGACGTTGGGACAGTACGCTTCAATGGTGCCGAAGGACCAGCCGCCGGTTGTCGGCATGATCGGAGGTGGGCAACTCTCCCGAATGACGGCCGAGGCGGCCACCGCGCTGGGCATTGGCTTTCGAGTGCTGGCAGAGCGCCCGGATGATCCCGCCGCGCAGGTGGTCCGCGACACGCGAATCGGATCCCATCTCGATGCAGACGCCGTGCTCGAGTTCGCGACCGGCTGCGACGTCATCACCTTTGACCACGAGCAGGTGCCGGCCAAAATCCTCGAGCGACTCATTGAGCGGGGGATCTCCGTGCGCCCTGGCCCGTCCGCCCTCCTCCATGCCCAGGACAAGGCGCACATGCGAGCGGCCCTCACGGCTCTTGGAGTGCCATGCCCCGCCTGGTCGACCTGCTCGCGGGTTGAGGAGGTCGCCAGTTTTGGTGACGAACATGGGTGGCCAGTGGTCCTCAAGGCGACTCGCGGCGGCTATGACGGCAAGGGCGTCTGGGTCGTATCGGACATCGCAGGCGCGACCCGCGCGCTCGCAACGGGGCAGGGCCGCGGGACCGAGTGGCTGGTCGAGGAGCACATTGCGTTTGCTCGGGAACTGTCGGCGCAGGTGGCGCGCTCCCCCCAAGGACAGGCCGTCGCCTACCCCGTGGTCCAGACCCGACAGATGAACGGCATTTGCGCAGAAGTCATAGCCCCGGCTCCCAGCCTGAGTGACGAGCACGCGGTCCGTGCCCAGGAGATGGCCTTGCGAATCGCGGGAGACCTGGGCGTCGTTGGCATGCTCGCCGTTGAACTCTTCGACACCGGCGATGAGTTGTTTGTCAATGAACTCGCCATGCGCCCGCACAACTCGGGCCACTGGACCATCGAGGGTGCGGTCACCAGCCAGTTCGAAAATCACCTGAGAGCCGTCCTGGATCTCCCCCTCGGAGACCCTCGGGCGCGGGCACCTCACGCGGTCATGGTGAATATCCTCGGCGGTGACGTTGACGACCTCTACTCCGCCTACCGCCATGTCTTTGCGCGTGACCCCGAGTTGAAGGTTCACCTCTACGGAAAAGCGGTTCGTCCGGGACGCAAGGTTGGGCACGTGACGCTTCTCGGGGATGACGCGGACGACCTGCTCGCGCGCGGGCGTCACGCCGCTGATTACTTCACCGGCAACATTGATGAGTAGCAGGATCGATTGGGAGAGAAGGGGTCCGCGATGAGTGAGCGTCCAGTGGTCGGGATCTGCATGGGCAGCGACTCGGATTGGCCCGTGATGAAGGCGGCCGCTTCGGCACTCGACGAGTTCGGCATCCCACATGAGGTGGGCGTGATCTCGGCCCACCGAATGCCGCGCGAGATGGTCGACTACGCATCGACCGCGGTTGAACGAGGGCTGCACGTGATCATCGCTGGCGCGGGGGGCGCGGCGCACCTGCCGGGCATGATCGCGGCACTTACGCCCCTGCCGGTGATCGGCGTGCCGGTCGCGACCGGTTCACTCGACGGGATGGACTCGCTGCTGTCGATCGTGCAGATGCCGGCCGGCGTCCCGGTAGCCACCGTGGCAATCGGCAACGCTCGCAATGCGGGGTTGCTCGCGGTGCGGATCCTCTCCGTCGCGAATCCCGACCTGCTCGATGCTATGCGGGAGTTCCAAGTGGAGTTGAATCGCGAGGCGAAAGCCAAGTCCGCGAATCTCACGTAGGGCTCGAAGGACGGACAGAATGACCACTTTCACCGGCAAATGACCAAAAAACTGGCCATTTGAGCCGGATTCTGGATGAAATGACCGGAGGGGTGGGTTATTCGTTGGTTTTTCGGCGCCACTCGATGAGGGGGCAGGTGTCCATGATCATTGTGACGCCGGCATCGACGACCCGCTGGGCTGCTTGTTCATCCACCACCCCGAGCTGGAACCACACGGCGCCCGCCCCGGCCGCGATCGCCTCGTCAGCGAATTTGCCGGCACGATCGGACCGAACGAACACATCGACGACATCAGGGATGCCGACGGCGGCGACAGCCTCGGCGATAGTGGCATAGCCCTGTTCCCCGTGGACCACCTCGGCCCGCGGATAGATCGGGACGATCCTCTTCCCGCGACCCTGCAGCGCTGCGGCCACCTCGAAGGCGACCCGTTCGGGATTGTTCCCGAGCCCCACGACGAACCACAGCGACGTATCGTCGAGGACGCGGGTGATGTCGTCAGCATCCCCGTAGAGCGAGGTCATGCGTTCGGCCTGCCGAGCGCGCGGTAGGTCCAGCCTGCGGCCCGCCACAGGGCCGGGTCAAGGGTGTTGCGGGCATCGATGACATGGCGTTGACGCGCGACGGCTCCAACGGCCACCGGGTCGAGTTCGCGATAGAGCATCCACTCGGTGGCGTGGACGACGAGGTCAGCGCCGCCGAGGGCTGCCATGACGTCCTGCTCATAGCGGAGTGTCGGGTAGACGCGAGCAGCGTTCGTGAGGCCCTTCGGATCGTGGACGACGACCGCGGCGCCGGCGTTGTTCATCGCGACCGCGACGTCGAGCGCTGGGGAGTCGCGGACATCGTCGCTGTTCGGCTTGAAGGCGGCACCGAGGACCGTGACGAACATGCCCGTGAAGGTACCCCCGAGGGTTTTGCGCGCGAGATCGACCGTGTGGGTGCGACGGCGCAGGTTGATCTGGTCCACCTCTCGCAGGAACATGAGCGCCTCGTCAGCGCCGAGTTCACCCGCGCGGGCCATGAAGGCCCTAATGTCCTTGGGCAGGCACCCGCCGCCGAACCCGAGTCCGGCGGCGAGGAAGCGGCTGCCGATTCTGGTGTCGTAGCCGATGGCCTCGGCGAGCTTCGTGACGTCGGCGCCGGCTGCCTCGCAGACCTCGGCCATTGCGTTGATGAATGAAATCTTCGTCGCGAGGAACGAGTTCGCAGAAACCTTCACGAGCTCGGCGGTCGCGAAGTCGGTGACAAGGAAGGGGATTCCCTCGGCGATCATCGGCGCGTACACCTCGCGAAGGAGGTCCTCCGCACGTTTGCTGTTTGCCCCTACGACGAGCCGATCCGGATGGAGGGTGTCCTCAACGGCGAACCCCTCGCGCAGGAACTCGGGATTCCAGGCGACTTCGACGCCCGGGGCAGCGATCGCCTTGAGTTGCTCCTCGATCGTCGCCGCGGTGCCGACCGGCACGGTCGACTTGCCGACGACGAGGGCACCGGGCTGAAGATGGGGCGCCAGCCCGTCGATCGAGCCGAACACCTGAGACATGTCGGCCCGCTGTGAACCGGCCTGCTGCGGGGTGCCGACGCAGATGAAATGGATTGACGCGAATGCGGCTGCCTCCTCGAGCGAGGTCGTGAAGCGCAGCCGGCCCGCCGTGATATTCCGAGCGAGCACCTCGTCGAGCCCTGGCTCGTAGAACGGCACAGTGCCCGACTGGAGGATGGCAACCTTCGCGGGGTCGATATCGACGCCCATGACCTCGTAACCGAGTTCAGCCATGCACGCGGCATGGGTCGCGCCGAGATAGCCGGTCCCGATGACGGAAAGTCGCAAGGTCATGAGCGACAGGGTATCGCCGACTCGGTGTGAGGTTCGCGATCACTGTGGCGTGGCCGTCTACGCTGATGCTGTGGCATTGCCTTGGTCCGAGCGGTTGCGCAGCAGGGTTGGAGCGCTGCACCTGTCCGTGCCTGAAGTCCAGTCATTGGCCGCCATCGCGATCGGGCTTGTCGGCGATCCTGGAGTCACGAGTGTCACTGTGAAGGTCGGTACCTGGCAGCCCCCCAAGGGCTGGATCGGTGCGCCCCGCCTTGCCGGTCTCAGTGCCTGGTCGGTGAGCCGCAGGAGGGGTGGCGCGCTCGTTTGCCTCCGCGCGATCGAGCCGGTCGATCCGGCGATCCTCGTGGCCGCTGTCATGCGGATCCTGCGACCAACCCACCTTGATGCCGGCCCGCTCATGACGATCTGCCCTGGACTACCGGCGTGTGCGGCCCCGCTCGCGTCGGCGATGACCGACGCCTTGTCGCCCGAGGAGAAGCCGAACCGCCACCTCAGGCGGACCGACGTGCTTGTCGCCCCGGAAACTCTGGACCCTTCACCCGAGCCCTCGACCGGCGCCAGGGCCCTTGTCATCACCGAGCGCGGCTGGGAGATCGACGGCGCTGCCTTCGACATCGTCGTCGACCCCGCTGTGCACCGACCAGTAGGCCGGCGATCGGTGGCGTCCGGCCACGTCGCCACCGCGTCGATCATCGGCGACTGCCTCGTCATCGATACCCCAGCCGGCGAGGTTCGCACGCACAGCGACCTCACGACGTACGACATCCACAGTCTCTTGTCGGTCAGCGGCGTGCGAACAGGTGACCCCTTGACGGTCCGCTGGCGCGCCCAACTCGAGGCTGCTGGGATTGTCGTGGCCACAGGGCCTGCCGGTGAGCACCTGCCGGAGTCCGGCGATGACCTCGCCTGGCAGTTCGCGTCGGTCCGAGCCCGTCGCCACGCCTTGCGCAATCATTCCCCGGCAGCCGCACTCGATGCTTGGCCGACCGTCTCCGTTGTGCTCGTCACGCACCGCGACCGATTTCTCTCCCGCGCCCTCTCGCAGATATCCCGGCTGGAGTACCCATCCCTGCAGGTGGTTATCGGCTTGCATGGGGTGGATGTCGACGATGGTCGGATCGAGGACTTCATTGAGCGCGCGGGTCTCAGGGCGAGTGGGCGCCCCACCGTCGTCGTCCATCGAATCGATCATGACGTGCCATTCGGGGGGGCGATGCAGGAGACGTGCGACCGAGCGGATGGGCTCCTCATCACGAAGATCGACGATGACGATTACTATGCGCCGGAGCATGTTTGGGATCTCGTGCTCGCCCGCATGTACTCGGGTGCGCAGCTCGTCGGCAAGGCACTCGACTGGATTCAGGTGGAGGCTGCCGACATCACCGGGTTTCGCCCCACCTATCCGGCGGAGGCCTACGCAACCTTCGTCGCCGGCGGCACCATGCTCATATCGAAGGCCGACCTGCTCGCAGCGGGCGGCTGGCGGCCCGTGCCGAAATCAATTGATCGCGCGCTCATCGAGCAGGTGAAGCGGGTGGGTGGCCTCGTGTATCGGACTCACGGCCTCGGCTATGTCTACGTCCGTCATGGCGACGCTCACACCGCGATCGTGAGTGACGATCACTTCCTCACCGCTAATGTGCGGCAGTGGCCGGGGCTCATCGCCCATGAGGCGTTCGGGACGGTGCCAAAATGAACGTTGATCCTGGTCGGGTGTCGGTGATCATGCCGGTCATCGATGAGGAACGCCATCTTCGCCACGCGGTCGAGGGGATTCTCGCGCAGGATTTCCCCGGGAGCCTTGAAGTCATCATCGCGGTCGGGCCGTCGCGGGACCACACACGCACGATCGCCGATGGCCTCGCGAGCGAATACTCGAATGTGTACGTCGTCGACAACCCGACTGGCAAAACGCCATCAGGGCTCAACGCCGCTATCAGCAGGTCGACCGGCGGCATCGTCGTCCGTGTCGACGGGCATGCGATGATCCCGGCCGACTACGTGAGCACTGGCGTCGAGGTGCTCAATGAGACTGGCGCCGACAACGTGGGCGGCATCATGGCAGCCGAGGGGACGACCGACTTCGAGTGCGCGGTGGCGCGGGCGATGACATCGAGGTTCGGTGTTGGTGGCGCCTCTTTCCACGTTGGTGGTGAGCCGGGCGCGACCCTCACCGTGTATCTCGGATGCTTCCGGCGCGAGGCCCTCGAGCGAGTCGGCGGCTACGACGAGAGCATGGAGCGCGCGCAGGACTGGGAGATGAACCTGCGCATCAGGCAGACGGGCGGGGTCGTCTGGTTCACGCCGCGCTTGCAGGTCACCTACCGGCCCCGGCCGACTCTGTCAGCCCTTGCCCGTCAATACCACGACTATGGTCGATGGCGCCGTGAGGTTGCCCGACGCCATCCTGACACCCTGTCGCTTCGCTATCTTGCGGCTCCGGTTGCCGTTCTCGGAATCGCCATCGGACTCGTGCTCGCAGGAGCGGGGCTGGTGGCGGGGGTCGGATGGCTCGCCCTCCTCGGTCTTGCCGCGCCCACCTGCTACCTGCTCGCGAATCTGGTGGCGAGTGCCCAGTCGATGCGAGCCGCCCCGCACCTGCCCTGGCGCGCGGCCCGATGGCTCCCAGCGGTCTACGCGACGATGCATGGCGCCTGGGGCGCCGGTTTCCTGCGTGGGGGAGCGGGCTCGTGAAAGAGCTCGCGCGATGAGGCTTCCCCGCCTGCCCGGGAGCCGGCGTGGGCTTCGATGGTCGGTGGTGACCTCAGCACCCGCAGGGGCTGCAGGCGAGCAGTGGGGGGATACCTGGTTTGCCCGTGATCTCGTCCGCGCCCTTCAATCCCAAGGGCAGCAGGCGAAGGTGGTCGCCCGCGGCGCCGCCGAGTCACAGGCGCGCGATTCCGACGATGTCGTCCTTGTTCTTCGGGGCCTGCGCGGGGTGACGCCACGGGCCGGCTCAACAACGTGGATGCTGTGGGTCATCTCCCACCCCGAGCTCGTCGACTCGCAAGAGGCCGCGACATACGACCTCGTTTTTGCTGCGAGCAGCCACTGGTCCCGCGCAGAGGAGTTCGGTGCGATCCCACTCCTCCAAGCGACGAATCCCGAGCGATTCTCGCCAGCGGCCGGTCGGCCGGATACCGGGGATCCGATCCTGTTCGTCGGATCGACGCGTGGTGAGTACCGGCCGATCGTCCGCGATGCCGTCGCTAGTGGCGTCGACCTCGCCATCTACGGCGTCGGATGGGAGGCCTTTTTGCCACCTGAACGGATCCGGGGTGAGTTCCTGCAGAACGAGCAGTTGCCGGCTGCATATGCCAGCGCGGGCGTCGTGCTGAATGACCACTGGCCGGACATGGCGGCTGAGGGATTCCTTTCGAACCGGCTCTTCGACGCCGCCGCCTGCGGTGCCAGGATCGTGAGCGATCCCGCGGTTGGCCTTCGCGATACATTCGGCGACGTGGTTCGGACATACGAGAGCCCGCAGGAGCTCGGGTCGATCCTCCGAGGGGCAACATCGACCGAGTTCGTTCACCAATCAGCGAGGCGAGATCTCGCTAAGCGGATTGCCAACGAGCACAGCTTCGATGCTCGCGCCGAGCAGTTAATCGCGCATGCAGAGCGGGTGCGGAAGCGATGACTGACGGCGGCCGACATATCGACGTCAGCATCATCCTCATTACCTTCAATGATGCAGCTCGCCTCCCTCGGGCTCTCGCATCGCTCAGCCGCCAGACGCTGCGCAATCTTGAAATAATCGTGGTCGACGATGCCTCAACGGATGCCACCGGCGGCGTCGTGGCCGCCGCAATGTCGGGTGACGCACGCATCCGCTACGTCCGCCTCGACGACAACTCAGGTGGGTGCAGCGCACCACGCAACCGTGGGATGCGCGAAGCACGTGGTAGCTGGGTGATGTTCTGCGACTCCGATGACGAATACGAGCGTCACGCGGCGAAGAACCTCCTTCTTGCCACCGAACGCGCGCAGGCTGATTTGGGCTGCGGAGTCGTTGAGCGGGTCGACGTCAAGACGGGCGCGGTGAAGCGTTGGCGCGCAACCCTCCACGAGCCGGCGATCCTTGAGTCCATTGCCGAACGACCCGACCTCATTGCCGACACCGTCAGCGTGAACAAGATTTATCGCCGATCATGGCTCCTCGAGTGTGGGATCGACTTCCCTGAGGGTGTCCTCTACGAGGACCAGTTGTTCACCATCAAGGCGTTCGCGGAGGCGCGACGAATCTGCGTGATCGCGGAGACGGTGTACTACTGGTACGTCGAACTCCTCGCGACCGAACTGTCGATCACGCAGCGACGCCATGAGTTGCCCAATGTTCGAGGCCGGATTGAAGTGAATCGGCAGATCGATGACTACCTCGCGGCGCGTGGCCTGCATGAACTCGCCCGCGCGAAGACACGCAAGTTCCTCGTGCATGACCTCTACCTGTATCTCGCGACCCTCCTCGAACTCGACGATGAGCGGGCCGCCGCTGTTGCGGGGGAACTCGCCCCATATGTCGCATCCCTGGA
>CAMCSO010000048.1 GCA_945877545.1 Bifidobacterium breve | reverse complement strand
ACTCATCGACGCGGTCGAGGTTCATGCGTTGAGCCATGTCACGGGCGGTGGTCTCGCCGCCAACATCGCCCGGGTGCTCCCACCTGACCTTGCAGCTGACATTGCGCGGTCATCCTGGGCTCCCATGCCAATCTTCGACATCATCGGCCGTGAGGGCGCGGTTCCACAGGCCGAACTCGAACGAACCTTCAACATGGGGATCGGCATGGTGGCCGTGCTCCCGCCAGCAGCGGTCGAACCAGCGCTCGAACTGCTGAGAAGCCGGGTAGTCCACTCATGGACATGCGGTGAGGTGCGGGGCAGACGCGAGGGCGAGGAGGGTGACGCCGCCGCCAAGGGGGTCGACGGTGGGGCCGTACGGCTCGTGGGCGAGCATCCAAGCCACTAGAACAGACGGAGCCTGTTACTTGTCGTCGTCGTCCTCGTCGTCTTCGTAGTACTTCGCATAAGGGTCGGCCGCGTACGGATCATCAGCGTCCTCATCGCCGCTTTCCACCTCAGGGGCGACGTATTGCTGGTCACCTGTGGTCAACTCAGCCTGCAAACGATCGAAGTCGGTCTGTGGTCCGCCGTACTTCAGCGCACGGGCCACCTTCGTCTGCTTGGCCTTGGCTCGGCCGCGCCCCATGGCTCGACCTCCTTCGGGGCAACTCCCCGGTCATGTGGACGGAACGTGGGCTGGCCTTGGGAGGCCCCCCTACAACGGCTCTACTGTACCCGCTCCCAGCGACGTTCGTTGTCAGCGTCCAAGAATCCGGGGCCAACGTGTCACACCGCCCCGACTTCACGGCATGTCAGCTGAGGAGTTCGCGGATGTCCGAGGCCGTCAGCCCGGTTCCGCTGCCTGCCGCACCCTCCATCACACTGTCGAATAGCTGAGCCTTCGCAGCCTTGAGGGCCATGACCTTCTCCTCGATCGTGTCCTTCGACACCATGCGATAGACCATGACCTTCCGCGTCTGGCCGATCCGGTGGATCCGATCAACGGCCTGAGCCTCGGTTGCCGGATTCCACCAGGGGTCCAGGAGGATGCAGAAGTCCGCTTCGGTGAGGTTGAGGCCGAAGCCCCCCGCCTTCAGGCTGATGAGGAAGACCGGGTTATTGCCCTCCTTAAAGTCGGCGATTGCCTTGGCGCGGTTCTTGGTGCGGCCGTCAAGGTAGGAGGATGAGATCCCAACCTCGTCGAGTCGGCTGCGCGCCTTCTTGAGGTAGGTCGTGAACTGGCTGAAGATCAGGGTTCGGTGGCCTTCAGCGACGATGTCGGCCATCAGTTCGGTGAGGGCATCAAGTTTCGTTGACGGGATGTGAGAGTAGCGGTCGTCGTAGAGACTGGCGTCGAGGCTCAATTGGCGCAGCATCGTGAGGGACCGGAAGATTTCGAATCGGTTGGTATTCATGTCGCCGATGAGTTTCAGCACCTTCTTGCGCTCGCGCTGCAGGTGGGTGTCGTAGATCTTGCGGTGCTTAGGGTGGAGTTCAAGTTCGAGGACCTGCTCCTGCTTCGCGGGGAGGTCTGCGGCCACCTGCTCCTTGGTCCGGCGGAGCATGAATGGCCGAATGCGGCGCCGCAGTTGGGTAAGTCGTTCCTCATTACCCTCACGCTCGATCGGCTTTTGGTAGTACTCGCCGAATCGCGTCGGGCTCGAAAACAGGCCGGGGGCGGTGATCGACAGCAGCGACCACAGTTCCATGAGGTTGTTCTCCAGCGGGGTACCAGTGATCGCGACCTTAAAGGGCGCTCGAAGGCGCCGGGCGCACTGATGCGCGGCGGATCGATGATTTTTCACGAACTGCGCCTCGTCGAGGAACAGGCCAGCCCAGTCAATGGCATCGACCTCATCAAAGTCGAGCCGCAACAGGGTGTAGGAGGTGATGACGAGGTCAGCCGAGCCTGCAACCGCTACCAGGCTTGATGTTCGCTTCCTCGAGGTCTCGTTGATGGTGACGACCGAGAGTCCCGGGGCGAACCGAGCGCACTCGGTGGCCCAGTTCGACACCACACTCGTGGGTGCAACGACGAGGAAGGGTCCGCTCCCCGCCTCGCGGGCTCGAGCGATGAAGGCGATCGCTTGGAGCGTCTTCCCCAGGCCCATGTCGTCAGCGAGGATGCCGCCGAGTTGGTGGTCGTGGAGGAACGACAGCCAGTCAAATCCTGACTGCTGATAGCTCCTCAAGGTCGCGTTGATTCCGGCCGGCAGGGTCTGGACAGTGACGTCGGCGCCGTCCGCAAGACCGGCCACGACCTCTCGCCAGGCTGCAGTCTGCTCATCGACGACCCCGAGTTCCTCAAGTTCGTCCCACAGGTCAGTCTGGAACCTACTGAGCCCAAGACCCTTCGAGGTAGCATCCTGCAACCCGCGGGCCTCCTCGATGAGATGGCGGAGTCGTTGGAGTTCTGGGCGGTCAAGGGCGAAATAGGTACCGGACGGCAGGACGAGGATCTCCTCGCCTAGGACGAGTGCCCGGAATAGGGCGTCGAAGGGGACCCCTTCGTCATCGATCGTTACCGTCACCGACAGGTCGAACCAGTCGCGATCATCCGGGCGCTCGAGCGCTGACAACGAGATGTTCGGTGCTGCGGTCGCGCGTCGATAATCGAGGCCGGCGCCCTGGGTCCGCACCAGGACACAGTCCAGTGCCTCCAATTCCGGGATCCCGGTGACGATGAAATCGACGGCCGATCCTCCGGTGAGGCTCGCACCTGCGCCCAGCCTGCGCCTTCCCATCGCCTCGTACGTGAGCCCGGGGAAACGGGCGAGGAAGGGCTCGAGGGCTCCGAGGATCTCGGCCTCTCGGGGCAGATCGCGATAGGCGCCACCCGGAGATACCGAGAGCGGGCGCTGCGTGCCAAGTGCCGGCCCGTCGATCGGCGGGGCGCTGCCGGCGCTGCAGTACTCCCACCCCCACTCCAGCGCTGCAATCGCGCCCTCGTGGTGGGTGACCGTGAGCACCAGATGAGGGGTCGGGTTCTGCGGGAATTCAAATGATCCATCACTACTGGTGAGCGAGGTGGAGCGTGAGATCTGTGGAAGGAACTCGCTGGTGAAGGCCTCCTCGTCTCCAGGAGGGACGAGGATCACCTGGTGGGCTAGGGCAAACTCACGTACCTCGGAACTCACGCCACGGGGGAGCGGGGCCAAGACGAGTCGAACATCCTGCGGACCAGTGCCAGGGTCCTCCCAAGCGAATACCCCGTGGACCGGATCGCCGGTGAACCCGAACTGGCCTTGGCCGATTCGTTCGCCGGCCACCGTGAGCACAGGG
This sequence comes from Bifidobacterium breve, assembly GCA_945877545.1. Classification (GTDB taxonomy): domain Bacteria; phylum Actinomycetota; class Actinomycetes; order S36-B12; family S36-B12; genus WLND01. The sequence goes on along the minus strand of CAMCSO010000048.1, from coordinate 11,357 downwards.
GCGATGACGAGGCCATCTGCAGTCGTGCTGATGTCGAGGTCGAGTGTCGCCGGACTCGTCTCAACCGTGACGAGTTGCTGGCGCTTGCCGTCGTAGATAAGCCCCATGCCGCAGGACTGTGCCTCGGCGAGGACCTCCCAGAGCGAGCGGCTGGCAAAGGAATCAAGGTGTAGCCACTGAGAGTCGTATCGAAGGTACTGGCCTCGGGTAGCGCTCAAGGCAATGAGGGAGGTCAGTATGCGTAGATGCTCGGGCTCGTATTCGCCACGCGAATAAGCAAGGCTGCTCCACGAGAGTTGGCCTCGCACCCATCTGTCCTGCTTTCCCATGGTCACCGGCCGAATCCCGAGCCGCTGCGACGAACTAGCCGCCTGCGCAGAGTAATGAGTCTCGCGCACGGGGGCGAGCAGGGAGAACTGCATGCCGAGGGGTCCGTACTCCCGTGCGGCGCGAGCCGGCTGCGCCAGCGGCGCGAGGGCACGGCGCCACGGGGTGGTTGGGCCGGCCGGTCCGGTGGGCTGACGGCTTTCGCTCTGGCTCACGATAAGGAGTGCGGCGACATGCTTGCAATTCCAGGCCATCGGGCAGGTGCAGGTTCCCGACACGAGTTGGGTTCTCGCCTTGCCAGCCGCAGTAAACGACACGGTGACGGTGTAGGGCGTTGCCCGATTCCCGATAACGGTGCCGAAGAGTTGGGTGCCCGCGCCGAACCAGCGGAAGTCCTGGACGTGGCCCGCCTCGGCATAGCGCAGGCCACGCTCAAACGACTGCAGCCCGACGAGTCGGACGATGTCCTCGTAGTCCATTGGGGGCAACACGCTACTCATCCCCTGGCTATCACCTGACCGCAGCGCGGATTCGGTCCTCCGCCTCGGCCTCGGCCGCACGAAGGGGCGTTACGCCCTCGATTACCGCTCGACGCAGCACCCGCTCAGTCGTGTCGTACACCCGATCAACCCGCTCCCTTGCTCGCGCAAGATCGCAGCCTGCCAGCTCCTCAGCCACCTGGATGACCCCACCACAGTTCACCATAAAGTCCGGCACGAACAGGATATCCGCGGCTGCCAATTCATCGGCGACCTCAGGGGCAGCAAGTTGGTTATTGGCTCCCCCGCAGATGATCTCGACCCGCAGTCGAGAGGCGAGACTGCTTGTGAGCATCGCCCCGGTGGCATTGGGCGAGAGTATCTCGATATCTCCGGCGATGAGTTCGTCGAGGGAATCAGCGACCAGCACGCCCGGGCACTCGGCCATGAGCGCGTCGAGCGCCACCTTCGACGGCTCAACGACACTCACCCGTGCCCCCTCGCCGATGAGGTGGCCAATGAGGCGCCCGCCAACTTTCCCTGCCCCAACAACGCCCACGTGACGCCCGGCCAGATCTGCGGTGCCCCAACGGTGGTGAGCGCTCGCTCGCATGCCCTGCCAGACGCCAACGGCGGTGAGGATGCCGCTGTCGCCGACCCCACCCCGCTCTGGCGAGCGGCCAGTCGCCCAGCGGCAGGTCTCGCCGATGACATCCATGTCGGCCACGGTGATGCCCAGGTCCCCTGCCGTGACGTATCTGCCGCCGAGCGACTCGACAACGCGTCCGTAGGCGTGAAGAAGGTCGATCGACTTCGTGTGCGGATCCCCGAGGATCACCGCTTTGCCGCCTCCATGGTCGAGCCCGGCCAGGGCGTTCTTATATGTCATCGCACGTGAGAGGCGCAGAGCGTCCTGCTGGGCGGCCCACCCGGGCGAGTCATTGCCACCGTAGGCCGAAATCCTCGTTCCGCCGAGAGCCGGGCCCAAGACGGTGGAGTGGATCGCGATGACGACGCGGAGCCCACTCGGGGCATCCTCCGCAGTGACGACCTGCTCATGGCCCTCGAACCCCGACCATGGGCCCTCGAGTGCGGTCGTCAATTCTCGGCCCATCCTCGTCAAATCCCTTCCAATTACCGGTGCAGCGGTAACGATATCCCGCGCATGAGTGCAGGGGCAGGGTTGGATGAGCGATGAAAGCAGGCGAACCCCCGGTGGCCATCGTCGCTACCAAGCAAGCGATGTCAAAGCACTCGTCGACACCCGATGTGTCTCACTGGCTTGTGAAAGCGACTGAGGACGCATCCTCCTGCTGCTGCAACTACTTCGCTCGCCCTGCTCGGGTGAGGAGACGGTCGATACCGAGGAACACGAACCCGATGATGACTCCGAATACCGTAACGACGGCGATGTTCACGAGCACGGATCCGTAGCCGTAACCAGCGACGTCGATGAAGCCGTAGGGGTAGGCGGTGATGACGACACCCCGAACGAGGGTTACGAGCGCCCAGGAGATGGGGAGGATGAGCGCCGCAAAGATGGTTGACACCCGGAACTTGCCCCGTGGTCCGAAGACAAGGAACACCGCAATGGCAGCGATGGGAACGAGGGTGTGCTCTATGGTGTTCGTGACGTATTCAAGGCCTTGGAGTTTCACTTCACCAGCGAGTACCCCCCAATAGATGAGCCCGGTCACGGTGATCATGAGGAGGGCGTCCATCCGTAGGACCCGGAACACCACTCCATTGCGCTGCGGGTCGCGCCAGAGCATGGCCATGACCACTGCCACAAGAATGTTGCTCAGCACGGTGAAGTAGCTGAGGAAGTCAAACACCCTTCCGGGCAGGCCAGCCAAGCCCGGTTCATTGAACCCCAGGAGGGTCGGGACAGTCTCGGTCGATGGGTATGTGCCAAGCGCAGTGAGCACGAGGTTGAGCACCATGCCGAACGCAGCGAGGATCGCGGTCGCGCCAAACGCGACCCTTCCACGAACGGGAGCCTGAACTGCGGTTTCATTTGACATGCGCGCAGTCTAGACGTCCCTCCCAGAATCCGCCCCTTGCGTCGTTGCCCTCCTCCCTGCCTGAGTTGGCAATACTTCCAGCGATACCGGCTTCGTAGCGATGCCGGGCCGTCGGGGCTTGAGCCGGGTACCATGATCTGGTCGACTCAATCGCCTGAAGCGGCGACCATTGTTCTGAGAGGACCTTCAGTGATGGCGCGATTTCCCCGTTCGACGCACCGGCGTATCGCGGCAGGACTGCTGTCACCCTTGGTCATCGTCATCCTTCTTGCACCCTTCGCCCATGCATCGGCCCTTACGCCCCGCGTTATCAATGGAGTGGCTTCGCCCCCCTACGCCGCCGCGTCCGTCGCCATCGAAACGTCAGATAGTTACTGCACGGCCGGGCTCTGGAAGCCGCGGATCCTCGTCACGGCAGCGCATTGCGTCACCAACGAGGACCAACCTGCGCTGGTTTCCGCTCCGTCTGACCTCATCGTCTATCCACCGGGGGCCGATCGAAATGCTGGCCCTTCGCCCATCACGGTGACCGCGGTGATCGTCGATCCACAGTGGAGTGGGGACAAGAATGACATTGCCTTTCTCATACTGAGCGCCCCACTCGGAGCGCCGATCCTCACCCGCATGGCAACGCAAGATGAGGTCATTGCCCTGACGAAGTCCGGTGCGCTCATCAGCTACGTCGGATATGGACTCACCGGGCCTTCCGCCGATGAAAACTCCACGGTGAGTGATGTGCCCCTTGGCGTGACGGAACGGCTCGACGCCGAGGGGGATTCAGGTGGGATCGGGACCTTCGAAACCGTCGGCGACGGAACGAGCGGCACCTGCCAGGGCGATAGCGGCGGCCCATGGATGATTCAGGTGGGCGCTGAATTGCTCTACATTGGCCCGCTCTCCGGCGGCGGCGGTGCTCCCTGCGACGATCCGGATGGTTTTGCTTGGGAGTACGGCGCCGTCGCCTCACGTCACGTGAGCCTCATTGACCGGGCGCTCGCTGCTGGAGGTGAACCGGCAGCCGGTGATTCCCCTGCTTCAGTGCGAACCTGCACGAAGGTGTCAGGCCAGGAGACCGCCGAGTGTGTGCTCGGAACATCGTGGACCTACGACAGGTGCTGGGAGGCACCAAAGGCGTCTCTGCAGAAGTTCATCGAGGGATCCTGGCAGCCCGTCTCAACCATGATGGCCAAGCGAAACCCGGACTGCGCGAAGCGGTACCCCTACAACGTGGTGTTTCGCGGCAACGAGGCGACAGGCACCGTTCGATTCCGAGTGGTGCTGCCAAAGCAGAAGGGCCTACGCGGAGGCGGCGGGGAGCAGTTCACCGTCACCCATCCGGCACCAGCCGGCTGAGGGCTGGATCGTCCGTCTCCCGGATGTTCGAGATCCACCTGAGCCCTGCCCTGCGGGAGTCAGCCGTCTGCGCCTGGATCTGGAGGAACATTGACTCGCGTACACGGCGCTCAGCCGAGGTTCCGGAAACTACGCCAGCGCCTGCGCGTGCGATCACTACTGCGGTCGTAGCCCGGACCACGAGGTCGAGTGATGCCGCTCGTAGTTCGAGACGCTGCGCGCTATTCGACTTCGACGGATGGTCTGCCAGTGAATAGGCGGCCCGCCGGATCTCCCGGCACTGCCGGGCGAGCCGCTCAACCGATTGCCTGATGTCGACATCACCGCGTGCCAGCGCAAGTTCGTTCAGTTCGCGTAGCGCGCCTCGCGTCACACCGAAGGCCGCCGGGCTCGCATCGACGGTCTTCACCAAATCAGTTGCTAGCCAGTCGCCGAGCTCGTCAACCGCGGCAACCGACCCCTCCGGAACGAACACGTCACGCAGGACAAGGGGCCTGGTATGGGTTCCTGCCATTGCGAGCAGGGATAGGGGCTCGCCGACCTCGAGGCCCGGGGTTTTCACATCCGCACGTCCTGCCGGCAGGAAGCAACTGATGACTGTCGGCGCATCCGCATCATCGGTTCGAGCCATGATCATCACGACATCCGCGATGTCCCAGGAGGTCACCCAGTCCAGGGTGCCGTTGAGCATCCAGCCGTCAGCAGTGCGGGTTGCCACTGGATTCGGGGGCCCACCCCGACGCAGGTGGGCAAAGGCAACTGCCGACAGGAGCCTGCCCGCCTGCAGGCAGGCGAGGAGGCGGTCCCGCAGGTTTTCGACATCTGGAGTGGCGTCTGATGGAGATGCGAGGGCGAGCGTTCGAAGGGGCGATTGATGTTGAACCCAGCAGAACCAGGTGGATGCATCAGCGGCGGCGAGCAGCTCGGTGAGCTCCCGCTGAAGCGCCGGCGCCAAGGGGCTACCAAAGAGCCCAGCCGCGGCCAGTGCGTCAAGCGCGGAGCGCTGGACACCATCCCGGTCCACCTGCTCGGCGGCGGGAGCGATGACCGTCGCAATTAGGTCAGCGGCGTCCGGCAATTCCACCGTGTCGGCGCCCACTGGATCCATGCGCTGATTATCGCGTGCGGCTACCGTTCTGGCATGAGTCGCAGAGAGCACCCACTCGTCCCTCGAATGGCCGAGCACGCCACGTCAATCTTTGCCGAGATGTCGAAGCTCTCCCACGACGTCGGAGCGATCAATCTGGGGCAGGGTTTTCCGGACGTCGACGGGCCTGCGGTGCTCAAGGATGAGGCCATCGCGGCGATCCTGGACGGACGAGGCAATCAGTACCCACCGGCCAATGGCATCATGCCCCTACGCGAGGCAATTGCGTCACATCAGCAGCGGCTGTACGGCATCACCCTCGACCCGCTCACCGACGTGGTCGTCACAACCGGGGCGTCCGAGGCTCTCGTCTCGGCAATCATGGCCCTCGTCGATGACGGGGATGAAGTCGTCGTGTTCGAGCCGTGGTTCGACATCTACACCGCAGCCATCTCGATGGCGCGGGGAGTCCGGATCTCGGTGCCAATGGCGGGGCCTGCTCTTCGACCGGACATCGAGGCACTGCGTGCAGCGATGAGCCCGCGCACCCGGCTCATCCTCCTCAATAGCCCGCACAATCCAACCGGCGTCGTCTTCACTCGGGAGGAACTCGCTGCCATCGCAGCGATCGCCATCGAGCATGACTGCCTCGTCCTCTCCGATGAGGCATACGAGCACCTGTGGTTCGACGACCACCGACATATCCCCATCTCCACCCTGCCCGGCATGTTCGAGCGCACCATCACTGTCGGCTCAGGCGGAAAATCCTTCTCCTTTACCGGCTGGAAGGTGGGGTGGGCCACTGGACCAACCGACCTCATCGGGGCCGTTCGCGTCGTGCGGCAGCATCTGTCCTTCGTCTCTGGCGGGCCGTTCCAGTGGGCAATGGCCCTCGGGCTCGGGCTGCCCGACGAGCACTTTGCGCGATTCCGCCAAGAGTTGACCGAGCAGCGCGATCTCCTCGCCGCCGGATTGCAGTCCATCGGACTACGCGTACTCCACACCGAGGGCACCTACTTCATCACCACCGACGTGCGGCCCCTCGGATACCCGGACGGCTTGGCCTTCTGCCGCGACATCCCCGGGCGCGCCCGCGTCGTCGCCATTCCTCATCAGGGCCTATGCGACGACCCAGCCATCGGCGGGCCGTATGTCCGTTGGGCGTTCTGTAAGAAGCCCGAGGTGCTCAACGAGGCGATCAGTCGGCTTCAGCGCGGGTTCGGCGGCTGAACATCAAACCCTCCGGAGCGATCCCGTGGCACGATGACTCCGTGGCTCACGTCATCGATATTCCGCCGGAGGTGATCACTGCCCTCCGCGATGCCGGCGCGCGCTTCGCCCTTGCCTTCGGCAGCCGTGCTCGGGGTACCGAGCGTCCGGATTCCGATCTCGACATTGCCGCATACTTTGGCGAGCCACCGCCCGCATCGTTCGACGTACTCCTCCCGGCCGGGGTCGACCTCCTGGTGCTCAACGGCGCCAGCCTTGCCATCGCCGGTCCGGTCGCTCACGAAGGGATCCCGATTCTGCGGGACGACGAGCCCGGTCTGGTCGAGTGACTGGCGATGACACGCACCAGGGTCGCGGACGAGCAACCAGGACCAACCGAAGCCTGATGGAGTAGCGGGAGGCAATCCGCCATGGTGGATGAGATTCGGGCGCTGCGTCTCCTTTCTCGCGCGACGAATAACGTTTCGCTTCTGCTGATCGAGGCCAGTGTCGAGCAGGCGATGCGTAAGGCGATCGGCCTTCGCAACGTCCTCGTCCATGAGTACGTGGGCGTCGATGATTCGATCGTGCTTGCGCGAATTGAGGACCTTACGGATATCGACGACTTCGCCAGCCAGGTTGCCGATTGGCTTGCAGCCTCCGATTGACGGTCGCTTCGCCGCTACGCCGTGACGTCACCAAGTGCTGCGGGGCACAACGAGCAGAATCCACCCTCCCACCCCAACTTTTTCCCCGTGTGTTCAATGAGATGGGACACACGGGGAAAAATGGCTAGGAATGGATCGGATTATGTTGGTTGTCCCAGTTGGCTTTAGCTGACGGTGAGGGCGGACGCTCCTGCCGGGGCGTCGACCGTGACGGTTTGACCGTCTCGAATCCCGCCCGACAGGATGCCTTTCGCCAGTGAGTCGCCGACGGCCGTCTGGACAAGCCGCCGCAGCGGCCGGGCGCCGTAGATTGGGTCAAAGCCCCGCTCGACAAGCCATGTCGTCGCCTCATCCGTGACGACAAGTGTGATTCGGCGATCGGCGAGACGGCCCTGCAATTGCTCGAGTTGGATTGCTGCAACCTTCGCGAGCTCGGCCCGGTCCAGCGGCTCGAAGGTCACCATTGCATCGAGGCGATTGAGGAACTCCGGCCGGAAATGCTGCCGGACAACCGCGAGTACCTGCTCCTTGCGCTCCTCGAAGGATGCTGTGAGATCGACGAGGTACTGCGACCCCATGTTCGAGGTGAGAATGAGAATGACGTTTCTGAAGTCGACGGTGCGGCCCTGGCCATCGGTGAGGCGTCCGTCGTCGAGCACCTGCAGCAGGATGTCGAATACCTCATGGTGGGCCTTCTCAACCTCGTCGAGGAGAATCACCGAATACGGCCTGCGGCGCACCGCCTCCGTGAGCTGCCCGCCCTCCTCGTAGCCGACATACCCGGGTGGCGCACCGACGAGCCGCGCCACCGAGTGCTTCTCGGAGTACTCACTCATATCGATGCGCACCATGGCCCGCTCGTCGTCGAAGAGGAACTCGGCGAGCGCCTTCGCGAGCTCGGTCTTGCCCACGCCTGTCGGACCAAGGAACAGGAAGGATCCGGTCGGACGATTCGGGTCCGAAATCCCAGCGCGTGCCCGGCGCACCGCATCGCTCACCTCACGCACGGCCTCTGCCTGTCCCACAACCCGGCGCCCGAGCTCCTCCTCCATGCGCAGCAGCTTTTGGGTCTCGCCCTCGAGGAGCCGGCCAGCCGGGATACCCGTCCAGCTCGCCACCACCTGAGCGATGTCGTCGGCCGTCACCTCCTCCTTGACCATCGTGCTCCGAGCATTCGCCTCAGCGGAAACCCGCGCCAGCTCCTCCTCGAAGGTGGGAATTTCGGCATACAGGATGCGTGACGCCTGCTCGAAGTCGCCCTCACGCTGGGCGCGGTCGGCGGTCGCACGGAGGTCGTCGATAAGCACTTTGATCTCGCCGACCCGATCGAGCACGGATTTCTCGGCATCCCACCGGGCCCGCAGGCCACGTAGCTCCTCGTCCTTGTCTGCGATTTCATCGCGCAGCCTCTGCAGTCGTTCCCTGGAGGCCTCGTCAGTTTCCTTGGCGACGGCGAGCTCCTCCATTCGGAGGCGGTCGACCTGACGCTGCAGGACATCGATCTCGACCGGTGACGAATCGATCTCCATGCGAAGGCGGCTCGCCGACTCGTCCATGAGGTCGATCGCCTTGTCAGGGAGAAAGCGCGCAGTGATGTAACGGTCCGACAGGGTCGCAGCTGCGACGAGGGCAGCGTCCGAGATAACAACCTTGTGGTGCGCCTCGTACTTCTCCTTGATGCCGCGCAGGATCGCAATAGTGTCCTCAACCGAGGGCTGGCTCACGAAAACCTGCTGGAACCTGCGCTCGAGCGCGGCGTCCTTCTCAATGTACTTTCGGTACTCGTCAAGGGTCGTTGCACCGATCATGCGCAACTCACCGCGGGCAAGCATGGGCTTGAGCATGTTTCCGGCGTCCATGGCGCCCTCGCCACCGGCTCCCGCACCCACAACCGTGTGGAGTTCATCGATGAAGGTGACGATCTGACCATCAGACTCCTTGATCTCATCGAGGACTGCCTTCAGCCGCTCCTCGAACTCACCGCGGTACTTCGCGCCGGCCACCATCGCGGCGAGGTCGAGTGAGATGAGGGACTTGCCCATGAGGCTTGTCGGGACGTCGCCCTCGACTATTCGCCGGGCGAGTCCCTCGACCACGGCGGTCTTGCCGACGCCTGGCTCGCCGATGAGAACCGGGTTGTTCTTCGTGCGGCGCGAGAGCACCTGGATGGTGCGACGAACCTCCTCGTCACGGCCGATGACCGGGTCGATCTTGCCCTCGCGCGCTCGCGCTGTGAGGTCGATGCCGTATTTCTCAAGGGCCTGAAATGTCTGCTCTGGATTCGCGGTTGTCACGCGTGCCGATCCCTTCACCTGCTGGAGTGCGTCGAGGAGTGCAGTCGGGGTTGCCCCCTGGCTCGCGAGCCGGTCGCTCACTCCCGGCCCGCCGTCCTTCGCGAGGGCGATGAGGAGGTGCTCCGTGCTCACATAGGAGTCGCCGCGCTCTGTTGCGAGCTCTTGCGCCGCATTGATGACCTTGTAGGTTGCGTTGCTCAGTTGGGGGGACGAGACGGACGAGCCTGACGCGGACGGGAGCGCTTCGATCGCGCGCCTGACCTCGCCAGTGAGGTCCGGGACGGATACACCTGCGGCCACGAGCAGTGCTGAGGCGATGCCCTCGCCCTGCTGCAGCAGGGAGTCGAGCAGGTGCAGTGGCTCGACTTGGGGGTTGCCCCGTGCTCCTGCGATCCGGACGGCCGCGCCGAGCGCGTCCTGGCTCTTCGTCGTGAATTGAATCTCCATGTCTGCCATGCCTTTCTTCGTGCTGTTCGATCGTCGCGATCGAGCCCTTGATCTCTACTTCGCGCGCTTGGGGCGCCAGACCACGAGCGCTGTCGATGCTTTCTCGCGGTGGTACTCGGCGAGTCGGTCGCGCAGTCGCTTAACCTCGCCTTCGAGTTCGAGCACCCGGCGGATGCCCTCGAGGGACAGTCCCTCAGCGGACAGGTTGGCAATCTCGCGCAGTCGGCTGATGTCATCGGCCGAGTAGAGGCGGTTCCTACCCCCGACCCGTGTCGGCGACACGAGACCGAGCCGGTCGTACTGGCGCAGGGTCTGTGGATGGAGGCTGGCGAACTGGGCGGCAATCGAGATCGCGTACACCGGGGTGTGGGGCGCAACGTTGAAAGCCGGGCGCTCGCCCATCACACGGACCCTGCTGCGTCTCCACCCGATGCCCTCGCCAGTGCACGCAGGTCCTTACGAGGATCGTGATCTGTTGTCGCGAGGCTGTAGGCGGCGAGTGCTTCCTTTGCCGCTCCGCTGAGGTTCTGCGGGACCGCGATGTCGACCGTCGCCAGCAGATCGCCGAAGGTTCCGTCCTTCTTCACGATCCCCTTTCCTCGGATCCTGAAGGTGCGCCCCCCCGTCGTTCCCCCGGGAATCTTGAGGGTGACATTGCCACGGGGGGTTGGGACGACGACCTCGCCGCCGAGGGCTGCCTCCGTGAAGGTCACCGGAACCGTGATGGCGATGGAGTCGCCCTTACGGGTGAAGACTGGGTGCGCGGTGACGTGCACCAGGACGAACAGGTCGCCGGCCGGCCCGCCTCGCTCGCCGGGCGTGCCCTTCGCCCTGAGCTTGATGCGGGCGCCGTGGCGGACACCTGCGGGTATCCGCGCCTGAACTGTGCGCGTGCTCATGCCCCGGCCCGAGCCTCGGCAGACGGTGCACGGGTCAACGACGATGAGCCCGCGGCCCCTGCAGGTGCTGCAGGTCTCGGGGAGGGCGAACCCGCCCGCGTTCCGTGCGATCTGCCCAGAGCCCTGGCACGCGGCACACACTTGCGGCACGGTTCCTGCTTGCGCGCCCGTTCCGTGGCAACTGCCGCAGGCCGCCTCGCTGCTGAGGCGTAGGGGCACCGTGACGCCGTCGAGTGCATCGTCGAACGAGATCGTGAGCTCGCTCTCGATGTCCTGACCGCGCCGCGGCGCGGGGGCGCGGCCGCCACCGCGGCGGTTGAAGATTCCTCCGAGGAAATCTCCGAACCCTCCGGCGTCAGCCCCGAAGAGGTCCTCGATGTTGACGTTGGCGGCCGCCGGGCGCCCACCGCCCCCGAACCCCGGCCGCCCGTAGGCGCCCGAGGCGAACATTGCCCGCGCCTCGTCATACTCGCTGCGCTTGGCCGGGTCGGAGAGCACGTCATATGCCTCCGACACCTGCTTGAAACGTTCCTCCGCCTTGGCGTCACCTGGGTTCTTGTCCGGGTGCAG
>CAMCSO010000047.1 GCA_945877545.1 Bifidobacterium breve | reverse complement strand
ACCGAGCGTGTGCCCGCGCCAATCCTCACCGGTGTGACCCTGGCCGGAGAGGATCTGTCGAGCGAAGACTTCGCCGGCGACGTTGTTGTCGTGAATGTCTGGGCATCATGGTGCGCGCCGTGCAGGTCGGAGGCTCCGAGTCTGGAGCGACTCTCGCAGGAGTTTTCCGATCAGGGGGTCGTATTCATCGGGCTCAACACCCGCGACTCCGATACCTCGGCGCGCAGTTTCGTCGAGCGATTCGGTATCGGGTATCCGAACGTCATTGACCGCGATGGGGTCCTACAACTCGGTTTTCGCGATTCACTGCCGCCACGCGCGATCCCCTCAACCCTCGTCATCGATCGATCCGGCAGGGTGGCTGCCCGGGTGCTCGGCGCGGCGTCTGAATCATCCCTGCGCGGGGTCATTGAAGCAGTTGCCGGAGAGCCAGCCGGATGATCGTTGAAACGGTGACGAGTGGTTCGCTCGCCGTGGCCCTCGCGATCGCCTTCGCGGCTGGCATCGTTGCCTTCCTCTCGCCCTGTGTGCTCCCGCTCGCGCCCGGCTACGTCTCATATGTCACCGGACTCACGGGGGCTGAACTCGCCGACCCCACCGGCCGACGTGGACGAGTGCTGGCTGGCAGCCTGCTGTTCGTTCTTGGTTTCAGCATCGTTTTCGTCTCATACGGGCTGGCGTTCGGCAGTGTCGGATCACTCCTCCTGCAGTATCAGGAGCCGATCAATCGAGTGCTCGGCGTCGTCGTCATCATCATGGGCCTTGCGTTCATTGGAGTTATCCCGGGTCTGCAGCGCGAGTGGCGGCTTCACCGGGCCCCGACCTGGGGGGTCGCCGGGGCGCCGCTACTCGGGATCGTCTTCGGCCTCGGTTGGTCTCCATGTATTGGCCCCACCCTCACGGTCGTCCAGTCGTTGGCCTTCACGGAGGCGAGCGCCGCCCGCGGTGCAGCGCTCTCAATGGCCTACTGCCTAGGCCTTGGGCTCCCGTTCGTTGCACTTGCGGTGGCGTTCAGCCGAACTGCGGGTGCGCTCGGCTGGGTGAAGCGCAATTATGAGTGGGTGATGCGAATCGGAGGTGCCATGCTCATCATCGTTGGCCTCCTACTCGTCACCGGTGCCTGGACCTCGTTCACGATCTGGCTGCGGGTCACCCTGCCCGGATTCGAGACGGCACTGTGAGCGCGGGCCGGGAGCCTATGGCACCGTTGCCTCCTCTCGGCGGGCTCGGATTCGTTCGCTGGGCCTGGCGGCAACTCACGAGCATGAAGACGGCACTGATCCTGCTGTTCCTTCTCGCGATCGCGAGCATCCCCGGCTCGATCCTGCCCCAGCAGGGCAATGACCCGCTCAAGGTAAAGGAGTGGATCGCCGGCTCGCCTTCCGTCGGGAGGCTTCTGCAGTCGCTCGGCTTCTTTGACGTCTTCGCGGCACCCTGGTTCGCCGCGGTGTACCTGCTGCTCTTCATCTCCCTCATCGGATGTGTCGTCCCCCGGGCACGACAGCACTGGCGAGCCATGCTGGCGCCGCCGCCCGCGGCCCCCAAGAACCTCGATCGCCTCGGTGGGACGGTAACCCTTGATGTGGCGGTGGATTCGGCCGACGTCATCGCAGGTGCCGTGGAGTATCTGCGAAGCCACCGCTGGCGAGTGGTTGAGGGTCCGTCAGGTGATGCCCTGGGTCCGCGCTGGGTCTCCGCGGAAAAGGGCTACCTCCGTGAGACGGGCAACCTAGTCTTCCACGTCGCGCTGCTGCTCATCCTGGCGTCCGTCGCTGTGGGGGGACTGTTCGGCTGGAAGGGCAACGTCATCGTGAAGGAGGGCGGGGGCTTTGCGAACACGGTGACCCAATACGACGCGTGGGGCGGCGGGCGCCTCGTCGATTCGGACAGCCTCACTCCCTTCTCCCTCACCCTCGACTCCTTCGATGTCGACTTTGAGCGCGAGGGTTCGCAACGCGGGGCCCCGAAGTACTTCGAGGCGAAGGTCACCTATCGCGATGACCCTGCGGCCCCGCAGCAGCAGTCCGTCATCGAGGTAAACGCCCCACTTGAAGTCGACCGTGCGAAGGTTTTCCTCGTCGGGCATGGCTATGCGCCCCACTTCGTCGTGAAGGACGCAACCGGAAGGGTGGTGTTCAATGACGCGGTCGTCTTCCTTCCTCAGGACGGCAACTTCACCTCGACCGGGGTCGTGAAGATCCCGGATTCCGAGCCGCAATTGGGTCTACGGGGGCTGTTCCTGCCGACGGCGTCCATCGACAAGATCAAAGGCGGGCAGTCGGTGTTCCCGGGCCCTGACAATCCGGCAGTGTTCCTCTCCGCGTGGACCGGTGATCTGGGACTCGACACCGGGATGCCGCAAAGCGTCTATCGACTCGACTCCGAATCGATGACCCAAATCGGCCTCGGAACCCTCCGTCCCGGCCAGATCTGGGATTGGCAGGACGGGTCAGGTTCGGTCATGTTCACCGGCTTCGATCGCTGGGCCTCATTCCAGATCGCCTACGATCCTGGCAAGGAGGCAGCGCTCATCGCGTCGATCCTTGCGATCACCGGTCTCATGCTGTCGCTGTTCGTCCGACGGCGGCGCATCTGGGTCAAGGTGCTCGCTCCGGCCGGAGCGGCTACCGTGGTACAGGTAGCTGGGCTCACCCGGTCTTCTAGCCTTGACGACATCGAGCTCGGAGCCCTGACCGACGACATCGACGCCCTCGTTCGTGAGATCTCGCGAACTGAGGCGACACCGAAGGAGCACACGTGACCACAGCGGCGCTAGCGCAGGCGAGTAATGCGGCCATCTATGCAGCCATGATCACCCTCACCTTCGCCATGGTCGCCTTTGCAGTCTCGTTCGCTGCCGGCCGTCGGCGCGCGGCGGCGGGTGCCGCGGTTGTTGTGGCGAGGCCGGGCGAGGGCTCTGTCGCGGTTCTCACGCGTCCTTCCGACTCACCTGAGAGGCCGGAGGCGGGCAAACGGTCGGCGAATATCGCCATGTCGCTGACTTGGCTTTCGTTCATACTGCTCCTAGCGGGTGTCGTCATGCGTGGTATCTGGGCTGGCCGGGTGCCGTGGGGCAACATGTACGAATTCTCGATCAGCGCCGCTCTGGCCACCCTCGCGGTGTTCCTGTTCCTGTCGCTCCGCAGTGATGTGCGCTGGCTCGGACTTTTCATCGTCATCCCGGTGCTCCTCACCTTGGGCATGGCGGTCACGGTCCTGTACACCGAGGCCGCGCAACTCGTGCCGGCACTGAAGTCGTACTGGCTCGTCATCCACGTGTCTGCGGCGGTCATCTGCTCTGGGGCCTTCACGATCGCCGCTGCGGCTGCCGCGCTGGGCCTGCTCAAAGGCGGGCTCGAGAGGCGCGCGGTGGCACGCACCGGGAGCTCGGATGGCGTGCTCTCTCGCGTACCGAGCGTTGATCGGCTTGAGTCGTTCACGAATCGGGTGGTTGCGTTCAGCTTTCCGCTGTGGACGTTCGCTGTCGTGGCCGGCGCGATTTGGGCCGAGAATGCGTGGGGACGCTACTGGGGCTGGGATCCGAAGGAGACCTGGGCATTCATCACGTGGGTCATCTTCGCGGCGTACCTGCATGCGCGCTCGACCGCCGGTTGGCGGGGGAGTAAGGCCTCCTGGATCGCGATCGTCGGCTGGTTAGCGTTCCTCATCAACTACTTCGGCGTGAACTTCTTCGTGAATAGCCTGCACTCCTATGCAGGAGTCTCCTAACCCCCACCCCACCCCGACCCCCCAGTCATTTCATCCAGATTCCGGCTCAAATGACAAGAAATCCGGTCATTTGACGATGATTTTGGTCACTTCATCCCGCTTAGCGAGCCCGAGGTCAGGCTGAACGACGTGCCGCGCTCCGGATCTGGTCGGCGACCCAATCCATGCGCAACTTCGTGTCCTCCCAGCCCCAACGGACGAAGCGCAGCCCTTTCGCCCGGATCCGATCTTCACGGATTTTCTCCTGGTAGAGCACCTGTCGGTCGTCGTACTTCACTGCACCGTCGGCCTCTCCAACAACGCCGAGGCTTTCCCACCACATGTCGACGATGCCGATGAGACCCTGTGCGTCGTACATCGGCACCTGCAATTGTGGCTCGGGCAGCCCTGCTCGGCACAGTCGCACGCGCGACAACGATTCAAGGATCGTCTGTGCTCCGGGTCGGGCGATGTCGAGGGCTCGACGCACCACTCCGCATCCGCGCATCAACGGCCAGTCATCGAGCGTCTCTCGCAGTAACCCGGCGGCATCTGGTTCATCCCAGAGTACTGAATCGAGGACGCCCACGGCCCAATCCAGCGGCAGTTGCGCCGCCGTCGAGATCGCGGCCAGATGGCGCCCGACCACCGGAATCCCGTCCGTAATACCGGTTGTGGCCGGGTTGAGTGAGTGGGTGGTGACGATGAGGTTAGGGAGAACGAGGTGATGGGTGCTCGGACGCCGCAGGGCCCGCAGATCGCTTCGTAGCGGCCTGATGAGCGAAAGGTTCTCTGGCACCCGGTGGGGCAGGGGGAGACCGAGGAGAACGGCGGCCGACTGGCCGAATGCATACGCCGGATAGTCCAGGCCGAGGACAGCGGCCGATAAATTAAGGAGGTGCATCCGCGTCTCATCAGCAAAGGCCGCGTCGAGCAACGAGACATCGGTGTAAATCCCATGGCGGAGCCGAACAGCAAGGCGACGACGGATGAGGGCTCGCAGCGTGGCATCGTCCATACCCCAGGCAGCGAGATCAGAGCGACGGAAGGCGCCGCCTTGAGGGGCCGCCCGCGAATGAAGTTCCTCACGTGCTGCGTGCAAGGAGTCGGAGAGGCTGATGGTCATATCGGCAGATTGCCTGAAAAACCCAAGAATGCCAAACAGTTATCCACAGGTCCAGCGTGGATGAAATCACCAATATCGTGGTCAACTGACCAGTTTTGTGGTCAGTTCAGCCGGAATCTGGATGAAATGACCGGGAGAGGGAGAGAGGGGGAGGGGGGTTAGGCTTCGCCTCGGCGTTCGCGCATGCGCCGACGCCAGGCATCCTCGTCCAACTGCTTGAGAAATCGCGGGTCATCGTCCGGGGCTACCGGGCCCCGTCGCCGGCCCCAGCGCGACCCCGGCGCCGGCCGGGTCCGGCCGAAGAAGAACCACAGGATCCCCCCGAGGATCGGGAGCACGATCACGATGACGAGCCAGAGCAGTTTCGGCAGCGCCCGGGCATTCGCGCGAGGCGTCCGCACGACATCGACAATGAACGAGACGTACAGTGCGATGAGCACCAAGATCCCGACCACACGCAGCATCAGCCACCTCCAAGGTGACCACAGTAACGTGACCGCACCAGCCCGCACGCCTGAGCAGGCGGCCGGTACCGTGGGGGGATGACAACCGACAAGCCCCGGTGGATCGCGTTGCTCGCCTACACGGCGCTGCGGATCCTCATCTTCGCGGGGGTGTGGCTGCTGCTCTCGCTCCTCACCCCGCTGCGCGGCCTGTGGTCGCTCTCGTTGGCGATCCTCGTATCCGGGGCGATCAGCATCTTCGCCCTCAACCGACAGCGCGACGCCGTGAGCGTCGGCGTCAGCGGATTCTTCACGCGGTTAAACGATCGAATCGATGTCTCGACGAGGGCTGAGGACGACGACGAGTCAGACGAGACACAGCCCGGCGGCGAGCGCTAGCCCGTACCCGAGGACGAGTTGCCCGGTTCCTTTCAGCGCCGGCACAAGGGCAGGGCCGGTGGAGCCCCCGCGCACCAGCCTCACTGGACCGATGGCGAGGCCAAGGGCGATGAGCACGATGAGTAGCCACGGGGAGATGAGCACGGCGACGACAATCGTCGCGGCGGCCGTGCCGGCGATGAGAGCAAGGTAGAGGCTCCGCGTACGAGCATCGCCGAGCCGCACCGCAAGAGTCCGCTTACCCGAGGCCAGGTCAGTCGGAATATCGCGGAGGTTGTTCGTGACGAGGACGGCGCAGGCGAGCAGGCCGACCCCGACCGATGCCACGACTGAGGCAACCGTCACGGTGAGCGACTGCACATACAAGGTTCCGACGACGGGGACGATGCCGAAGAACACGAGGACGAAGACCTCGCCGAGTCCGTGATAGCCGTAGGGCCTTGGGCCTCCGGTGTAGAGCCAGGCGGCAGCCACGCAGGCCACCCCAATGACCAGCAGCCACCACTGGCCGACGATGGCGACGAGGATGGTCCCGAGTGCCGCGGCTACGGCGAATGAGCAAAGGGCGGCAAGACGCACGGACGCAGGAGAAGCCAGCCGCTGGCCGACGAGGCGGACCGGGCCAACTCGGGCTTCATCAGTGCCCTTGATTCCGTCGCTGTAGTCGTTCGCGTAATTGACTCCGATCTGCAGGGCGACCGCGACGAGCAGGGCCAGCAGAGCGCGAAGGGGAATGAACGCCTCGGCGTTGACTGCGAGTCCTGTGCCGACGGCCACTGACGAGATTGCTGTTGGAAGGGTGCGTGGGCGCGCACCGCCAACCCATTGGCTTAGGGAAGCCACGTCAACCGTCCCGGCTCGCTGGCGAGGGCGCGTAGTAACGCCCGATCGATCTTGCGATTGGGCAGTTGTGGGAGGTCAGGCACGACGGCGACCCTACGCGGCACGGCAGGCCGGCCGAGCGCCCCCTGCACCGCCGCGTTGATCTGCTGCCTAATCCCGGCAGCGGCACTATCCGCGATGACGATCGCAACGATCTCTATCTCGTCATCGCCGAGGGGCAGGGCGAGTGCGACGGCTGACTCGACATCGGGGCAGGCGTCAATGACCTTCTCCACTGCGCCGAGGGCCACGTTCACCCCGTTCACGACGACGACGTCATCGATACGTCCGTGCAGGGTGAGTCTTCCTGAGTCGATGCTCCCGAGGTCACCGGTGCGGTAGCCCGGTTCGGTGAACCGCGCCTCGGTGCGCTCGCGATCCAAACGGTAGCCGAGAGCCAGCATCGGCCCGCTGATGACGACCTCGCCGCTGGGAAGGGTGTCGAGGCTAACCCCGGGCAGTGGTACACCGTCGTACACGCAACCGCCCGACGTCTCGGTTGCCCCGTAGGTGCGGGTGAGGTGTATGCCGTGGGATTTGGCGGTCACCTCGAGGCTGGCTGGGAGGGGTCCTGCCCCGACGAGGACCTGGCTACAGCCCTTGAGTGCCTCGATCCCAGCCTCGTCCGAAAGCAGCCGACGCACCTGCGCGGCCACGAGAGAGACCCGGATATCGAAGGAGAGCGCGGCAGCGGTGTGTACCGCCTGCCAGAAGTCGAGCGGGGTGAACGGCGCGGCGCCACCGAGACTCTCGATCGGGATTGGCGCCCGGCCGGCTGCGAGGCTGCGGAGGAGGACATTGAAGCCGCCCATCGACGAGAGGGGGAGGGCGGCGATCCACTGTGGTGCGCGCCCGGTTCCGTTCACCGAATCGGTGAGCGCCCCAAGGGCCTTGGCGGTGAGGAGGACGCCGCGAGGTGCGCCCGTCGACCCTGACGTGGCGAGCACAACCGCGACCTCGTCAGACTCAAGCGGTACGTCGGGATCATCAGGGCGCAGGGCCCGCATGATGCCTGCGACGTAGTCGCTTGAGACTGTGACTGAGGTTGTGGGCACCGGTGCGACCGCTGGACCACTGCCGTCGAGGGCCGAGGCGACCGGGTCGATGAGCGCGCTGAGCCCAATGGGTCCGGGGGGCACTGGCGTACGACGAAGTGGGCGCATCGCGTTGAGCGTACTCGCGATAGCGTTCATCGCATGGACACTCGGACCCGCTACCCCCTGCCGCCCGTCGTTCCGGAGGGTTCGCCGGCGATCGCGAACCCCGCGCACTCATCGATGACGCCGGGGTGCGAATGGGAGAGTATGGGTGAGTTCCGCGATATCCGCTACGAGCGATCGACCGGCGCCGAAGCGGGCATTGCGAAGATCACGATCGACCGTCCCGAGAAGCGCAATGCCTTTCGGCCGCAGACCCTCTTCGAATTGCAGGACGCCCTCAATCGGGCGCGCGACGACGATAGTGTCGGCGTCATCATTCTCACCGGGCAGGGCGACTGGGCGTTCTGCTCGGGCGGCGATCAGATGATCCGGGGGAATGACGGGTACATCGGTGATGATGCAATTGCCCAGCGTGGCATCGGCCGACTCAACGTCTTGGACCTGCAGATACAGATCCGGCGCACCCCCAAGCCGATCATCGCGATGATTGCGGGATATGCGATGGGCGGTGGGCACGTCCTTCACGTCGTGTGTGACTTGTCGATTGCCGCCGATAATGCGCGATTTGGCCAGACAGGTCCGAGGGTGGGCTCATTCGACGGCGGCTACGGCTCGGGCCTGCTCGCTCGTACCATCGGCCAGAAGCGGTCCCGCGAGGTCTGGTACCTGTGCCGCCAGTACGGCGCAGAGCAGGCATTCGACTGGGGCCTGGTGAATGCCGTCGTACCGATCGAGGATCTCGAGGTCGAGACTGTGACCTGGGCGCGCGAGATGCTCGCCCTGTCCCCGATGGCCTTGCGGATGCTTAAGGCATCGCATAATGCCGCAGACGATGGCCTCGCTGGGATCCAGCAACTCGCCGGTGACGCCACGCTGTTGTTCTATATGTCCGAGGAGGCGCAGGAGGGGCGCGATGCCTACAAGGAGAAGCGTCAGCCAGACTTCGGCCAGTTCCCCAAGCGACCGTAGCGACCTGTCGTGAGTGATCCCGCACTGCGGCGGGTGCTCGCCGCCGCGGTGCCGTTTGCTGTGCGACTCCGGCGGACCTTCCGAGGTGTCGATGTCCGCGAGGGCCTCCTCATCAAGGGTCCGTCCGGATGGGGGGAGTTCGCACCATTTGACGATTACAGCGACCAGGCGGCGGCCCGGTGGCTCGACTGCTCGCTCGAGGCTGCGTTTGGATCGTGGCCGGTCAGTCGCAGATCTGCGGTCCGCGTCAATGCCATCGTGCCCGCGGTGTCACCGGGTGACGCTGCGCTCCTCACTAGGCAGGCGATCAACGATCACGGGTGCAGCACGGTCAAGGTGAAGGTCGGCGGCGCACTCGCTGACGATGAGGCGCGGGTCGCGAGTGTGAGAGATGCTCTGGACACGACGCTTGGCCGGGGGGTCGGTCGAATCCGGATCGACGCGAATGGTGGGTGGGACGTCTCTACGGCGAAAGCGTCGCTGCGTCGTCTGGCTGAGTACGGGCTGGAATACGTCGAGCAGCCATGCCGCGAGGTTGAGCAGATCATCGAGGTACGTGAGTCGTGTCATGTGCCAGTCGCGGTGGATGAGACCCTGCGCACGAGCGACGACGCCGAGGCTCTGGCGAGGCAGGCTGATCTCATCAGCCGAATGGCCGATTTTGCGATCGTGAAACCGGCTCCGCTCGGTGGGATCGAGGCGTGCCTACGGGTCGTTGAGGCGCTCCCGGTCCCCGTGGTCGTGAGTAGTTCGCTTGACACATCGGTCGGACTGGCGGTAGCCGTCAACCTCGCAGGGATCCTCGGTCTGGAGATCGCGTGCGGGCTCGGGACCGGTGCCCTCTTCGCGGAGGACCTGGTGAGCTCGCCTGAGCCACCAGTTGACGGCATGCTCACTGTGCGGCGTGTGGCACCCGACCTCGCGGCGCTTGTGCAGGCCCGTGATCAGGTGTCGGATGAGCGGGCCGCCTGGTGGCGCCGACGGCTGACCGCGGCGTGGTTCGCAGGATCAGAGCAGCGATGGACAGAGATCATCGGTGCATCGGCGTGACCGGCGTGAAAGAGTGAGCCGGTGAACACGTCGACCGCGCAGGCCAAGGTGATGGTCGATGAGCTCATCCGATGTGGGGTCTCCGATGTCGTTGTGGCTCCGGGATCCCGATCAGCGGCCCTAGCGATCGCCTTCGCGGAGGCTGAGGCGAGGGGCGAGATCGTTCTGCACGTGCGGATCGACGAGCGTACGGCCGGCTTCCTTGCCCTAGGACTCGGCAAGGTGAGCGGGATACCCGCTGTTGTCCTCACGACATCGGGGACGGCCGCAGTCAACCTTCACCCGGCCATCATCGAGGCAGACCTGTCGAATGTGCCGTTCATCGCACTCACTGCCGATCGACCGCCCGCCCTGCGCGACATCGGTGCGAATCAGGCGATCGATCAATTGAAGATCTTCGGCCCGTCGGTGCGCGCCTTCCATGAGATGGCGATGCTCGATCCTGCGCGTGATTCGGTGGCCGCCAATCGCTATTGGCGTTCGACGATCGCTCGGGCAGTCGCGGCGGCCACCGACGGAATGCGACCTGGGCCCGTTCACTTGAACGTCCCATTCTCTGAGCCACTTGTCCCGGAAAACGCCGCTGCACTCGGTGCGACGGGAAGCGACCTTGTACTCGAGGGGCGTAGCGATGGCCGGCCCTGGACGGCTGACTCGCGCATGGTGGCGGGGATGAGCACCCCGCTCGACCATCTCCTCGAAACCCTGCTCGGCGATCCGGTTGTTCCGGCGCGCGGCGTCATCGTTGTCGGTGATCACGACGATGCCGAGGCCATTGGGATGATCGACGAGCTCGCCGACGCGATTGGGTGGCCGGTCATTGGGGAGCCGAGCGGCAACGTCGCGGGGTGCGACACCGTGCTTTCGCACGGGGGGCTGCTTTTGGCTGACGAAGAATTTGCGACCGGTCATCTGCCCGATGTAGTGATGACGGTCGGACGTGTCGGCCTGAGTCGCGCTGTGATGCGCATGGTCACCGGTGCCGGCCTGCACATTGCGGTCGATGCCGACCCCCAGTGGGCGGATCCGGGCCGTTCGGCCGACGTCGTCGTGGCGTCGGTGCCGCTCCCGCCGGAAGAGGCTGAAGTCGACGAGGAGTGGCTGGCCTCGTGGCAGCGCGCCGACCTGTTGGCTGCCGCGGCCGTCGAGACCGCGTTAGCCGCCGAGGGTGCGGTGCTCACCGGTATGCACGTTGCGCGGGCCACGGCTGCAGCAGTTCTCGAGGGTGGCATGTTTTACGTCGGCCCGTCCTGGCCCGTCCGCCATGTCTTCAACTTCGCGAGCACCACCGTGAGTGACGGCTACGTTCTTGGTAATCGGGGGACCTCAGGAATCGACGGCTGCCTCTCGACGGCGTGGGGGGCCGCATCGGCATTCCAGCGACAGGAGGGCGTGGGGGCGCTTGCGCTCGTCGGCGACCTGACGTTCCTGTACGACAGCAATGCGTTGCTTGTGCCCGATAGCGAGGACGAACCCAATCTCGTCATAGTGGTCGCCGATAACAATGGCGGAGGCATCTTCTCGCAACTCGAGCAGGGCGAGCCTCGCTTTACCGACGTCTTCGACCGAGTATTTGGGGTCCCGCTCTCCGTCGACATCGTGGGGCTCGCCCAGACGATGGCGGTTCCGGCGGTTATCGCCGAAACCCTTGCTGAACTTGAGGCCGCCATCTCCGCAGCGCTCGAGGCTGGCGGCGTTCGGATCGTCGTCGCCAAGACGTGTGAGCGAGCACGGGAGGCGGAAATCCTCGCCTCAGTTCAACGGGCTGTGCACGAGGCGCTCGGGTCGGCTTAGTTGCCATGAAGCGGGGACAGAAGGCCCGGATACTTGCAGCGGCCGCCGAACTCCTTGCCTCGCGCGGCATTGCCCGCACCAGCCGCCGCGAGGTGGCAAGAGTCGCTGACCTACCGGTCCGAGTGGTGTCCGAGGTCGGCCGCAGCCGCTCCGCCTTGCTATGTGCCGTGGTGGAGTCGCTCCCATTCCCGCCGATCTCGGAGTCCCTGCAACAGCAGGCGCAACAGCCGACCGTTCCTGCAATGCAGGCCCTCCTCACGGCCGCGCGAGACGTGCTCGGGTCACCCGCCGCAGCCTGGGACACCCGCGAGATCCAGGCCCTAGCCCTGGCCCGCTACGACCCGGAACTCGGCGCAACGGTGCAGCATCGACTCGATCAACGAAGGGACGCACTCACGACCGTCGTGCGCCAACTGCGCGGCTCCGGAGCCGTCGATTCATCGATCGACGATGAGTCTGCTGCGCTTCACCTGCTCGCCGTCGGGCTGGGGCTGTCGGTCATTGCCGGGGCGTCGACCGATTGGGATGCTCCGTCAGGTTGGACGAGCCTTTCGGCACGGCTGCTGGAGTCACTCGCGGCAGTTGATTTACCGACTGCGCTTCCGGCCGAGGACGTGAGCACTTGGCGCGCCCGCGTGACGATTTCAACGAGTCCGACGGCGCTCGCTCGGCTGCTTCGAATCCTTGCGCTCATGCAGGTGACCGTCGTGACGGTGCTCGGTGCGCAGCACGCAAATGGGGAGCAACTTGTCGACCTCATCCTTCATGCGCCACGGGATCTTGATCGAGAGAGCCTTGCCCAGGCTCTGGGCTCGGTTGGCGCACATGTCATCGTCGCGCGGGGGATGGCCACCGATGCCGATGACATCGCTACCCGAGTTCTCCAGCGGTGCGCAGCACTCGTTGCCGACCCTGATGCGGCACCGCAGGCTGCGGCTGATCTCGTCCTTGCTGATTCATGGGAGGTGACAGCCGCGGTACAGGGGGAAGACACGTCCGCGGAGGTCCTTCGGATGCAGTGGACTCTTGACCAGCACGTGGTGCTGCGCCGCGCCCATGCGCCGTTCACGGGCACTGAGCACGACCGTGCCTCGGCGCTGTTGGGTCTCGTTGCGGCGCTCGCGCAATCACGTGGAGTCGAGGAGGGTTACGGCTGGTCGACTCAGTTGCGCGATGGGGCACGGCTGTGGATCCGGCTGGCACGTCCCGCTGATGCTCAGCGGATCGCCGACATGCATGAGCGATGCTCGGAGCGCTCGCGCTACCACCGGTACTTCACGCCAATGAACTCGTGGCGAGAGGAGAACCTTCGGCGTATCTCGGGAGGTCACCGGGGCGCAACTCTCGTCGCGACGAATGAGGCGGGGGAGATCGTTGCGCTTGGCAATGTTTTTCCTGAGGGGCCGAGTGACGGAAGTGGGGCGGAGATCGCCGTCATCGTCGATGATCGGTGGCACCGGCGCGGGCTGGGTCGCGAGATGCTCATGCGTCTCGTCGACGTTGCCCGCAGGGTGTCCTTCGACTCGCTCACGGCCTATGTGCTCTATGACAACCTGGGAATGGTTGCGTTACTTCAGTCGCTTCCGCTCGATTGGCAGATCGGTCGCGATGGCGACCTCGGTGCCTCGGTGCTGTGCATGCGAACCTCCATCGGCGAGGTGGGCGGCACGCCTTCGAGGAGTCTGGCCGCTGAACTTTAGGGAGCGTCTCAACGAGATTCGAGGGCGTCGCGGATCGGCACCAACTTGGCCGTCGACTCGGCGAGCTCGAGGTCAGGACTTGACCCGGCGACGATGCCGCATCCGGCGAACGAACGGACGATGCCGGCTTCCTCGTCGATCTCCGCGCAGCGAAGGGCGATGCCGAACTCGCCGTCGCCATTGGCGTCGAACCAGCCCACCGGGCCGGCGTAGCGTCCGCGATCCATGCCCTCGATCTCCCTGATGAGGGCGAGGGCGCGCTCGGTTGGGGTGCCACAGACGGCTGCTGTTGGGTGGAGTGACGCCGCTAGAGCGAGCACCGAAGCGCCATCGGCGAGTTGGCCGGTTACGTCGGTTGCAAGATGCTGGACGTTTGCGAGCGCAAGGACGCGGGGTCCCTCAGGGACGTCAAGGTCGGTGCAGTGGGCGGCGAGGGCGCGGGCGACTGAACGAACCGCATATCGATGCTCTTCGAGGTCCTTTCCGCTGTCGAGGAGGGCAAGTGCGAGACCGGCGTCGGCAACGTCGTCGCCCTGGCGTCGAACCGTGCCGGCGAGCACCCTGCTCGTGACGAGATCTCCGGTGCGACGGACGAGTAATTCGGGAGTAGCCCCGATGAGGCCCGCCACCGAGAATGTCCAGCAGGTCGGGTAGCGCTCTGCGAGATTAAGGAGGAGGTGACGAGGGTCGAGGATGCCGTCGACCTGGGCTAGCACATCGCGTGCAAGGACCACCTTGTCGAGCTCGCCCGCTGTGATGCGCCCGATGGCCTCGGCGACCGCCGCCTGCCACTCGATTGGGCTGCGCGAGCCCTGCGACCAACGCACCGCTGACGGTTGATCGGGGACCGAGACTGGAGCCAGGGACTTGCGCGGGTCGTCGATTGGGTCGATTGCGGTGACCCATGCCTGGCCACCACGCCTGCCGACGATGACCTTGGGGATGATGATGACAGAGGTACCGGGATCTGGGTCGAAGGCGAATGACGCAAATGCGACTGGACCGGAGCCGGGAATTGCCACCGTGTCATCGATCGCCGCTGCCGCGCACCACTTGGACCACCAGCGCTGTGCGCGACTGAAGCGCTCGGGACCACTCACCTCGAGTTGCGCTGCGATGCCCCAGCCGATGAGCCCCTCTCCGCCGCGCACCCAGGCGAGCGGCCCCCGCGAGGGGAGTCGGGAGAGGAGGTCCTCGGGATCGGCGATGGGTCGGCTTCGAACGGTGATGGCTGGCGCTCCCTCGAGACGGCGGGCAGCATGAGCGTTCGACACGTACTAAAGCGTAGGGCGTCTGGTGGGCCGCGGCATTTTGGCGGTGTGTGGGGTTCTCGCTGTGGGCGGACGAAGCGGTGGGATGCAAGGATGCCCCCATGACGCGCGCTGACCTGTCAAAGGCCCCCGCCGAGGTGGCGGCAATGTTCG